>DATKHR010000141.1:0-2674 GCA_035510155.1 Vicinamibacterales bacterium
CGGCCGTCCCGAGCAGGACGCCCTCCCGCGTCCCGCCGACCGTCACCGTCGGCGAATGCGTGAGGTCGGGCGCAGCGTCGTCTCCGGCGATCGCCTTGGCGAGGCCGAAATCGAGCACTTTCACGACGCCTTCTCCGGTGACTTTGATGTTGGAGGGCTTGAGATCGCGATGCACGATGCCGCGCTCGTGCGCCGCGTCGAGGGCATCGGCGAGCTGGCGGGCCACGGCGACGGCCTCACGCTCGGGCAGGGCGCCTGCGGAGATCCGATCAGCCAACGTTGGCCCCTCCACTAGCTCGAGCACCAGCGCGTGTGTACTTCCGGAGTCTTCGAAGCCGTAGATGGCGGCGATGTGCGGATGATTCAGCGACGCCAGCAGGCGCGCTTCGCGTTCGAACCGTGTAATCCGATCCGCGTCGGCGAGCCAGCGCGCCGACAAGATCTTGATCGCGACGTTGCGCCCGAGCTTCGTATCGCGGGCTCGATAGACCTCGCCCATCCCGCCAGCGCCAAGCAGCGGACCCACGGCGTAAGGACCAAGCTGACGTCCGGTGAGCGACGGGCCGCCTTGTAGCGACATGACCCCTTCGACGCCGCGATCGACGAACGACGCGCCCACTGTCACCAGGAGCGATGCGACCTCGTCATGGAGAGACGAATCGCCGGCACAGGCTTCCTGAAGGAACGCTTCACGGTCCGCGGGCGCGCGTTCCCGCGCCGCGTGGAATAGGGACTCGATGCGTTTCCAGCGGTCGTTGGTGGTGTCCGGCATGTCTGCATTTGGCGCCGCGATCCCAAGACTCACTCGACCGTGTAGAGGTCGAGACGAGAATCGAGCGCGAGAGCCACGGAAGTCGCTGGGATTATAGAGGATACGCGGATTCGGGCGGATCACTATCCATAAATCTATGGTCTGCCCCTCCGTTGCAAGGTGAACCTGCCGCGTGAACGAGACGAGCGTTGCGCAAATCTATGCGGCCTGTTGGTGAAGCCACGGCTTCTGGCCTTGATGGAATCCGCACGCACCGGTCCTCATTACGCCGACGGTCATTGAGACCGGTTTTTGGGTCAGGCTGACGGTGCGTCGGTGAACAGTTGTGCCATCACGTTAGGGTCCCTCGCAATTTGATGGTGGACAAATCGCCGTACTACACCGCGTGCTCGACGGGCCGCCCGGGATACAGTCGGAACGGGGTGTCGCTGGTCAGGACCTTCCAACAGATCCGCACCAGCTTGTTCGCCAACGCCGTGATGACGACAGGCCGCTGCCGCCGCCGATCCAGTTGTTGCACCCACGCCCCGAGGGCGGACCGATCCCGTTTCATCCAGAGATAGGCCGACACCGCGCCTTGCAAGAAGAGCTGACGCAGGTACCCATTCCCGCGTTTGCTAATCCGGCCCAAGGTCGGTTTCCCGCCCGTGGAGTGCTGGCGCGGCACGAGCCCGAGCCATGCGGCCATGTCCCGGCCGCGGGCAAACATCCGCGCGTCTCCCACCGCCGACACGACAGCCGTCGCGATCATCGGCCCGACGCCCGGCACCGTCGCGACGCGTTGGCACAGCGGAGAACCCTCCGCCCAGGTCGTGAGCTCCTGGGTCGCCTCAGCAATCTGCGTGTCGAGCGTGCGCCAGTGCTCCCGGAGGCGCTGGATCAGCACGAGCAGGCGCGGCGAGAGCTGCGCGCTCGCGGTGCCGAGGATCTGGGACCAGCGCCGCGCGAACGTCTCGCGCCCGAGCGGCGTCACGATGCCATACTCCAGCAGCAGCGCCCGGAGCTGATTGATGACGGCCGTCCGCTCATGCACGAGACGTCGGCGAATCCGATGCGAGGCTTGGAGCTCGAGTTGCTCAGTAGTCTTCAGCGGGACGAACCGCATGGTGGCGCGGCTCGCCGCTTCCGCGATCGCCTGCGCGTCGTTGAAATCGTTCTTGTTCGTCTTCACGTACGGCTTCACGAATTGCGCCGGCGCAAGCCGCACCTCGTGCCCGGCCTGCGCGAACACGCGCCCCCAGTATTGGGACCCGCAACACGATTCCATCGCCACGACGTTCCGGGGCGTCGTTGCCGCGAAGGCGCTCAACTGCGAGCGACTCAGCTTTCTCCGCAGCACAATCGCGCCGTCGCGATCTAACCCAATCAGGTGAAACCAGTGCTTGCCGAGGTCGATGCCGATGATGTGGGGCTGGGTCGTCATCTCTTCCTCCTCCTTACTGCTCCCATTCTGGGAGAGGAGGGGCAGACCATCCCATTACGCCGTTCTGGCGACTGATGTCAGACCGGAAATCACTCTACCCTTCGCGACTTCTCGCGACCTATCTTGCGCGTTTCCTAGGACAGGTTCGGCTGCCCTGCTCTCACGATATGCGGTGATCCCGACCAAGCGACGCGGCCAAACGTGGAGTGGGCAATGGTATTCCTCTTGCCGCCTGTTTTGATCAGGCCGGATGTTAGTCCGGTCAGGAGGGAACGCCATGACGCGTCACACACCTTCGTTGAGATTGCTGATGGCCGCCCTCGTTCTTGCGATCACCGCGCCGACGCTGAGCGCCGCCGCAATGTCGCGCCCACTTGTCACCATTCCGGCAGGAACCAACCTGAGGGTCCGGTTAGCAGACCCCATTCACGTCAATTTCGCCACCCCAGGCCAAACGTACCGTGCAGTGCTTGACCGCG
>DATKHR010000142.1:0-13999 GCA_035510155.1 Vicinamibacterales bacterium
CTCGTGGTTCAACAATCTCGCCGACACGCTGGTCTGGGACAACCCGCTCCGGCTGACCGACTCCTCGACGAGCGGCCCCGGCAGCGGGCGAATGGCGCTCTGGCCGACCAACTCGGCGCAGACCGTGAGCGCGGCCGGCTACAGCAAGTTCCAGCACCACACGCAGCTCACCGGCTTCATCTCGTACGGATTCTGGAACAACGACCAGCCGCTTCAGCCGTTCACCATCAACTCGGCGCTGCCGCAGATCCCGCTGCCGAGGGCGACGGCGCAGGTCGAGGCCCGCGTTTTCTCCACTAACCTGAATCTCGTTTCGCGTCCGATGACAGACTGGCAATTCGCCGCGCGCTTCCGGGACTACAACTACGACAACCGGACGCCGGTGACGTCAATCACGCAGCAAGTGTCGTACGATACGTCGGTCTCAGCCACGGCGACCGGCGGTCCCGAGCTCTACGCGCACAATCGCGTGACGTTCGATGGCGACGCCACATGGAGCGGCTTTCATCCGTTCGCCCTGACCGCCGGCTACACGCTCAACCACACCGGTTACAACGCCCGCATCTTCGACAGCACCGCCGAGAACGTGCTGCGCCTCTCGGCCGATGCCGCGGGCACGCAGTGGATGAACTTGCACGCCAGGTACGAGTACGGGAAGCGCACCGGCGCCGGACTGGACGAGAATCTGCTCATCGAGATCGGCGAGCAGCCCGACATGCGTCATTACGACCTCGCCAACCGGACGCGGAATCAATTCACGGGGATCGTCGATTTCGTGCCGAACGACCAGTGGACCTTCAGCGTCTCCGCCGGGCTCGGTAAGGACAACTTCCCTGACAGCTATTTCGGCCTGCAGGAGACGACGTTCTACACGGCGTCGTTCGCGGCCGACTACCGCCTTGCGAGCGGCCTCGGGGCGGGCGGCAATTACAACTTCGAGCGGTACTCGGGCCTTCAGCGGTCGCGCTCGGCCAGCCCGGGCCCTCAGCAAAACGACCCGACGCGAGACTGGACTGCCGACTCCAAGGAGACCGTGAACTACTTCTCGATTTACGTGACGCCCCCGAGATTCGGACGGAACACCGAGGCGCGATTGTCCTACGACTTCAGCTACGCGGAAGGGAGCTACCTGTATACGGTCGTCCCGGGCGGCCCGCTCCCCCCGCCCTCGCAGCTCCCGAACGTCTACAACAAGCTGCAACAGCTGCACCTCGACGTGCGGCACCGGCTAACGGATCGATTTGCGCTGGCGCTGTCATACCTCTACGAACCGTTTCGTGTGTACGACTTCGCGTTCGATCCGACCGTCGTCAACAGCATCGTTCAACCCAGTTCGCTGGTGCTCGGGTACGTGTACCGCCCCTACACGGCGAACTCTTTCGTGATCAGCTTGAGATACTTCCAGTAGAGAACCGAGGCCAATTCATGTCTTTGGAGACTCCGATGGTGAATCCGATGGGGAAGACGTTCACGACGAGAAGAACTCTGCTCCGGACGGTCCTTGTGCTTGCCGCGGCCATGGCGACATCAGGATTGGTGGCGGCACAGGACGCCGCAAAGGCCAAACGCGGGGAGGAAGTCTACACCGCGCAGAAATGCCAGATCTGCCATGGCATTGCCGGCAAGGGGAGCAAGGCCAATCCGCTGGACGGCGTTGGGACGAAGCTGACGGCCGACGACATCCGGCAGTGGATCACGCACCCGACCGAGATGGCCGCCAAGGCGAAGTCGACCAAGAAGCCCCCCATGCCCGCCAAGTACGGCAGCCTGCCGGCCGCGGACATCGACGCGCTCGTGGCCTACCTGGCGAGTCTGAAATAGCGAGCGCGGGCGATGAAGCGCGAGGCGCTCTCGCATCCGGTCGCGATCGCCGGCGTGGTAGTGACCACGACATCGGCCGTGCTGTTCATCACGCTGGTGATTGCGGGGCTCACGGGACTGCTCGGAAACCCGTACGCAGGTCTCGTCGTCTTTGTCGCGATTCCCGCTTTTTTCGTGATCGGGCTGCTGCTCATCCCGGTTGGCGTGTGGCTGTGGCGCCGAAAGCAGAGGCTTCACCCGGACGCCGTCGTCGAGTGGCCCGTCGTCGACTTCCGCCGGCCGAGAGTGCGCCGCACCGTGCTCCTCGTCACAGCGCTCACCGCCGTCAACTTCATGATCATTCTGCTCGCCGGCTACGGCAGCCTGCACTGGATGGAATCGCCGACTTTCTGCGGACAGGTGTGCCACACCCCGATGCATCCGCAGTTCACGGCATGGCACGATGGGGTGCACGCGCGCATCGCCTGCGTCGCCTGCCATATCGGCGAAGGACCGGCGGCATTCGTACACGCCAAGCTGGCCGGCGTTCGCCAGCTCGTGCAGGTCGCAGGCGACTCCTATCCGCGCCCGATCCCACCGAATGCCGAAATGCCTCCGGGAGCCCGGGCTCAAACCTGTCGGGAATGTCATCAGCCCGAGCACGCTGTCGGTGATCGGATCCGCGTCATTCGCGAGTATGCCGACGATGAAGCGAACGCCGAAACGATTACCGTGATGCAGATGCACGTGAACGCGACTCCCTCCTCGGCGCATGCCATCCACTGGCACGCTGACTCCGACGTCCGCGTCGAGTACGTCTCGACGGATGAGGACCGTCAGACGATCCCCTACGTGAAAGTGACCGACGCGAAAGGAAACGCGACGGAATACCTGGCCGCGGACGCGACGGACCAGACGATTGGCGCCGGCCGTCGCCGGGTCATGGACTGTGGGGACTGTCACAACGCGGTCGGGCACCCGATCGCGCCGACGGCCGAGGAAGCCGTCGATCAGGCCATCGCCGTCGGGCACGTGAGCCGCGGCCTTCCCTACGTCCGGCGCGAAGGAGTCCGGTTGGTGAAGGCCACGTACCCCAGCGAGGGCGACGCCGCGCGCGCGATCGATCAGGGTCTGACGGGTTTCTATAAGTCGCGAGGCGGGTCCACGGATCAGGAGGCACTGAAGCGGGCCGTGTCAGCCTTTCAGGATCTGTATCGCAGCAACGTGTTTCCCACGATGAAGGTGACGTGGGGCTCCTACCCCGACAACAAAGGCCACATCACGTCGAACGGCTGCTTTCGATGTCACGACGACTCGCACAAGGCCAAGGACGGCAAGACGATCAGTGCCGACTGCGAGTACTGCCACCGGCAGCTCGAGACGCCGTCAAGCCAGTCCTAGGCCGGTTCGTTCAGCAAATCCGCGGCAGTTGTTCGCCGCTCATCATTTCGACGATACGTGTGGCGCCGATGCGGCTGGTCAGGGTGACGAGGCCGGTAGGGATGTCGCGGACCCTGCCGATCAGGCAAGCCGCAGGACATCGCGGATCGCGGCGCATCCGGTCGAGCGCCCGCTCGGCATCCGTTTGCGCCACGAAGGCGACGAACCGGCCTTCGTTGGCGACGTAGAGCGGATCAAATCCGAGGATCTCGCAGGCCGCTCGCACGTCCTCGCGTACCGGAACCCGTGCCTCGTCAATGGCAATCGACTGCCGCGACGCCTCGGCGATCTCCACGAGCGCGCTTGCCAGGCCGCCGCGGGTCAGATCGCGCAGACAGTGCACTTCAATCCCGCCGTCGAGGAGCGCCATCACCGCCTCGACGAGCGGCGCGCAGTCGCTCTCGATGGCCGACTCGAAGGAGAGACCCTCACGCACGGCCATGATCGCCATGCCGTGCCTGCCGAGATCGCCGCTGACAATCACGGCGTCGCCGGCCTGGATGCTTGCCGGCGAGATGGGACGCGGTGCGGCCACCACGCCCATGCCGGCGGTGTTGATGAAGATGCCGTCGCCGGTTCCGCGATCGACGACTTTCGTGTCGCCCGTGATCAGCTCGACGTGCGCGCCGGCCGCCGCCCGCTGCATCGACTGCACGATGCGCCAGAGCGTGTCCATCGGCAAGCCTTCTTCGAGGATGAAGCTCACGCTCAGGAAACGAGCGCGGGCGCCGCACATCGCCAGGTCGTTCACCGTGCCGTTGACGGCCAGCGCGCCGATGTCGCTGCCGGGGAAAAACAGCGGCCGGACGACGAAGGAGTCGGTGGTGAATGCGAGGCGGCCTGGGCCGATTTCGAACACCGCGCCGTCGTGCCGGGCTTCGGGCGGTTGGTTGCCGAACGCCGGCACGAACATCTTCTCGATGAGCTGATGCATCAACTGCCCGCCGCCCCCATGCGCGAGCAGCACGCGGGGGTACTGTGCGATCGGAATCGGGCACTGGAAGCCCGCGACGTCGCTGTCGTCAGGCCGGGACGCCATGCGTGAGTTCGACCGGCTTGATGCGACGGTACCGGTAGTACGCTGCGCAGGCGCCCTCCGACGACACCATCGTTGCGCCGAGCGGACGCTCGGGCGTGCAGCGTGTGGCGAACGCGGGGCACTCGTGCGGCTTCTTCAACCCCTGGAGCACCAGGCCGCTGATGCACTCTGCGGGTTCCTCCACGGCGCGCGCGGCCACGCCGAAACGCGCCTCGGCGTCGAAGCGCCCGAAGCGCTCCTGCAAGCCCAATCCGCTCCGAGGAATCTCTCCGACACCCCGCCATTTGCGCGGGACGACGCGGAACACCTGGCGCACGAGGTCCTGGGCCGGCCGGTTCCCTTCCCGCCGGACGGCGCGCGCGTACGGGTTCTCGACGACGGCGCGCCCTTCTTCGAGCTGCTTGACGCACAGATAGACGCCTTGCAGTAAATCGAGCGGCTCGAACCCCGTCACGACGATCGGAACGTTGTACTTGGATGCGATCGGCTCGTACTCGGTGTAGCCCATCACGGTGCACACGTGACCGGCCGCGAGAAAGCCCTGCACGCGATTGAGAGACGATGAGAGGATGGCTTCCATGGCGGGAGGTACGAGGACGTGCGACACCAGCAGCGAAAAGTTGTCGATGCCCTGCGCGTCCGCCTGAAAGACAGCCATCGCATTGGCCGGCGCCGTCGTCTCGAAACCGACCGCGAAGAAGACGACCTGACGGTCGGGGTGCTGCCGCGCGATGGCCACGGCATCGAGCGGTGAGTACACGATACGGACGTCGCCGCCTTCGGCTTTGACCGTTAACAGATCCTTCGCGTGACCGGGAACGCGCAGCATGTCGCCGAATGAGCAGAAGATCACGCCGGGTCGCGAGGCAATCTCGAGGGCCTTCTCTATGAGCTCGAGCGGCGTCACGCACACGGGGCAGCCGGGGCCGTGAACGAGCGTGACGGCCTCGGGCAGCAGCTCGTCGACGCCGAACTTGACAATCGAATGCGTCTGGCCGCCGCACACTTCCATGAGCGTCCACGGGCGCGTCGTGATGCGCGCGAGCGCCCGGGCGTAGCCCGCCGCCGCCTCCGAGTCGCGGTATTCATCGAGGTATTTCATGGCGCACCTTCGCTGGCTTCGAGCTCCGCAAGCTCGCCCATCTGCTGCAGATACCTGAACACCTGCCGAGCTTCGACCTCGTCAACCGTGCTGATCGCGAAGCCGACGTGTACGAGCACATAGTCATCAATTCGCGCCTCGGGCACGTACGCGAGGTTCACGCGCTTGACGACGCCGCCGAAATCCACGCGGCCCGAGCGCAGCAGCGGGTCGCCGTCTTCGATGCTGATGATTCGGCCCGGGACCGCGAGGCACATGGCATGGTCTCCTTCCTAAGCGCACCCCCGCGCGTCGACGCGCGCCCGTCCCATCCACAGCGCCGCCACGGCCTGGCCGTACGCGATCCCGCCGTCGTTGGTCGGCACGCGCTGGTGCCAGTACGCCCGGAAGCCCTTGTCGCCGAGGCATCCGACCGTGCGCTCCAACAGAAAACGGTTCTGAAAGCAGCCGCCGGTGAGGACGATGCGCGGCAGGCCGATTCTTTGTGCCACGGCGACAATCGCGGCAACCAGGGCCGTGTGAAACTTCAGGGCGATTGAACCGATCGCGCCGCCGCGCCGGATATCGTCGAGCATCGCCTCCACGCCAGGGCGCCAGTCTAGCACCAGCGGAGGCAGCGCCACCGGCTGCGCCGGCGCGTCTGCCCGATGCTCGACGAGCGGGATGGCATACGCCCCGTCGGCGCGTTCGTCGATCAGAAACTCCAGCTCCATCGCGCCTTGCCCCTCGAAGCTGTTGCGCTGGCACACGCCGGCGAGGGAGGCGACCGCGTCGAACAGCCGCCCCGCGCTCGTCGTCCGCGGTGAGTTGACACTGTTAGCCAGCATCTGAAGCAGCAGTCGGCGTTCCGCTTCGTCGAAGGCTACCACCGGCGCGAGGTCGGCGTGCGTCGTCAGGCTGTCGCCGTAGATCTCGTAGAGAAGGCCGAGCGCCGTACGCCTCGGCTCTCGAATCGCGCGCTCCCCACCGGGGAGGCGGAACGGCCGCAGTGTCGCGACGCGCTCGAACGAACCGCCGCGCGGCACGAGGAACTCGCCGCCCCAGATGGTGCCGTCGGAACCGTAGCCGGTGCCGTCCCAGGCAACGCCGAGCACGGGGCCGTCGAGCTCGTTTTCGGCCATGCACGCGGCGACGTGCGCGAAGTGATGCTGGACGCGCACGACGGGCAGGTCGAGACGTGCCGTGTGCCTGGTCGATCGGTATTCGGGATGCAAATCGGCGACGGCTTGCGCCGGCTCGACGCCTTGGAGATCGCAAAGCGCTTCGATGGCGCGTTCGAACGCCTCGGTGGCCTGGACCGTTTCGAGGTCGCCGATGTGCTGGCTGATGAAACAACTGCGGCCTGCAGTAATGGCGATGGCGTTCTTCAGATGTCCGCCGACCGCGAGCATCGGTGGGGCGGGCTCCGGCAGCCCGACCGGCAGGGGTGCGTATCCGCGCGCGCGCCGGAGCACCATCTCGCGTCCGAGCGCGACCCGCACGATCGAGTCGTCCACGTGCCTGACAATCGGGCGATTGTGGACGAGAAACAGATCGGCAATCCCGCGCAGCCGGTTCACCGCCTCGCGCTCGTCGGTGCAGATCGGCTCATCGGTCAGATTTCCACTCGTGGCCACCACGGGCCGCCCGATGTCGCGCGCCAGGAGGTGATGGAGCGGCGTGCACGGCAGCATGGCGCCGAAGTACGGGTTACGCGGCGCGACAGCCGGCGCAATCGCGGAAACCCTCCGGCGCAGCAAGACGATGGGCGACTCGGGCGAGACCAGAAGGCGCGCTTCGAGCGGCGACACCTCGCACGCCTGCTCGACGTCGGCCAACGTTGGAAACAGCAGCGCGAACGGCTTTGCCTCGCGGTGCTTGCGAGCGCGGAGGCTGCGGACGGCCCCGTCGTTGCGGGCGTCGGCCAGCAGCAAGAACCCTCCGAGGCCCTTGACGGCGACAATGGCGCCGGCGTCAACCGCCTGGACAGCTACCCGAAGCGCCTCGTGCTCGCGCGCCACTACCGTGCTGCCACGATCCCAGAGGGCCAGTGAGGGCCCGCAGGCCGGGCATGCATTCGGCTGGGCGTGAAATCGGCGATCGCGCGGATCCTCGTACTCGCGGGCGCACGTCGGGCACATCGTGAACGCTCGCATCGACGTCCGCTCCCGGTCGTACGGCAGCTTTTCGACGATGCTGAAGCGAGGGCCGCAGTTGGTGCAGTTGATGAACGGATAGCGATAGCGCCGGTCGCCAGGATCGTACAGCTCGCGGAGGCAGTCGGCGCACGTCGCGATGTCGGGGAGCACGAAGACCGAGGCCTCCTCGCCGGTCGCGCTGGTGCGGATCTCGAAGCGATCGAAACCGATTGCGTCGAGCCACGCGCAGTCGCGGCTGACGACCACCGCGCGCGCAGGCCGCTCCACGTCGAGCCTGGCCAGAAACGCGTCGAGCCCGGAGCGATCGCCTTCCGCTTCGACGATCACGCCGCTGCCTGTGTTCGCAACCCACCCGGTAACGCCGAGAGCCGAGGCAAGGCGGTACACGAACGGCCGGAAGCCAACGCCCTGCACGGCGCCGCGAAGGATGATGCGCACGCGCTGAAGGCCAGGCGAGAGCGTGACCGCGTCCATGGCGTCTATCCTTGGGCCTGTCGTGATGGCACCGCCGCCGAGAGATCCTGCAACCGGCTCCGCCAGCTATCGATTCCGGCTCCGGTTCGTGCGGACACCTCAAGGATCTCGAGACCCGGCCGCACCTCATGGATGTTGCGGCGGGCTTCGTCGCGGTCGAAGCCGGCGACATCGGCCAGATCGATCTTGGTGATCACCGCGAGATCCGCCGTGTTGAAGATCGTCGGATATTTCAGCGGCTTGTCTTCGCCCTCGGTGACGGAGAGCAGCACGACGCGAACGTGCTCGCCCAGATCGTAGCTGGACGGGCACACCAGGTTGCCCACGTTTTCGATGAACAGCACATCGAGCGACGGCAAGTCCCAGGCCTCGAGCGCCCGCTCGATCATCTCTGCATCCAGATGACAGACCGTCCCCGTTGTAATCTGCTGCACGGGCACGCCGGTTTGCGCCAGACGCCGGGCATCTCGATCGGTCGCCAGATCGCCGACGAGCGCCCCGACGCGGCATTTTCCCTTGAGATCCTGAAGTGTCTGCTGCAGCAGCGTCGTTTTGCCGGCGCCGGGACCCGAAACGAGGCTGGCCACGAACAGACCGGCTTCGTCAAAGCGGGCCCGCAGCATGCGCGCGCGCTGGTCGTTCTTCTTGAGAATACCCTCGCGCACTTCAACGATGCGCGGCACCGTCGGTCACCTCCAATGCAGTCAGCTCGAGCTCCCGCCCGCCGACGACTTCGCCGACGGGCGTGTCACAGACGGGACAGCGAAGATGCTGCGGACTCGGGAGCGGCCGCTCGTCCATGCACCGCGGGCAGAGCGCGACCAGCGGCGCTTCTGCTATCTCGAGGCGCGCGCCGTCGATAGCCGTGCCGCGTGCGGCGCCGTCGAAGCAGAAGGCGAGGGCGTCTTTCACCACACCGGACAACGGTCCAATGCGGACGAAGACCGCGTCGACGCGAACGTCGCCCAGTGCCGCCGCCTTCTCACAGGCCGCGTCGACGAGGCTGAGCGCGATCGACAGCTCATGCACGGTCGGGCTCCGCTGCCGCCTATCACTCGTGCTCGGCGAGTGACAGCACGTACGCCGTCAGGGTCCACGCGTCCTGTTCGCTCAGGCTCTTCCACTCGGGCATTGGCGTGCCGAGCAGGCCCTCGCGGATCGCAAAGAACACGTGCCGCGGCGATGTCGACCGCCGCCAGTCCACGCTCGTGAAATCGCGCGGCGGCCGCGTCAGGCCCTCGCTTCGCTGGCCGTGGCCGTCGCCCCGCTCGCCGTGGCAGAGCGCGCAGTGCTCGAGAAAAAGCGCGCGCCCGCGGGTGCGGGCGGCAGGCGATGAGAGGACGGCTTGCGGGACCTCGATGTGTCGATACCCGCGCGGCAGATCGCGATCACCGTCCGAGCATCCGGCCATCGTCACCGCCGTGAGGAGCAAACCGCCCCGCAAGAGGCGTGTCATGGATTCTTCTGCGAGAGAACACGAAGCCCAGGGCGTGGGCTTCGCCGACGATACGCTCGACCAGTCCGGGGAGTGCGATCCGTACGCTCGGCGAGAGTCCGACGGCGAGCTCCATCGAGCCGGGCACCAGGCCGAGCAGAACCACGCGCGGCGGGTAGCGCCCGAGCAGGCGCGCGCCGTCGAGCAGGTCGGCGACACCGATCTGATGCGGGGAGAGGCGCGTGCCGACGGCCGGACCCACGTCGTCGCCGTCGAGCCGCACGAAGGTGCCAGGCGGCGCGTCGGTTTTGACGGCGTCGACGAGGATAACGGCTTCAGCATCCTCGAGGTACGGCAAGAGCGACAGGCCCAGCGTGCCGCCGTCGAGCACGCGGGCGCCGTCAGGCGGAACATAGCACTCGTTGAGCAGCGCCATCGCGGCGCTCCCTACGCCGTCGTCCTCGAGCAGGAGGTTGCCGAGGCCAAGCACGAGAAGAGCGGTCCGCTCACTCATCGATCTCCTGACGCCGGTTGATGAACCGGTAGCCCGAGAACTCGAGATCCTCGCGCGGCACGAACTTGTGGCCCGAGAAGATCGACTCCACGGTGGCATTTGCTTCAATGGTGGACATCAGGACGCTGCTGTAGACGTGATGAACGGCGAACCCGAGCAGCAGCCACATCGTGGCGTGATGAACCCAGCGCGCCGTCTGCAGGCCTCCCAGAATGGGCGCAAGGACCGCGAAGTGCCGAATGAGTGAGCCCACGTCCGCGTTGGCGCTGCGCAGCACAAGCCCCGTCGCCATGGCCACGACGTAGAGCCAAAAGACCAGCGTGTAGGTGGCCCCGGCCAGCGGGTTGTGGCCCACGAAGCCGGGAGGCTTCCGCAACGCAAACAGATAGAACTTGAGCGTCGGCCAGAGTGCGCGGCGCCGCTCGGGGCGGACGGGGATGAACTTGTCCCAGTGCGCGTACTTGTTGCCGGTGAACATCCAGATGATGCGCGCGACCACCGACGCCATGAACGCGTAGGCCGTGTACATGTGAATGGCCTTGGCCCAGCCCATGACGAAGTGCTGCCGCGCTTCACCTGAAACGATGAGGAACGGATGGCCGATGTAGAGGCCGGTGGCCGACAGCACGACAATGGACAGGGCGATCAGCCAATGCGTGATCCGCACCGGAACTTCCCAGACGTACACGCGGACGATCTCGGCGGCCGCCTGAGCGCTCATGCGACGCTCACCCGCGCCAGCTCCCGGCGCGTCGTGTCCACGACGTGGACGCCGCAGGCCATGCAGGGATCGAAGGAGTGGACCGTTCGCAGGATCTCGATTGGCCGTTGCGGATCGGCGACCGGCGTGCCGAGGAGCGCCTCTTCGTACGGGCCGCGCCGACCCTTGCCGTCACGGGGACCGGCGTTCCACGTGCTCGGCACCACGCACTGATAGTTGGCGATGAGGCCGTTGGTGATGTGCACCCAGTGGCTGAGCGCGCCGCGCGGCGCCTCGTGGAGGCCCGAACCGGAAGCATCAGCCGGCCAGCTGCCGGGGTCCCATTTCGAGTTGTCGTGAATGCGAAGCTCGCCGGACGCCATGTTGGCAGCGAGACCATCGACCCACGTGTCCATTCGCTCCGCAACCACCTGCGTCTCGATGCCGCGCGCGGCGACACGGCCAAGCGTCGAGAAGAGCGCGTCCGGCCCGACGTTGAGCTTCTTCAGCACGCCGTCCACGAGCGTCTTCACCCGTGCGTGGCCCGATACGTATGACACCAGCATGCGCGCCAGGGGCCCCACTTCCATCGGGTCGTCGCCGTACCGTGGAGATTTCAACCAGGAGTACTTCTTGTCGGTGTCCAGCCGCTCGTACGGCGGCGTCGGTCCCGTGTAGGTCGGCGACGTTTCGCCCTGGAAGGGATGCAGCGATTTGTCATCGCCGCCCTGGTACGTATACCAGGAGTGCGTAATGTACTCGGCGACCTTCGTCGCATCGAACGGTTCCACTTTCGAAATGTCACGCCCCCTGATGAGTCCGCGCGGGAGAAACAGCGTAGGTTGAGGCGCGTCGTCTTCGGGATATTCACCGAAGACGAGGTAGTTGCCGACGCCGCGGCCGTGGGCGGCCCAGTCCTTGTAGAAGGAGGCGATCGCGAGGAGGTCGGGGATGTAGACGCGCTCGACGAAGTCGCGCGCCTTTGCGGTGAGGCGCTTCAACTCGGCGATTGTGCCCGCGTTCAGCGCGGCCTGGCTGTTGGGATCGATCGGCGTGGCCATGCCGCCAACGAGGAAGCTCTGCAGATGCGGGTTCTTCCCGCCCAGCACCGCGTGAAGCTTGATGAACTCGCGCTGCCAGTCGAGGGCTTCGATGTAGTGCGCCACTGCCATGAGGTTGGCTTCGGGCGGCAGCCGGTAGGCGGGGTGGCCCCAGTACGCGTTGGCGAACGGGCCGAGCTGGCCACGATCGACGAACCCCTTGAGGCGGTCACGGATGCCAGCGAAGTACTTCGCGCTCGACAAGGGCCAGTCCGAGATCGACTCGGCTAGCGAGGACGTCTTGCCGGGATCGGCCGACAGCGCCGACACAACGTCGACCCAGTCGAGCGCGTGCAAGTGATAGAAGTGAATCACATGATCCTGCACGGACTGCGCGCCGATGATGAGATTCCGCAGAAGCCGCGCGTTTGGCGGCGGCACGGCGCCAATCGCGTTCTCTACGGCGCGAATCGATGCGATGGCGTGGACAGTCGTGCAGACGCCGCAGATGCGCTGCGCAAAAGCCCATGCATCCCGCGGATCGCGTCCTTTCAGGATGAGCTCGATTCCGCGAAACATCGTGCTCGAGGACCACGCGTCGCGCACGGCTCCGCCGTCGACTTCGGCCTCGATGCGGAGGTGGCCTTCAATCCGGGTCACGGGATCGACGATCACGCGGCTCATGACTCCTCCCGCTTCGTCGGCTGGGGCTTCAGCGGCTCCACCTTGTCGCCGGAGCGTTTCATGATCTGAATCAGCCCGTGTGCGGCGAACGCGGCGCCGACAGCGGCGACGGCGCCGATGCCGACCCTGTCGATGTTCGACGCGACGCCAAAGCCCGGTACGCCCGTCAGGTGCTGATAGAACGGCGTCATGCGATCCCAGAAATCGGGCTCCGCGCACCCGATGCACGGGTGGCCGCAGCCGATCGGCCAATTGGTGCCGCCGTTCCAGAGTGCGTTGGGGCAGTTCTGGAACGTGACCGGTCCCTTGCAGCCCATTTTGTAGAGGCAATAGCCCGCGCGATGTCCTTCGTCGCCCCACGCTTCGACGTACTGGCCCGCGTCGTAGTGCGCGCGGCGCTCGCACCCGTCGTGAATGGACTTGCCGTACGCAAACAGCGGCCGGCGAAGGTGATCGAGCTCGGGCCATTTTTTGAACGTGAGGTAGTGGACGAGCAGGGCTGTCAGGTTCTCGACGTTTGCCGGGCACGCCGACAAGTTGATCAGATTCTTGACGCCTGGCACGGCATCGGCTACGCCCAGGGCGCCCGTCGGATTGGGGGCCGCCGCCGGTATGCCCCCAAACGATGCGCACGTCCCGATTGCGATCGTCGCGGCCGCGCCACTGCAGACTTCGCGGGCGATGTCGATCGCCGCGCGCCCGCCGATCGTGCAGTAGGCGCCATTCGCGCCGGTGGGAATCGACCCCTCGATGACGGCGATGTAGCTGCCCGCGTGCTGTTTGACGGCGTTGTTGAGATTCTGTTCGGCCTGCACGCCCGCCGCTGCCATGATCGTCTCGTGGTAATCCACCGAGAGGATGTCGAGAATCACCTCAGCGGCGCTCGGACGGCTGGCTCTCAGGAACGACTCGGTGTTCCCGGCGCAATCCTGGAATTCCAGCCAGAGGAGGATGGGTTTTTCCGCGCGCTGCACGGCTCGCGCGATTTGCGCGGCTGCGGCATCGGGCAGCGAGAGCGCCGCGGCCATCGTCGCGCAGAATCCCATGAATTCGCGCCGCGAGACACCACGGTGGTGGAGTTCAGCAGCCAGCCACTCATGATCCGTTCTCATGATCACCCCACGGCGAACAGGACGGCTTGAGGAACAACGCGATCGCGTTTCGTGCAAACCCAATCATTGCCGATAAGGTAGCTTTTCGGGCCTGTCACGATTGCCAGTCCGCATGGCCGGCTGCGGCACTCTTGCTCGATCTGCTACCTTCTCGGCTCGTACCGCATCGCCACCACCCCCGAGCCGAACTCCAGCCGGCTCACGAGCCTCAAGTCGACAGGCTTCGATAGCCCCGCGAACAAGGTCGGCCCGTGGCCCGCCAGCCTGGGCTGCACCACGAACTCGTACTCATCGATCAATCCCAGCTCCGCCAACGCCAGCGGGAGCGTCACGCCTCCCACGAACAGTCCCTTACCCGACTCCTGCTTGAGCTGTTGAACGGCCTTCCCTAGATCCCCGCGCACGAGCTCCGCGTTCCAATCGACGCGGTCCAGGGTGCTCGACACGACGTACTTCTTTGCCGCGTCGATCGTCCGGGCGAAGGGTTCCATCCAATCAGGCCTCGCTCCCGGCCGCGCCGG
>DATKHR010000143.1:0-9373 GCA_035510155.1 Vicinamibacterales bacterium
CGACGTTCGGCTCCAACGCCGTGGCGTCATTCGTCATTGTCAAGGCGTGGTGCTCGCGGACTGGGTGGCGACGGTCGGTGACGGTCAGACGCGGGCGAGCGGCACCAACGTGTTCGTGATCAATGCCAACGGCCAGATCGAATCTGTCACCGGTTTGTGGAACGCATAGGAGGTCAGATGTATATCCCCTGCGTATTTCGCGCATCCCTGTTCGGGCTCATCATTTTTTGGGGAACGGGAGTCGTCTCACCGGCCGTCGGTCAACCTCGCCCCCCGGAGCAACCGGATACCGTCGTGATCACACTGCTTGCAAAGGATGGACAAGAAGAAGTGCTCGCCCGGACGCTCGCTCGTCATTGGGAGACGGCGCGGGGGATGAAGCTCGTGCGTGAGGATTTGCCGCACATGACACTGCGCTCGGTCGATGGTGACAACAAGACCTCGTTCCTGGAGATCTTCACCTGGCGCGACGGCAGTATCCCGGATGCGGCGCCGGCGCCCATTCTCGCCATCTGGACGGAACTGAATAGCCTTGTGGAGACCCGAGCCGGCCGGCCGGGTCTCGACATCAACAATGTCACGATGATTGATCCAGTCGCGCGGTGATCCGTGGCGCGGTCCTACGGCCTTCGGTTGACGCGTTCGATCGACGCCAGCTGATCTTCTGTGAGGCCGGCCCGGCGCAGCATGTCCAGAACGAAGTCCGTCTTGCCAAAGACGTAGCTCTCGATGTCAGTCGGAAACTGCGCCGCAAGCTGCTTCTTCAGCTCCCCGTAGCGGCGCGCGGCGTCGGGCTGCGCGCGGAGGAAGTCGCGGACCGCAACCTGGTTAACGACGCCAATCGTGCCTTCCGGACAGACGTACAGATTGTGCCGGGGCAGCTCTACCGGATGGTCGAACGCCTCGCGATCCTCAATGTCGAGGTTCCCGAGGTGACGATACCCAAGGGTCGCCAGCCGCTCGATCGTCGGCGGCACGTCGGTTCGTCGGGCCACGACGACGGTCATATCGATGATTGGCTTCGCGGCAAGCCCCGGCACCGACGTGCTCCCGACGTGCTCGACGCGGAGGGCCACGTCAGCAACAACCGGCCAGATCCTCCGACGGAGCTCGTCGAACCGACGCGGCCAGTCCTCGTCGTAATCGACAACGACAACCTTTCCATCACGCATCAGGCTCAGAGTATAGACGTAGGCTCTCGCTGATACACGCGGGTTGAGCTACTGAGCCGTGTCACGAACGAGTGCCATGAGCGCGTCGTCGAACGCGGTCTTCCCGTCGAGATATGGTTGCCAGTCGCGTCCGAGGGCGGTGCGAAACCGTTCCCACCCGTTCTTGTAGACCTGAAAACGATCGCCGTATGGGATGTAATCGGGATGACCCGTCCCCGCGAGCTCGCGCCGCATCAACTCTCCCGTCGTGTAGAACAAGAGCGCATGTGGAAGATTCTCGGGCAAGGACGCGTGCTGTTGGACCGCGGCGCGTTCGAGCGCTGCCATGATCTGGTCGTCGAGCGTGTGGGACGCTTCGTGAAACATGATCTCAACTCCCGTGTCGCCGACATTGCGATCCGAGCGGACGTCAATCGTCGTATGACCCGCGGTGCCCGCCGGTCCGCCGGTCGTGTACGCGCTGGTAGGCCCGGCCTCGGCGCACGCGTCGACGATGATCGACTGCGGCCGCCACGTCGCATGGTACGCTGACGCCAGCGCGCGCCTCATCGCGTCGACATGTGGCTCGACGCGCGGCCGCATCGCGGCAATCCACGCTTCGTTCATCTGTTGCTGCACAGCCCAGCCGTGCGCCCGATAGACAGGCGCGCCCGCGTTCAGGGCGCTCCGGATTCCGGCGTCAAGCGAGGCTTCAGCAACTGCCGGTGTGTCCACGCGCGTCAGGAGGTTGTTGATCCGCACGAGCTCCGGATCGAAGACCAAGCTTCGAGTGGCAAGACTCACGTACGCGTCGAGCGCGCGGGACCACGCCGCTTGCTCCGCCGGTGACAGGGTGTCGAACGGCACCACCGCCGGCAAGTTCAGGGACGCACGTCGCGCATCGCCGCGGATGACGTGATGCAGGTTCACCCAAAAGTTGTTCTGAAACTGAAAAAACGGGGCGGCTGGCGCTGGGTTGGCAGCCCGAGCTGCGCCGAATGCGATGACGGCGAGTGACGAGACGAGGACTCGCACAATTACTCGCTGCGCAGTACCAGCATGGGATCAATCGCGGAAGCGCGCCGCGCGGGAATGTAAGACGCGGCCATCGTCACAGTGGCCAACAGCGCCGCTACCGATCCGAGGACCGTGGCATCCACGGGCGAGACCTCGAACAGCAACGACCCAAGCAGCCGCGTCGTTGGGAACGCCGCAAGCGCACCGATTCCGATCCCCAGTACGGTGAGCACAGCGCCCTGGCCCAGCATCGCGATCACAATCGAGCCAGGCGTGGCGCCGATCGCGAGACGAACGCCGATCTCGCGGCGTCGCTCCGAGACAAGATACGACACGACGCCGTAAATGCCCATTGCGGACAACGCGAGCGCAAGACCCGCAAGCGCGCCGAGCAATGTCAGCGTCTGGTGGCGATCGCCGAGCTCGCTCTCCACGATCTCTTCGAGCGTCCGGATCCGGGATACCGGCTGCTCCGGATCCACCGTCCACACGGCTCTTAGCACGGCGGCGGCGAGGTTCCGAGGCGGCACGAGCGTGCGCACGGCAAGCTCCGAGGGGATGAAGAACGCGATCGTCGTCTGCGTGAACGGCACGTAGACGGCCGGTTTGGGTCCGAGATCGAAACCCCGCTCCTTGATGTCTTCGACGATGCCGACAATCGTCATCCAGAGCGGCGCGCCGTCGCCGGTGCCGGTGTCGATCCGGTAACCGAGCGCATTCTCGCCCGGCCAGTATTGATTGGCCAGCGTGGCGTTGATCACGACCACCGGAGTCGCGTCGCCTCCGTCGCGCTCGTCAAGGAAGCGGCCCGCGCGGAGTCTCGCGCCGATTGTCTCCAGGTAGCCGGCGCTGACCAGCCGGAACAGCGCGTCTTGTCCCAGGCCGCCCCGTCGCTCCTGGTGCTCGACGCGCAGGCTCATGTAATTGCCGCGCGAGGTAAACGGCACGTCGGAGGTGAGGCCGACGGCGGCGACGCCTGGAATGGCACGCACGCGCGCGATCACGTCGCGATAGAAGGCGATTCGCCGCCCGGAGTCCGCGAATCTCGGAAACGGGACGGTCACATCCGCGGTGAGGACGTGGTCGGCGCGGAAGCCAGGGTCGATGCCGCCGAGACGCGCCAGCGTGGCGACGAGCAGCGAGGCGGCGACGACGAGCACGAACGTGACCGCAATTTCTCCGACGATCAGCGCGTGATGGCTTCGCGCGCTGCGTCGGTCCCCGCCGGTGCTCGTCGTCGTCCGGAGATCCTGCGGACCGGTGTGGCGGCCGGACAACTGCAACGCCGGCAGGGCCCCGAACAGAAGCGCCGTCACCGCCGTGGTCACCGTCGCGAACATGACGGCGCGACCGTCGAGATCGAGGTCGACCGATCCCGCCAGCGCCTGCGGCACCAGCCCGGTAAGCGCCTTCACGCTCCAACGGGCCACTATAAGACCGGCCAAACCGCCGCACGTCGAGAGCAGGAGGCTTTCAGTCAAGAGTTGGCGCACGAGACGTCCCCGCCCGGCACCGAGCGCCAGACGGACGGCCATTTCACGGCGGCGCTGTTCGGCGCGCGCCAGCAACAGACCGGCGACGTTCGCGCACGTCATCAACAGCACGCACGCAGCGGCAGCGAGCAACACGGTCAGCGCGCGGCTCGTATCACCGGTCAATTCCTCTTTCAGCGGCGTCACCGTGATTCCTACGCCTCTATTGGACGCCGGGTATTCGTCCGCGAGCTCGCGCGCGATGGTGGTCATGTCCTCCCGCACCGATGCCCAGCTCACGTCGTCACGCAGGCGACCGATGACGCGCAGGTAATGACTGTTCCGCCCGGTGAGCTGTTGCGCCCGGAAGGCGATAGGGACCCAGAATTCAGTTCCCGCGTCCGGGAAATGAAAACCACGCGGCATCACGCCAATGACCGTGAAGCGCTCGCCGCTCATGCGAATGGCGCGCCCGACGATCGCCGGGTCCCCCGCCAAACGACGTTGCCAGAGACCGTAGCTGAGCACGACAACTGAGTGGCCCGGCCCTTCTTCGTCGACGGTCATCGTCCGACCGAGCATCGGGCGCACGCCAAGCAGCGGGAGCAGATTCGCCGTCGTCGCGGCACCGAGCACTCGCTCGGGCGCGGCCGACTCGGTCACGTTCACTTCCGTGACACGCCACGCGGCGAGATCGGCAAACGTCCGCGTTCGCCGGCGCCAGTCGAAAAACGTGGCGGGCGACACGCGATTTTTCGGCATCCCGAACGCCGAAAAGTCTTCCCAGAGCATCGCAAGGCGCTGAGGGCGCCCGAATGGCAGAGGCCGAATCAGCACGCGATCCACAGCGCTGAACACGGCAGCGTTCGCGCCGATTCCGAGCGCGAGCACCGCAATCACGCTGACCGAAAAGGCTGGCGCGCGGCGAAACAGACGGCCCGCAAACCGAAGGTCGGCAATAAGAGTCGCCATCCCAGTGTTAGACGAAGATCGGCCGGTGGTCGTTGGCGCCAAAGCGCAATGCGATTTGGAGTTGGCGCACCCCGACTTGGATACAGTTACACACATGAGTCTAGCCGGTAAGGTTGCCGTCGTGACCGGAGCCACCAAAGGCGTCGGCCGGGGCGTCGGGCGCGAACTCGCTCGACACGGGGCGCGGGTCTTCGTCACCGGCCGTTCCGCGCCGGATCGGGAGCGTGCCGATGAGCAGATCACGGGCGTCCGCTGCGACCATCGCCAGGAAGACCAGGTGGAAACCGCCTTCAAGTGGATTCTCCGTGAGGCTCACAGGATCGACGTCCTGGTGAACAACGTATGGGGGGCCTACGAGCGCATGATCGAGAATGGCCAGTTCACATGGCTCAAGCCGTTCTGGGAACAGCCGCTCTGGCGTTGGGACGCGATGTTCAGCGCGGGCGTTCGCGCGCACTACCAGGCCAGTCAGCTCGCTGTGCCGTCGATGATTGCCGAGCGGCGAGGACTGATCGTGAACATCTCGTTTTGGGCGGCACAGAAGCACATCGGCAACGTCGCCTACGGTGTGTCGAAAGCCGCAACAGACAAGTTGACGGCCGACATGGCCACGGAGCTGATGCCGCACAGCGTCGCCGTTGTCTCGCTCTATCCCGGACTCGTCCGCACCGAAAAGGTCCTGGAAGCGGCACAATGGCTCGACTTGAGCAACTCCGAATCACCCGAGTTCATCGGGCGGGCCGTCGCCGCTCTTGCCGACGATCCTGGCGTGCTTCGCCACACCGGAAAGGTTTTGGTGGCAGCAGCGCTCGCAAAGGAGTACGGTTTCACGGACATCGACGGGACGACTCCACGACCGTTGACCCTCGCCGATGTCTGACGAGGTCTGTAGACACGAAAGGAACCGATGCGGAACACGGTTCGTCACACGCTCCGACTCCTCTGCATGGTAATGATCGGGTCCACGATGGGAACGGGCAAGGCCCAAGCGGGCCAATCGCCCGCAGGCGCGTCGGTGCTCGCGGACACCGAAGTTCGACAAATCCTCGTCGACCGAATCGATCGAGACCACCGGAGCGTCGGAATCGTGGTCGGGGTCGTCGATCACACCGGTCGCCGCGTCATCGGCTACGGAGCGCTTGACAAGGGTGACACCAGGCCCTTGAACGGCGACACGATCTTCGAGATCGGATCAGTCACCAAGGTGTTCACCTCGCTCCTGATGGCCGATATGGCCGCGCGCAATGAGGTCGCGCTGAGCGATCCGGTTGCGAAGTATCTGCCGCCCGACGTCAAGGCTCCGGAGCGGAACGGTCAGGCGATCACGCTCAAAGATTTGGCGATGCACACGTCCGGGCTGCCGCGATTGCCAGCGGACTTCACGCCCAAGGATCCAACCAATCCCTACGCTGACTTCTCTGTTGCGCAGCTCTATCAATTCCTCTCGACCTACACGCTGCCGCGCGACATCGGGTCGCAGTACGAGTACTCCAACCTTGGCGGCGGCTTGCTCGGACATTTGCTCGCGCGACGCGCCGGCATGACGTACGACGCGTTGGTGCGCGAGCGCATCACGGCGCCGCTTGGGATGACGAGCACGACCGTTGCGCTGTCACCAGATCAACGCGCGCGCCTCGCGGTCGGCCACAACGCTCAACTGGCGACCGTTCCGAATTGGGATTTGCCGGCGTTGGCGGGCGCCGGGGCGCTGCGATCGACCGCGAATGACATGCTGACTTTTGTCGAAGCCAATCTCGGTGTCAGGAAGTCGCCGCTTGCGCCCGCGATGGCGGCGATGTTGACGGTCAGACGACCTACGGGCATAGCGGGTCTCGACATCGCTCTGGCGTGGCACATCATTACGAAGAATGGCGAGCTCGTCTGGCACAACGGCGGGACCGGCGGGTATCGCTCCTTCATCGGCTTTGACGCTGCCGCCGGCACCGGCGTCGTCGTGCTGTCGAACACGTCGACGGCCGCAGGCGTCGATGATATCGGGCTGCACCTGATCGATCCGCGAAACCCGCTCATCCAGCCGGCCAAGACCCATACCGAAGTGACGGCGAACGTGAAGCTCTTCGACGGCTATGTGGGTCGGTATCAGCTTGCGCCGAACTTCGTCTTGACGATTAGCCGCGACGGCGATCACCTGTTCGTCCAGGCGACGAATCAGCCCCGGTTCGAGCTCTTCGCCGAAGGCGAGAAGGACTATTTCCTCAAGGCTGTCGACGCCGGGTTGACGTTCGTGACGGACGGCGATGGGCGGGCGACGGCTGTTGTGCTCCACCAGAACGGGGCGAATGTCGAGGGAAAACGGATCGAATGAAATGCGCAAGGACATACACGGTGGATGATGACGCGGCTCGTTGTGTACACGTGGCCCTACGCTCTTTTTTTCTGGGCCGCCCTATGGTGGGCGTTCGCGCCTGAGTTCCGGCTCATCTCGAGGCGGCGAGAACCGTCCGCAACTCCGCAGGACGCACACTCAAAGCGGATCATCGCAGTGGGTCAGGGCCTCGCGACCTTCGCCGCGTTCGCGATCGCGGCGACTGTTCAATCGGCGACGCTCGCGCATCCCCTGTGGTCGTTCTGGGTGGGCCTGAGTGCGATTGTCGGCGGCAGCTTGCTCCGCCGCCATTGCCGGCGGATGCTCGGCTCAAGCTTCACAGGCGCCGTCATCGTCAATCCGGATCAGAGCGTCGTCGACCGTGGCGCTTATCATTACGTACGTCACCCGTCGTACACGGCCGGCACGATTATGTTCCTGGGGATCGGACTGGCCCTCGCCAACTGGATCGGCCTGGCTGTGTTAGTGGGCGCCGTCTCGATCGTCTACGGATATCGCGTCGACGTCGAGGAACGTGCGCTCGTGACGGTGATTGGCGATCCGTACCGGCGCTACATGAGCCGCACGAAGCGGTTCGTGCCGCTTCTGTTCTGACATCGGAATTCAACCATGTCGACGCCAACCAGACCTTTCATTGACTGCGAGCAACAGCACGCGTCGGTGTTCGTCAGCGACCTCGCCGCGGCATCCACTTCTACACACAGAAGCTCGGTTTCACGCTGGCATTCACCTGGGGCGATCCGCCGCGGCTTGCAGCGCTGCTGCAGGATCTCGCAACACCACGGCATCGACTACGACAGCCACGGCAGTTACCGGTTCATTGAAGGTGACGCATGAACACCACCAGCTTCCTCGACACCCTGTGGCAGGACCTGCGCTATGGCGCCCGTCTTCTGCGGGTCAATCCAGGATTCGCGGTCGTCGCGATCCTGTCGCTGGCGCTTGGCGTCGGCGCAAACACCGCGATCTTCCAGCTCCTCGACGCCGTGCGCATTCGCACGCTCCCGGTTTCGCACCCCGAAGAGCTCGTCGAAATCCGAATCGCCGGCGAGGACGACGGCCGGTCTGGCGGATTCACGGGACGGCGCCCGATGCTCACGAATCCATTGTGGGAGCGCATCAGGGATCGCCAGCAGGCGTTCTCGACTGTCTTCGTATGGGGATCGCCACAGTTCGACCTGAGCACAGGTGGTGAAAGCCGACCGGCAGAGGGTTTGTGGGTCAGCGGCGACTTCTTCACTACCCTCGGGATCCACGCCGCGCTCGGACGCGTGCTCGTAGCGGATGACGATCGCCGGGGGTGCGGGGCCCCGCCCGCGGTCATCAGCTACGGATTCTGGCAGCGCGAATATGGCGGGGCCCAGTCGGCGCTCGGCCGCACGCTCACGCTCGACGGACACCAGTATGAGATCGCCGGCGTGACGCCACCCGGCGTTTTCGGGGTCGAGGTCGGCCACGCCTACGATGTTGCCGTACCACTTTGCGCGGAACCGTTTACCAGGGGCGTGCGCACAGGGCTCGACCGCAAGGACATGTGGTTCCTCGCTGCGATCGGCCGTTTGAAGCCGGGATGGTCGGTCGACAGAGCCACAGCGCACCTCAACGCCATCTCGGCGCAGATCTTCAAGGACACGCTCCCGAACTATGGACCAGAGGACGAAAAGGCCTATCTCGGCTTCAAGCTTGCGGCGTATCCGGCGGGTACTGGCGTCTCGAGCCTGCGCGAGACGTACGAGTCGCCGCTCTGGTTGCTGTTGGCCACGACGGCTCTCGTGCTGCTCATCGCCTGCGCGAATCTGGCGAATCTGATGCTGGCGCGCGCGACTGCGCGCGAGCGCGAGATTGCCGTCCGGCTGGCGCTTGGCGCCTCGCGCCGGCGCATCGCCCGCCAGCTGCTTGCCGAGAGTGTGATGATCGCTGCGGCCGGCGCTGCCGCGGGAGCGGTTCTGGCGCAGTCTCTGTCGGGGATGCTCGTCGCGTTTCTCACGACGGAGCACGAGCGCGTTTTCATCGATCTCGCGCCGGACTGGCGGGTCTTCTCGTTCGTCGCGCTGCTTGGCATGGCCGCTTGTGTGTTGTTCGGCCTGATGCCTGCTATCCGCGCCACGGCGACGAACCCCGGCGTGGCGATGAGGGCAGGCGGCCGCGGCGCGACTGATACGCGTGAACGATTCGGCGTGCGCCGGGCTCTCGTTGTCGCCCAGGTGGCGCTGTCCGTCGTGCTGGTCGTCGCCGCGCTGCTGTTCGTCAGAAGTCTTCGAAATCTCGTCACGCTCGATGCCGGATTCCGGCAGGAGAATCTTCTGATCGCGACGCTCGACTTCCACCGCACGGGAATTCCCGAGGCGCGCTTCGAATCGGAGTACAGCCGCCTGCTGGATCGTCTGCGCGGCGAGCCAGGCGTGGAGGACGCT
>DATKHR010000144.1:0-6266 GCA_035510155.1 Vicinamibacterales bacterium
TCGCACCTCCTCGGGCATGATGCTCATCACCTGCTGGCGATCCACATCGGGCTTGATGGTGAGGTTCACGAGGACCGCGGTCGTCGGCGGCGGGGCCGGCGGTTGCGCGGAGGTCATCGCGACGGACGTTGTCAGTGAGAGAACGACCGCGCCGATCAGTCGATACCACGTCATATACGGCTCCTGATGACGAAAAAGGTCGTCTGGGCAATCATGGTATATACAACTATATTCGTGAGGCGTCAACCTCGGCGTTCAAGCGCGATGACGGGCTGCGGTTCTCCGTCCCAGGTGAAGCGATACGTCTTCGCCCGCCGCACGTTGGCGACGAGCGCCGGCCTGAAGCAGGCGAGACAGGTGCCGCCCGCACGACGGGTACTTGGGTAGACCACGCCGAGCGAGCCGACTTCCAGCATGCGCTCCGCCAGCGCCTGGGATGCGACGTAGCTGTCCGGATCGAGCGCGGTGTGGAAGCGGCGGCGGCCGCCCTCGCGGCCATGCGAGCCGCGCGTTTTGGGGAGAGGGTCGCGGAGGTCGTGAAAACTCGCGCTGAAATCGGCGAGATAGTCGTCGTAGGTGACGCTGTCCGTGAAGCGCCCGATTTCGGCCAGCTCGACCGACTTGTGGAACGCCACCTCGGCCTGAGTCGTCGCGAGCTCGAATCCGGCATACCATGCGCCGCGATCCGGACCGCTGAAGCGGCTTCCGAGCGGGTGAGGATGACAGAAGGCGGCGTTGATGACCGCGGCGTGCGGCACGGCGAAGACGAGCTCATCGACACCGATGCCTGGTAGCCGACCGTGCTCCGCGAGCAACCGGTCGTTGGTCGCCGCGTCGAGGTCGAAGATCGCCCGCAGGTGGTCATCGTCGTCGGCAATCGCGACGAGCACGCTGTCGCCGCCTTCGAGACGCTGCGACAGGACGAGGCGGTGTGTGTCGAACTGCCGGACGAGCGTGACCGGTGGAAGCGCCATCAGCCGGCGCGACGCGCGTCGAGCAGGCGCCGCACCGTCTGCATGGCCGGGAGACCGCCGCGGATCATGTACACGATCGGCGCGTGACGCGCAAAAACAGGATTGCTGTTGGGCAAACGCACCCACTCGTCGGCGAGGGCCCGGGAGTGGAGGATGCGCAACGCCTTGAAAATGCCGATCAGGTAAGAAATGCGCGTGAGCCGATCTGTATCGATGAGCCGGGCCGGGTTCCGCTTCATCTCGTAGAACGGTCCATTGGTGACACCGCCGAGCAGCGCGCGTGCGTCCTCGTCACGCACCTTCCAGCGCGCCATGATGTTGAAGAAGGCGGTCAACGCGGGCGCCGAGAGACGCTCACGCTCGGCGCGGGCGCCAAGATCCGGCGGCGTGTCGATTCGATAACGTGACGCGGGGTATTGCAGGGCTCGAGCCAAGAAGGTGACTCCTGTTCAGGAGTCTATTCCCTCCGAAACCGTCTCGTCAAGCTGCCTCGTCTCACCACACGACGGTCACCCCGCCGATTCAACGACGACTCCAGAGCGCTCAGCGCCCTCGCGACGCCGCACTCGCGGTCGCCGGCCTGGCCGCGGTCCCCTCGACTGCCTCAACGAAGGTTCTCGTTTCGTGGAGAATGAAGCGTTTCGTTTGAGCCATCATGAAGTTGTCGCGCCCCTCAGGATCGGCCTTCAGGCGCTTTCGATAGGTCTCATAGTCAGCAAGACTCTCGAATCCGATCAAGGCCCAGGCCACGTCGTTCGTGCCCTCGTACGGCAGGAAATAACCGATCAGGTGACCGCCGCACCGGGGGATGATGCGTCCCCAGTTCTCGGCGTATTCCTTGAATGCCTCCCGTTGGTACGGATCGATCTCGTACCGGATGATGCACGTCACCTTGACAGGCGTCCTCCCGGCTGTGGAAGCGGATGAGTCGCGTGATCCGATGGCCCACGCGGCGCTTGTCGCCCCGATCGCGGCCACGGCTTCCCGGCGGCCGATGGGCTTGGCCGACGCCGCCTCCGAGCGATGAGCGCTCGGCCAAGAACGATCTCCCTCGTGCGCGTGCGCATTGAAGCGTGTCCCATGCATGGGTGGCAGTATGCGCGTTGCGCGACATCAATAATTCGTCTAGTATCAAATAATGAATGTCAGAGCCCGAGCCAGAACCGGCCGCGCCCGCGGGCCGGAGGAAGGCGTGTACGTGGCCGGCATCGCGGCTGCCATCGGCGAGCCCGCGCGGGCCCGCATGCTCTTCTGCCTCATGGACGGGCATGCGCGCACGAGTACCGAGCTGGCGGTCGTATCCGGCGTGACCCCGTCAACGGCCAGCGTGCATCTGGCTCACCTGAAAAACCAGCGTCTGGTGAACGTCTTCGCCCAGGGAAAGCATCGTTATTACAGTCTCGTCGGGGAGGACGTCGCCGCCGCGCTCGAGGCGCTGAGCGTGCTGGCGGGAAACCCGCGCGTCACGTTCCAGTCAGCGGCGCCCACGGATTTGCGCGCGGCGCGAACTTGCTACGATCACATGGCGGGCGCGATCGCGGTTTCACTGCACGATCGGTTCAGCTTGCTCGGATGGTTCTCGGCCGGTTCGACGGACGACCCCGCCTTTCCGCGCGCGCGCCGCGCCGGGAACCCCAGCCCGGCGTACGGCTTGACCGACGCGGGAGAAAATGGCTTCGCCAGTCTTGGCATTGACCTGGATGGAACCCGTGCGCTCCGTCGCCGATTCGCGTGCGCCTGTCTCGACTGGAGTGAACGGCGGCCGCACCTCGGCGGCGCGCTCGGTGCCGCTTTCCTGATGATCGCGCTCAAAAAACAATGGGTCATCCGGCATCTCGATAGTCGCGCGCTGACGGTCACCAGGACGGGGCGCCGCGAGATGGCCGCGCGATTCGGCGTGGCCGTCAAGGCTTCCCCGGAGTGACTCGGCGCCGTCCAGCTCAGGTCTGAACGCCGACAGCTGACTGGTGAATCAGAGCCACGCGTGGAACCGCCGCATGTACCACGTCTTCACGAGTTGAGTCAGGACGCCGTACGCCAGCAGCGTCGTGATCAGCCAGGGGAAGAACGCGCCGGGCAAATGCACCAGGCTGATGGCGGAGCCCATGGGCGAGTACGGCAGGTAGAGGCCGACCGCCATGATGAGCGACGTGAGCAGCAGAACCGGGGCCGCCGCCCGGCTCTGGATGAACGGAATCTTCTCCGTCCGAATCATGTGGATGATGAGCGTCTGCGAGAGCAGGCTCTCGATGAACCAGCCGGACTGGAAGATCGCCTCGCCCGCCGGCGGGGTCGCGCGAAACACGAACCACAACAACAGGAACGTCGTCATGTCGAAGACCGAGCTGATCGGCCCGATCCAGACCATGAAGCGGGCAATTCCCGTCGTATCCCACTTGCGGGGCTTCACCAGGAACTCGCTGTCCATCCGGTCCCACGGCAGCGAGAGCTGTGAGAAGTCGTACAGGAGGTTGAGGACGAGGAGCTGGACCGGCAGCATCGGCAGGAACGGAATGAACGCGCTCGCCACCAGGACGCTGAAGACGTTCCCGAAGTTCGAGCTCGCCGTCATCTTGATGTACTTGATGATGTTGCCGTAGACCTCTCGTCCCTTGAGCACGCCGGTCTCGAGCACCAGCAGGCTCTTTTCGAGCAGGATGATATCTGCCGACTCGCGCGCGATGTCGGTTGCGGTGTCCACCGAGATGCCGACGTCCGCGTCCCTCAGCGCTGCCGAATCGTTGATGCCATCACCAAGATAGCCGACTGTATGGCCGCTCTGCTGCAGCGCGCGGATGATGCGCGCTTTCTGGAGCGGGTTCAGCTTCGCGAAGACCGACACGCCCCGGATCCCCGCCCGAAGAGCGCTGTCGGCCCTGTCAACCTCGGCGCTCGCTCCCGGACTCGCGTGATACACACGAGCCACGCCGGCGCCGCGGGCCACGCTCCCGTCGCCATGGCCGGCCGCAGCGACGGCGGCGACGCCGTCAACATGGTTGAGATCAGCAGCGTTGTTGCTCCCGGCGGCGCCTGCACACAATTCCTCGATGTCCGACCCGAGCATCACCCGATCGGCCGGAATGCCGACGTCCCGGCACACGCGGCGCGTCACGATGTCGTTGTCGCCTGTCAGAACGATGACGTCGACGCCATGCGCGTGCAGCGCCGTGATAGCTTCCCGTGCCGTCTCCTTCGGCGGATCCAAGAACGCCACGAATCCGGCGAGCACGAGATCGTGCTCATCCGCCACCGAGTACAGATCTTTCGAGTCCGGCACGGTCTTGTGGGCGACCGCCACGACCCGGAACCCGTCCTCGTTCATCTCCCGGACGACAGCATGCGCCTGCGCGTGGAGCTCATCCGAGAAGGGGACCGCGTGCTTGCCGAGATCCACTTGCGAGCAAATCGCGAACACCTCTTCGACGGCGCCCTTGCAGATCAAGACCCGGCCGCGCGTGGGGCTCGTGACCACGACCGACATCCGGCGCCGGAGAAAATCAAAGGGGATTTCGTCGATCTTATCCGCGTGCTGCAGCACGTCCAGTTGATGCCTGAGCTCCGCATGCTCGAGGACGGCGCGATCGAGCAAGTTCTTGAGACCCGTCTGGTAATAGCTGTTGAGGTAGGCGTACTCCAGGACCCGGAGATCGACCTCGCCCGTGATATTGCGATGCTTTTCCAGAATCACGCGGTCCTGCGTCAGCGTCCCGGTTTTGTCCGTGCACAGCACATCCATCGCGCCGAGGTTCTGGATGGCGTTCAGCCGCTTGACGATGACCTTTTGCCTAGCCATGGTGACCGCGCCCTTCGCCAGGTTCGCGGTCACAACCATCGGCAGCATTTCCGGCGTCAGGCCGACCGCCACCGCGATCGCGAAGAGAAACGCTTCCTTGAAATCGCCTTTGACGACCCCATTCAGGACGAACACGATCGGCACCATCACGACGATGAAGCGGATGAGCACCCACGTGACGGCGTTTACGCCGCGGTCGAAGCTGGTGAGGCTGCGCTGCCCGATAACGCTTTTGGCAAGCGATCCGAAGACTGTGCGGGCGCCCGTGCTGACCACCACCGCCGTGGCGGAGCCGCTGATGACCGTCGTTCCCATGAAGCAAAGATTGCTCTGGTCCAACGGGTTGCTGCCCGGGGCTGGCGGGGTTGCTGAGGTCGACGGTGTTGTCGAAGTGGTCGAGATGGTCTCTGCCGATTTCTCGACGACGCCCGAAAGCGTGTCGTACTTCTCGACGGGCATGGCCTCGCCGGTCAGCGCGGACTGGCCGATGAAGAGATCCTTGGAGCTAATCAGGCGGACGTCCGCCGGGATCATGTCGCCGGCTGAGAGGTGGACGATATCCCCCGGCACGAGCTCCTCGAACGGCACCTCGCGCCTTACGGCGACCAGTTCCTCTTCCTCGTCTTCGCGCGCGAAGCGCCGAGTGACCGTGGCGGTCGTGCTCACCATGGCGCGCAATGCCTCAGCCGCACGCGATGACCGGAACTCCTGGAGAAAGCGCATGACGACGCTGACCACCACCATCACGGTGACGACCGCGGTGCCCTTGAGATCGCCCGTGGCGTACGACACGGAGCCGAGGACGAACAGCACCAGGATGAACGGGTTCCGGAAGTTGTTGAGCAGCATGATGGGCCACGGCGTCGCCCGCTCGTGCGCGACCGTGTTCGGCCCGTAGGTCTCGAGACGCTCAGCGACTTCCGTGTCGGTAAGCCCCTCGGGCGCGGTGCCCAGGGTCTCGAAGACCGACGTCACTTCTTCCTTCGAGGCCTCGAGGAGCGCCGCCGATGCGCCGTTGCCGCGCGGCTTCGACCAGCCCGAGGCGGTCTGGCTGACGATGCCCATGGCGGTGGTTCGTGCCATGCCGAACGCCGAGGTCGCCGCGCCCACGGCCGCGCCCATGTACGACATCATGAGCCTCATCGATCCCGCTCCCAACGCGACACCAGTCGCCCATCCCTCAGGGTCCAGCGCAAACGGAGGCCGTTGGTGAACATGATCCCTCTCCTGCTCGGGCAAACGTCCCGGGCGCTCGCGCACGTATCGTCCACGCGAACGCGGGCGTCGTGCGTTCCCTTCCGGCGCAACGGCTCGCGCCGAAGGCGTTGATCCCCTCCAGGGCGCCTGCCCCTGAGGGCCGATTCGCGTTGATTGAGGAACCTCGCGCGAGAAACGCGCGAGATGGTCTCACCCCGCGATCTTCACGTTTGCGAAGACGCGAGGGAAGGAAGGGGTGGCCGACCTACGTCCGCGCGTCTTCTCTTGTCTCCGGGCTCGTT
>DATKHR010000145.1:0-11188 GCA_035510155.1 Vicinamibacterales bacterium
GCAGGAGCTGCAGAAGCGGGGCCTGGCGGCGAGCGAGACGGATCGGATGACGAAGGAGAATCCAGCGAAGCTGCTCGGACTGCGTTCACGTCAAGACTAGAACGGAAGTGAGTTGCGGCGGCGCGCATGGTCCCCGCCGGAACGAACCAACACGCCTCTGTTGTCGCGGCGACCGCTCTCGAGCGTGAGTACGGGCTAGCCGGCTGAGCGGTCTCGTGCGACACTGAATCTTCCGCTCAGCTGTCTCATCCGAGATCCCCCACGGCAAAAATTTTCCTATTGCTGAGTCCTCGCCGTCTCATGTGGGTCATCCGTTTCCCGGGCTCCATACGGACATGTCGCAGGCATGTGATGTTTTCACATCCTCCCCACGCATGTGCTGGCACGTCTCCTGCTAAGACGTTCGGACCGCGATGGGCTAACTGCGCCGTTTCGGTCAGGAGGTCTCCTTGCTCCGGGTTGCCCTCGTGGGATGCGGCAAGGCTGCGGAAAACCATATCCGCGAGATTCGGAAGCTCTCCGGCGTATCGCTCGTCGCGGTGTGCGACATTGAGCCGTTGATGGCCGAGCAGCTGGCGGTCCGGTACCGCATTCAAAAGCACTTTTCGGATATGGACGCCATGCTGGAGACCGAACGGCCTGATGTCGTGCACATCGCGACTCCCCCGCAATCACACCTGGCGCTGGCGGTGAAGGCGCTGGACGCCGGCTGCCACGTGCTGGTTGAGAAGCCGCTGACACTCTGCTACGGCGATTCGCAGAAACTTGTCGCCCACGCGGTCAGCCGCGAGCGAAAGCTGACGATTGGCTACAACTATTACTTCGATCCCATCGCGCGCACGATGCGCAAGCTCTTCGCCGAGGGTGTGCTCGGAAGGCCAGTACACATCGAGAGTTTCCTTGGCTATGACTTGTCGGGGTCGTTCGGGGCGTGCGTCTTTGCTAACAGCGAACACTGGGTGCATCGGCTTCCGGGAAAGCTGGTCCACAACGTGATCGACCATCTCCTGAACAAAGTGGCCGAGTTCATGAGCGATCAGGTGACGGTGCAGGCACGCGCCTGGCAACGCGCCACCCATCGTCATCCGACATGCAGCATGCCGGATGAGCTGCGATTGATGCTCTTCGACGCCGGCACCTCGGCGTTCGCCACGTTTACGTCCCATGCGCAACCGGTCGCCCATTTTCTGAACGTCTACGGTACGAAGAACACCGCGCGGCTCGATTTCGAGGCCGGGACGATCGCCTTATCCTCCACAGCCGCGCTTCCTGGCGCCCTTGGGCGTCTGAGCCGCACATTCGGTCAGGGATTTCAGTGTTTGCGTGAAGGGTCGAAAAACGTGATCCGATTCGTCCGCTCGGAATATTACGCCCTTGCCGGGCTCAATTTCCTGATCAACGCGTTCTACGACAGCATTCGGCAGGATGCTCCGGTGCCCGTTCCATACCATGACATCCTGAAAGTCGCGGCCATGAGCGAGGCCGTTTTCGCCCAACTGCGAGAGAACCGGTCGCTCGTGGCATGACGGTCCTGGTCACCGGATCCACGGGATTCCTGGGCGCGGCCGTGATCGAGCGGCTCCTGGCACGTGGCGCCAAGCGCATTCGGTGCCTTGTTCGACCCAGCAGCGACCAAGCTCGGCTCGCAGCGCTCGCCTCCGCATACAGCGCCGGTCGCGTGGAGGTGACGATCGGCAATCTTCAGTCGGCGGCCGGCATCGAACGCGCGCTCATCGGTGTCGACACTGTCTACCATCTGGCGGGTGCGATGCGCGGTCCGCCGGCAGGAATCTTCCTGGATACCGTCGTGGCGTCCAAGCGCCTCCTGGACGTCATCGCCTCTCATCCTGTCAAGCGATTTGTTCTTGTCAGCTCGCTGAGCGTCTACGGTCTCGCCGATGTGCCCGCAGATCGGCTCATTGACGAAACGACCGGGCTCGAGTCGCATCCCGAGCGGCGGGACGCCTACTCGTACGCGAAGCTTCGGCAAGAGCTGGTGGTCCAGGAGCATGCCGCTAGAGCCGGCTTCCAGCTCATGATCCTGCGGCCCGGAACGCTTTATGGACCCGGCGGGCCGGCGTTCTCTCCGCGCGTCGGGCTCACGGTGCCGGGATGGCTGCTCCATTTGGGCGGCAACAACGTGCTGCCCCTGTCACACGTCTCGAACTGCGCCGAGGCGGTTGTTCTCGCGGGAACGAGCAACCGTCTGGAGGATGGAGCGTACAACGTTGTCGATGACGATCTGCCGACGGCCGCTGAGTACGTGCGGCGCTTCAAGAGGGAAGTCGGGCGTGTCAGGTCGATTCGTTGTCCCTTCTTCGCGACGATGCTGTTGTCGCAATGGGCGGAGCGTTGGCACGTGTCGTCAAGAGGTCAGATCCCACGTGTGCTGACACCGTATTGCACGGCGAGCTTGTGGCGCGGGCACCGCTTCGACAATCGCAAGCTTCGGCGTGCAGGTTGGACGCAAGTGGTGTCCACACGAGACGGCCTGACCCGTGCTTTCGACGACTTGCGGTCCCGTTCTCAAGCGGCGACTCGCCTGCCAGCGGTGACAAGAACTGATGGCCTCGGCTGACTTCGCGGTCACTACCGGCCCGAGAGGTCTCGGGGCGCAGTCGCCAACGTCGCGGACTGCGTCGCCAGCCACTTTGCAGCGTCGGATCGAGCTGCTCGTGGCGGGCCCCTCTCTGCTTCAGTGGCTCGGTGGCCAGGAAGTGCAGGCCGATCTGCTGGTCAGGAATTGGTGCGACGACCCGGACGTGCGGGTCGCTTTCATTCCACATAATCCGGTCGCCCCGCGCGGGCTGCGATGGACCGAGCGCGTTCCGGCTCTGCGGACGGTGGTGCGCTTGCCGGCCCGCCTGTCCTCGCTTTATCACGCGGTGCGACGATCGCACATCGTCCATATTTTTTCAGCGTCACACTCCTCCTTCCTGATTGCGACGCTGCCCGCGTGGTGTGTCGCTCGGCTGCTCCGGAAACGAACGCTCATCCACTACCACAGCCCGCGAGGCTCCGAGCACCTGCGCCGCTCGCGCCTGGCGCGGCTCGTCCTGCGCGGGAGCGACGCCGTTGTCGTGCCCTCCCGATACCTCGCTGAGATCTTTGCAGTCTATGCGGTGCCGACCGAGATCGTCGCCAACGTCATCGACGCGGCCGTCCTGCGCTTTCGTTACCGTCGAGTCATCCACCCGCGACTGGTGTGCACGCGGAATTTCGAATCGAGATACGCCGTCGATCTCGTCGTGCGGGCGTTTGCCGAGATCAACAAGGAAATTCCGTCGGCGCGGTTGCTGCTGGCAGGGAGGGGCCCGCAGGAAGCCACTATTCGCGCGCTGGTCGCCGAGCTTGAACTCGGCAACGAGGTCGAGTTCTGCGGAGCAGTCCCGCGGGACCGCATCGGCACGATTCTGGATCGCGCCGACATCTTCGTGAATGCCTCGCGTATGGACAATATGCCTGTCTCGATCCTGGAGGCGTTCGCCGCCGGCCTTCCGGTCGTGAGCGCGGCGAGCGGAGGCATTCCGTACCTCGTGGAGCACGAGCGGACCGGGCTGCTGTCGGAGGTCGGAGACGCCTCCGCGCTCGCGCAGAATGTGCGGCGGATCATCTCCAACCAGGCGCTAGCGCGCCGGCTCGCCGGGAACGCCTTCGAGGAATCGTCACGCTACAGGTGGCCGGCGATTCGGGCGGAATGGCTGCGGACCTACCGCGCGCTCGCTCGAGTCGACGCCGGGCACGCTCCAACCCGGGTTCAGTCGGGAAGAGCGCCTGCCGGAGCTGACGCACAGCGCTGAATCAGCTGGCATTACAACACTTGGCGCATCTCGAAGAGTACTAAAAATGGACGTGTGTCCGACAGACGTCGTCTTTGCACCCGCCGAACGAATCTGGCACTTGCTGATGGACGCGGGCGAGCTCACCCATTGGTCGGGGACGAAACTGGTCGAGGGCCCCGCACGTTTGTCGAGCGTTGGCGATCGGCTCGTCCTTCGAGCCGGCATCTTTCACATCACGTTTGACGTCCTCGACGTGCGGGCCCCGCGGCAGCTCACCCTCGACATCGGGCTGCCATTTGGCGTGAGAAACCACGAGCGGATTGAGATCACCCCGATCAACGCCAACTCGTGTCGGGTCACGTTCAATTGACACTTCGACTTCCTGCCAGGCTGGCAGGGACGGCTCACGGAGACGGTCCTTGGCCGCCGGCTCATCCTGGGTCCCATCAACTCGCTGAGGCGCTTGAAACAAGCTGCCGAGCAGCGCGCCTAAAAGTCGACGGAGATGCCGACCGAGGGCAGAAGGGGCGCCATCGAGCCGAATCGGGGCCACGCCTGATCCTGGAGGTTGCCGCCCACGCCCATGTACCGAAGGTTGCGGTCATTCGTCGCGTTGAGCGCCTCCGCGTAGAGCGTCATCTTCCACCGGTCATGCACGAAGGACTTGTTCAGACGCAGGTCGAGGCGCTGGTAGGACGGCATTCTCGACGCGTTTCGCGCGTCGACGACCGTCGAGTCCCCGGTCGTGAAGTCAGAAACGGAGAAGTAGCCGGGAACGGGCGAGCCGCTCGCATAATTGAAGCGGGCGCTCAAGTTGACGCTCGGTGTCAGACGATAACTGCCATACAGGTTCAGGGCGTGCCGAATGTCCGTGTCGCTGTCGAACCACGCGCCGGTCGCCAAGTCACGCGCACGATTGAAGCCAAGCGTGTAGCCGACCCAGCCCGTCAATTTGCTTGCGCTCCGCCGCTGCAGAATCACCTCCACGCCGCGCGAGTACCCATCGTAAGCGTTCGTCCAGCGCGGCACCGAGGTCGGCCACGTGACACCGCCGGCTTGCAGACGCGGGTACAGGTCAGGCGCGTCCAGGACGTTGCGGTCCTCCCGGGCGTACGCCTCAACTCGTAAGCGCGTCTGCGGGCCGAGACGGCGCTCGAACGCGGCAACGTAATGCGTGGAGGTCTGTGGCGAGAGCGGTGCGTTCGCTCGCGCGAGCTCGATCATGTCGATCTCCGGAAATTGCGCATAATGGCCCCATCCGAACTCGATCTTCGACTGCCGTGTCAGTTGAAACATGGCCGATGCGAACGGAAGGATCGGCTGTTCATCGATGCGGCTGTTCCGTTGCCATCGGAGACCTCCCGTGAGGCGCAGTCGGCCCGCCAATGATTCCCATTCCTGCTCTGCGTACGCATTCAGCGAGTGAGCGGTGCCTTGATACGCGTTGGCTGCGCGCCAGATCGGATCTTCAAGGAGTGACAAGTACGACGTGCCGTTCTCCGAGGACCTGTGCGCCGCGAAGCCCACGCGGAGCGGCGAACCCGACCGCCAGGCCCACGTCAGGTTGGCTTGCCCGCCGGCATCCGAGTACTGACTCGATGCGAGCGCGACGTTCGTCTGCGAATCCGCCTCGTCCTGAGTGTGCTGATAGACGGCCGTCGTGCTGAGGACAATCGTGCTGGCCGGGGTGTACCGCCAGTTCGCCTTGACGAGGTCGGTCGACCCCGTGCTGCCAAACACCGGGTTAGGACCGAAGCGCTTGGCCGCTGGGACGTCAGCAGTTGACGGAGTATCCTGCGCCCCGGACTCGTAGCTATTGGTCCCGGCCAGAACGTGTAGCGACAATGTGTGTTGAGGGGTCACGTCGTACGTCGTCTTGCCCTGAACATCCTGGAACGTCACGCTCTCGCTGCCGTTGCCGCCCAGCTGGCGGGTGACATACGCGAGATGACTTCGCCGAGCGGCCACAAACCAGGATCCCCGCTTGTCAGTCGTCAGCGGACCCTCGCCCACCACGTTGACGTCGGAGACTCCAACCGAGGCGTGAAACGACGTTTTGTCGCGGCTGCCGTCGCGCGTGTCAGCCGCCATCGACGCTCCGATGGTGCCACCGAACGCGGGCGGCGGCGCCGCCGACATCAACGTCATGCCGCCGAGCAGCTGATCGTTGAGCGCGGAGATGGAGTAGCCGTCTCCCAGCCCGGCGAAGCTGTGCGTCGGCGCCCGCAGCGGGACATCGTCCAGGTACACGCCAATCCGCGCGAAGGGGGCGCCGCGAACGGAAAACTCCGCGTGGAAGTCATCTGGCGACGTCACGCCGGGCAACGTGCTCATCGAGCGCATCGGGTCGTCCAGCAACACACTGCTGAGGTTCCGGATCTCTGCGGCGCCGATTCGGATCTGCGATGGACTTCCCGGCACAACCGACACGAAAGGATCGGCCTTGACGGTCACGTCTTCACTCAACCGGACCGTGTCTCCGGTCAACGCGATCGCCACTGTCGTTGTCTGGCGGGTTGACACCAGCACTTGTTCTCGGTCGAGGCGATAGCCCACAGTCTCTGCGATAAGCGTGTGCTCGCCAGGTGCCACATCGTCGAACGTGAACTCCCCCCTATCGTTGGTCACCGTTTCGCGTGACGTGCCGTCAATGCGGATGCGGACTCGCGCCAGCCGTTCGCCGCTGGACGCATCGGAGACAGTCCCGGCGAGTTGAGAGCCGTCGAGGGCGATAGCGCTCGGTGCCAACGCGAAAATCAGCGCCAATGGCAGAAGGACAGAGCAAAGCCAGCGATCTTTCATCATGGAATGCGCTCCTCAACTTTTCGCCCGTGACGCGGCAGGTCGTCTGGGTGACGAGGGCGGCGTCAGACCCCTGTGGGGCCACGTCCCCCAGGTGCGGCGGCTGACGCCAGCGTGCCGCTTAATGAACGATGAGAATCAGATCCGTGGAATGCGCTACGCCGTCGGCGGTACCGGTAACGGTCACGACGTATGGGCCTGGCGGCACAGCGCTACGTGTTGCGAGGCGAACGAGCACCGATCCTGATCCCTCGATGCGATGAGGCATGCTCGCACTCACGCCCTCAGGCAGGCCGTCGATGTCAAGCCTCACGGATGCATTGAACCCGGTTGAAGCCTGGACGGCGAGACGGTACTCGACGCCGCCGCCGACGTGGCGCACCGTTCGCACGCGTCTGTCGGCAGTCAAGGAAAAGTCCGGCTGAGCCATGCAGCCTTTGAGCCCGAATGCGCTGACGTCCGTCGTCCAGTTGAGGTTGCCATCGGACTTCAGGTACTGGGTCGTGTACCAGAATGTGCAATCGTCCGACGGGTCCACACGCATCGCGCTCGTGTCGCTCCACCTGCCGACTGCTGTCTGCGAGCCACCACCCTCAACGAGCATCGTTTCAGGAGCCATCGTGCCGGGCGGATCCGTTGCCAGCCGCGTCGTGTACGCGATACCCGGATGGATGTCCAGGCTGGACACGTTGTAGCCGAGCGCCATGTTTCCGGATTTATCGAACGCGACGCTCCCCATCCATCGGTACTGTGCGTCTGGGGCGAAGGTCCCGTCCTGAACCGTTTGAATGTCGCCGGCCGGATCGCGCAGTTCGTACCACCGAATCCCGACGCCTCGAGACGCGTCGACGGCGTGACTGGCGACCAGCGCTTCATGATCCGGAAAGCGGCGATAGGCGAGGCGGTACATCAGTCGGTCGCTCGTCGCGACGAGTGTATTCGCCGTACCGAGCTGCGGGATGCAATTGATGCCGCCGCAGGCCAGGGCGAACGGTTCCACGGTGAGGGTCGTGGGTCCGACGAGCGTTGAGGCAGCGGGATCGACGAAGTCGGGCGTCAGCTTGAAAACGTTGAGACTGTCCGGTCCGAGGTTGACGAAGAACGCTGGTGATCCGGCGGGCGGGATCGTCGAGCCGTCGAGATCCGCCGGCAGGAAGTTCGCCGGGTACGTGCCCTCGTCGACATTCGTGAAACATACCTCCGCGGCGCGCGGGTCAGCGGTGAGCATGGCGGCGCGATCGTACGCACAGAGATCGGTGCCGACGTACGTATTGGCAAGCTCGAACAGATTGTACGTGGCGAGATACGCGGAATTGCGGATTGCGGGCCAGACCGCAAACTTCGGCCAATCGCTCAGCGTCGATCCGAAGTCGTATGCGTACAGTGCGTAGCGTCCGCCAGGATCGCCCGTCGTCGAGATCGCGATGCACTCGAAGTACGCGGCGCCCTTCATCGCCTGGGACAGCAGCCATCGGTCGGCCAGGCGGTCGTACTGGACAATCGGATCGGCACCGTTCGCATCGCAGGGTGCGCCGAGCGCCTGCCAGATGGTGCCGAGCTTCTGTGGGTATCCAGGCAGCAGGCGACCTCGTTTGTCAAACACGGCGTACTCGCTGTTCACCATCTGGACGACGTGCCGAGGTCCCACGGCGATATTCGCATCCGACAGACCGTCAGAGGCGCCGTTTGCGCTCAGGCCGTCAAAATGAATCCGCGATTGGTTCGATGACTCCGACTGGTCAGGCCGTTCATCGTTTGGCGCGGGCGAAGCGCCACTGTTTGCTGCGTCCCTGTTATCTGGCTGGAGCCGCTCGGAGACCGCGAACTGCGCCGGCCGCGCGATCGTGGGCATGTGCGCCGCGCTGGCGGCCGACGACGGTCCGCTTTCTTGCGCGATCGCGACGCCAGCAGGGAGTCCTGTTGCCCACAAAAGCACAGCGACATTCGTCACTCGAATCCATCGAACCGTCGTGTTCATCGCGTCACCTCGTTCCGGAGCCGCTGGTTGTCGCGGCCCATATCCGGTTCGACGATGCCCGATGGACGAGAACGATTACGTTTTGTTACGCGATGCGGCGACGGAACCGTGCTGGGGGCAGCAGCGTGGCCCTACGGCGTGATCGTCCAATGAGCTCGACTCCTGCGACGCGAAATCTCATACGTGCTTTCGGACTCACCTCGTCCGACGCTTACTTCTTGTCACCGAGGTCGGCTGAGAGCGGCAGCTCGATCACCACGACGAGTCCGGGCTCCGCGTTGCGAGCGTCGATGCGACCACCGTGGACGCGAACGGCGCGTTGAGCGATGGCGAGCCCAAGCCCCGTGCCGTCCTGATGGCTCCGCGATTCGTCGACCCGGAAGAACGGCTGAAAGATACGCGACAGCATGTCGTTGGGGACGCCGCGCCCGTAATCGCGAACTGAAACGCGCGCGGATCCGTCGCCGCATTCCACGGTCATGTCAATCGGCAGTCCAGGAGGTGAGTACCGGATCGCGTTGCGAATCACGTTCTCGACCGCACGCCGCACCAGCTCGGGATCGCCTTGTAAGATCGGCCGGCAGCGCGCCGTGCAGTTGAGACGCGTTTGCTTTGCCGAGGCTTCAACTCCGCAGTCGTCGGCAATTTCTTCGCACAATTCGGCCAGCGCGACGTTCTCGAAGCGGCGCGCTGACGGGTCGCCTTCGGCGCGGGTCATATCGAGGAGCGTATTCACCATGCCTGACAACCGGGTGATCTCGCGACGCAAGCGCGGAATCGCGATGGTGGGGCTCTCCAGATCGAACATCCCGACGGTCATGCTGAGCCGCGCGAGCGGCGATCGGAGCTCGTGCGCGATGTCTTGAAGCAGGCGGCGCTCCGCCGTCACGAGTACTTCGATGCGCTCGGCCATGACATCGAAGCGTCGCGCGAGGCTGCCAATCTCATCGCGGCGACGGGATGCGATTCGCGCCGACAGATCGCCCTGTCCGAACCGATCGAGGGTCTCGTGCATGGCGTGGATCGGCGACGCGATGTCCTTGACCAGCGAATAGCCAAATCCGACCAGGATCATGACGATCGCCACGTTTACGGCCAGGAAGATCCAGGGATCAGGCGCCTCCTCGAGAACGGCAATCCAGCGATAGCGATCGTCGGCGCTTGGAATGGCGACGACGTACGTCCCCCGATTCTCGTGGAGGATCAGAGTGGCCGGCAGGGCGCGTGCGAGCAGCACGCTGCGGTCTTCGCCGGTCGACAGGTCGCGACCCGCAGCGTCGGTCATGATCGCGTCCTCGTTGGGATACCGCCGGGCGACGGCGTCGAGATAGTCGCGGAGAGCGCGCGCACCGCCGGTTTCGTACGTGTGGCGCGCCAAGTCGAACTGGAACGCGAGCGTTTGAGACAGCAGCTGGCCGCGGGGATCGGGGTGCCCCTTCACATAGGCTGACCCGATCACGAGCGTTCCGGCGGAGAGCCCGAGCGCGGCCGCGCACTTGATCATGATGGTCGTACGTAGCGATCTCACGACCGGGGGTCCCCGGCGATGAACATATAGCCTTCGTTCCGTATTCCCCGAATGCAGGCGCCGTAAGCCCCAAGCTTCTTTCGCAAACGACTCACGTGCACGTCGAGCGAACGTTCGAACGGTGACGCCGTCCGCTGATGCAGGACGGCGGTCATCTCGTCGCGCGTGACGATGCGGCCCCGGGATCGAAGGAGTAGAGCGAGGATATGGATTTCGGTCTCCGTCAGCTCGATCGGATCGTCGCCGATGTACGCCTGACGAGTATGGAGCGACACGCGGAGTTGCTCGAAAGAGACCGTCTCGGGCCGGTTTTCCTGAAGGCCGTCGAAGCGACGGAGAATCGCTCGGACGCGGGCGACCAGCTCCTCCGGCCAGAACGGCTTTGGCAGGTAATCATCGGCGCCGGTTGTCAACCCCGCGACGCGATCTTCCGGCGCCGTCCGTGCCGTCAGGAGGATTACCGGCACCTGGCTCCGCAACCGGAGTTGCCGCAGAACTTCGAATCCATCGAGGTGCGGGAGCATCACGTCGAGAATGATCAGGTCAAAGGGCGTGGCGAGCGCGGCGGCAAGGCCGGCCGGGCCATCGTGCACGGCATTCGCTCTGAAGTCGCCGCACGCTTCGAGCTGCCGCACAACTAGGGCTGCGAGCTCGACGTCGTCATCGATCACGAGAATGGATCGCGGCCTTTGCACTGGTTGTCCTGGAGTCAATCATCGCCCAACACGTTCATGGCATCGAGCGGCATTGATCCTCGAGCACTGCGCGCAACGCAAGCCGCCCACGGTGCAGCCGGCTCCTGACCGTACCGGTTCCAATGTGTTGACGGGCTGCCACCGTTGTCGGCGAGCCATGGCGCACAATCCCAACCACGACGGCGCGATGCGTCGCGGGCAGCTTTCTGATTCTCGACCACGTCTGGCGAACAAATTCGGCCGCAGCCGCCTGGCGTTCGGGGTTCGGCTGCTCCGAGGCCAGGTCACCGCGGGCGCGAAGGAGGAGGTCCAGCGGCGTGGTCTCGTCATCGACTCGGCGCAAGCGAGTCACGGCGGCATTCCGCGCAATCGTGTGGAGCCATGTCGTGACCTTCGAATCGCC
>DATKHR010000146.1:0-10937 GCA_035510155.1 Vicinamibacterales bacterium
AACTCCTGAGCGGCGCGATCTACCCTGGGAGCTACTGCGTCTTCCTCTTCGACGTCGGCTTCTTTACAGTTGCCGAGAACTTCACGATGTCTGTCTCGCATCCTTGAGAAGCCTGTGAATGACGCTCGAGACGGCCATCGACAACCTCTACCGCGCGCCGCTCGCTGACTTCGTCGGAGCGCGAACCGCACTAGCTAAAACGCTCACCGGCGCCGATGCTCAGCGCGTCCGTAAGCTCCCCAAGCCGACGGCCGTTCCGTGGGCCGTCAACCAGGTGTACTGGCGGGCGCGGCCGGTCTTCGACGAGCTCATCAAGTGTGGTGATCGGCTTCGACACACGCAAATCGCGGCGCTCGAAGGCCGCTCGGGCGACTTCCGAGCGGCTACCGACGCCCATCGTCGCGCCATCGTCGACGCCGTGAGAAGGGCCGAGCAGATCGCGTCGGCCGAAGGGGTCCATCCTTCATCGGACGCGCTCACGCGAACCTTCGAGGCGCTGTCGCTCGCACCCGCCGGCGATGAGGCGCCGGGCCGCCTGACGAAACCCCTGCAGCCGCCGGGTTTCGAGGCGCTGGCCGGGGTGAGAGTCGCGCCGAAAACAGCTGAAAAGCTGGAAGCCAGAAAGCAGGCGGAAGCGGCGGCGGCCGCGAGCCGGAAGCAAGAAGCCACCGTCCGCAAGAAGCACGAAGCGCAAATCAAGAAGGCCGAAGCCGCTCTCGAGCGTGCCCGCCGTCGGATGCGGGAAGCGGAAGCCGCATTGAAGCAGACTCGCAACGAGCAGTAGACCGCCGCGCCGCAACCTTGTGATACCGTCACGTCAATGTTCTCAACCTTCTATGCCCCCGTGCTCTTCCTTCACTCCTGGGGACGCTGGATCGCGCTCGTTGCGGCTGTGGGCACGGTCCTGGCCGCCATCCGTCGCCGTGACGGCGCGGCCGAGCGGTGGGGGCTGATCGCCATGACGGCGCTGGACGTCCAGATGTTGCTCGGCCTCCTGCTCTACTTCCTCGTCAGCCCGAACATGCAGGAGATCCTCGCTCACTTCGGCGACGCCATGAAGGATTCCGCTTCGCGGTTCTGGGCCGTCGAGCACATCACTCCCATGTTCGCCGCAGTCATTTCGGCGCACGTCGGGCGAGTGCTGGCGAGAAACGCCAAAACGCCAGCCGCGAAACGGTCGAGGCTGCTGGTGACGTTCGGCGTGGCGATTGTCCTGATGATCGTCGGGATGCCGTGGCCAGGACGGCCCGGCGGGCGTCCGCTCTTCCGGATGTGAGGGGGCGCGACCCTCACCCAAGCTCACGCTGACGCCGGCGCGTTATCGCCCCTCCTGAAACCGGGCGCCGCGGAGGATGTCCATGAGCGCGTAGTTGGCTTCGTGGCAGGCGTACTCGTAAACGCGCGCGTCCGTTCTCTTCATCGGAAGCCAAACGGTCCACGGCCGTGTGAAGACGGTTGGATCGTCGACGGTGAACTCGTACAGCAGCGTGTCCCGGTCGCGACGCTCGAGCCGTTCGACGAGATGCATGTGCTCGTCGCTCCCGCGAAACGCGGTCTTGTCGCTGAAATTGGTCGTGTCGATCACCAGCGTGTCGCCGTCCCATCGCCCCCGCGAGTCCCCCAGCCACAAGCGAACGGCTGACGGGGCGTGCGGGCGCCCGTCGAGCGGCACGACCCGCGCGTCGTGGATCATCTCGTTGTAGATGACCGCGTGATCTGGATACTGCAAGATCTTGACGAAATTGTTGTACGGCCCCGGGAGCATCGGCGGTCCTGCGTTGAACGCGAGGCAGCGTTCGGTAAGGGAACGGTTCTCCGGGCCATCGGCAGGGTGCTCTCGCGCGTCTGCCACGCGCGCGGATAGCTTCAGCCTCGCGGCCGGCGTGAACGCGGGCACGCGGCCGTCGACAGGATCGACCACCAGTGACGCCAGGGGGCGTCCGTCGATTCTCGACAATTCGGTGCCCCGCTCGAACCAGTAGTCGTTGACGGCGCGACCCACGTCAGCCGCGGCGCCGCCGTCGCGGCGGTCGCGATTGCCGCGCTCAATCGTCTGACGAACGTAGCCGGCGGCTTCTGCGTCGGTCAGGAACGGCTTGTCGGCGAACTCGGCGGGGCGCTCAAGCGGGGTCAGCGTCGCAAATCCCCAGACGCCCTCAAGGTCGCGAGGCGAGAGTCTCGCCTGGGCAGCGACTTCCGGCGCTCCGAGCCGAGCCAGCAAGCCAAACGCTAGAGCGGCGCAGGGCGCGGCGATCAGGCGAGTCATCATTCTCTACCGGACGGCGTACCGGGTCCGCCGGCACTTCCGCGTCCGTAGTTCGGACGATAGTGCCGATGACACGTCACGCAGGAGGTGTACAAGGCGTCGTTGACCGCAACGAGCCCTGGGACGTCATGCCGTTTTGCGGCCTTGAACGCCTCGGTTCCGGCATCGAGCATCAGGCGCGTGTCGGCGATCCAACGATCTTGATCCCGCGCGCGGCCGGGCATCATCAACAGGTTCGCCGACTCGGCGAGGATCAGCGTCTTGCCCTGCAGTGCATCCCACTCCGCGTCTGTCTTCGGCGTCCGCGTTTCGATGTAGAACACCGCGTCCGACGCAGGGTAGATGACCTTCGCCATCAAGTCGGACATCGTGCCGATCTGTCGACCGCCGGCGATTTCCTGGCCGAGCGAGGACGCTCGGCCCGGGACTCCGGAAACCAGACTGACGCCGACCGCGCTCGCCGCGAGGAACACGGCCGTGACCGGGGCGATTCGCATGAGGCCCCCCGGCTATAATAGCCGCTTCGTGTCTCTTTTGCCGTTCTGCGAGTGGCTTGCAAGCACGAAAGGGAGTATCGCGCTTCACGAGTCGCTCTACATTTATCCGCTCGTCGAGTCGGTCCACGTTTTGACGTTGTGTGTGTTCGTCGGCACGTCGCTCATGCTCGACCTCCGGCTTCTGGGCGTCGCGCTCCGCCGCGTGCCGGTCTCGGAGGTGACAGGACGCCTCGTCCCGTGGATGGTGGCCGGCTTCGTCGTGATGTTCATCAGCGGGATCCTGCTCTTCTATGCCATCCCGATCCGTTCGTATCAGAACATCTTCTTTCGCCTGAAGGTCATCGCCCTGTTGCTCGCCGGCGCAAACGCCTGGGTCTTCCACAATGGCGTCCAGAGGACCGTCGCGCGTTGGGATCGCGACCTGATCCCGCCCAAGAAGGCTCGATTCGCCGGCGCGGCCTCGCTTGCCCTCTGGGCCGTCATCATCGTCTGCGGGCGGATGATCGCCTACAACTGGTTCGATTGCGACATGCCTCAACCGCCCCTCATCAAGTGGGCGGCCGGATGCGTCGACCGTCAACGCTAGGAACATACGCATGCTGCTGCCTTATTTTCAATGGTTCGAGACCACGACGATTGGCACGGCCATCAAGAATTCGTCATGGGCGTTTGCCGTCATCGAGTCCGTGCACCTGCTCGCGCTCGCGGTCATCGGCGGCGCGGTGCTGATGCTGGATCTCCGCCTGCTCGGCCTTGGTCTGCGGCGGCAGCCGATTCCCGAGGTGGCGCGCGAGGCGCAGCCGTGGCTCGTCGGGAGCCTCATCGTCATGCTGATCACTGGATTTGCGCTGTTTTCGTCCGAAGCGACCAAGTGCTACTACAGCACGCCCTTCTGGGTGAAGATGACGTCGCTCGCGCTCGCGATGGCTTTCACGTTTACAGTTCGGCGGAGGGTCTCGTTTGAGGGCGACGGTCGAGTGCGGCCAATCGTGCTCAGGTTGGTCGCACTCGTGTCGCTGACGCTGTGGTTCGGTGTCGGAGCCGGCGGGCGGTGGATCGGGTTTTCCGGCTAAATGGCCATTCGCGATCGGCCATCAGCCATTATTTATTGGCCACCCCGGCCGCGACCCTTCGTAGCTTCCGTCGGATCGGCTCCGTCGGTGGGCGCGCCGGTGCCCGACGAGCCCAGGAACAGCTTCCGCCCGTCCGGGTAAGTGATATTGCGCCCGTTCGCCCTGAGCAGCGTGTGGTCCCGCGCCTGGTAGCCGTCAATCACCAGCTCCGTGCCCGCAACGAGCGATTCCTTGGTGATGCCCCGCCTCAGCAGCGTGTTCGGGGTACCTCCCTCGACCATCCACTCCTCGCACATGGCGTTGGGCGTGAACTGGCACGGCTGAGTGCCATCAGGCTTCGGGACCTCGATGTGAAGCCACGCGTGCGGGTTCACCCATTCCAGCTTCACGACCTTCCCCTTCAGCAGCAAAGGCCTGTTGGGATCGAACTCGCCGCCGAACGCATGGTGGGCGATCACGGGAACAGCTGCCAGCATGACGACCAGCCCGGCACCCAGCACAAACAGTTTTCGCATGGCGTTGTCCTCTTTACTCCGTACTCGTTGCTCGTGACTCCGAATTCGTTGTCTCACTTCTCGGTCGTCTGCTTTTCTCTCAGCCGCGCTCCGCGGAGGATATCCCCCAACGCGTAGTTGCCCTCGTGACAAGCGTACTCGAAAACCCGCTCGTCGGTCGCGGGCCATGTGTATTCGCCCGTCCAGGGTTTCGACCAGGTTTGCGCATCCTCGATCGTGAACCGGTACTTCAGCGTTTTCGCATCGACACGACTGAAGCGCTCGACCACATGCATGTCCTGGGTCGCTCCGCGGAACCGCGTCTTGTCCGTGAAGTTCGTCGTGTCGACGACGAGCGTATCGCCGTCCCACGAGCCGACCGAATCGCCGAGCCACATGCGAATCGATGAAGGCAAATGCTTCGCGTTCATCCGGACGATGCGCGCATCGTGGACCATCTCGGTCAGGATCAGCACCTGGGTTGGCGTTTGGACGATCTGGTGCAGATTGTTATAGAAGTAGTTCGGCAGAATCGGCGGCCCGGATGTCGAGCCGAACCCGAGCAGGCAGCGTTCGCCGAGCGGGCGGCGCTCGGGATCGTCGTACGCGCCGGTGGGCTCGAGACCCGGATCCTTGCTTTCGGTCTGGTCGGAGGTCGGTCGGAACTGGGAGAAGCGGCTCGCCTGGCGCTGCCGGGCCTCGGCCGTCAGCTGCGGCACCTTCCCATCCGGCGGATCAATGACAATCGACGTCCGACGCTGGCCGTCGACGATGCTGTAGGTCGAGCCGCGGTCGAGCCAGAAATTGTTGTAGCCGCCGACATTGCCTGCGGGCCCGACCGATCCGTCGCCGCCCTTGGGCGGGGCGGCGCGATTTCCCTCGATCGGCCGGTCGAGCGCCGTGTTCCGATCGACGACCTGCTTTTCGAGCTTCGCCGCTTCGTCATCGCCCAGCGTCGCCGCCATCCCGTTGGGGCGCTCGAGCGGCGTCAGCATGGCCAGGTCATAGGTGCCCGACAGGTCGGGGTGACCGTCCGGCGTTCGCGGAATTGCCGCGTTTCTCATTTGTCCGGCCGCGCCAACCGTAAAGGCGGCGCTCACCACGATCGCCGTCACAAGCCGTTGCCTGATGCGCATGACCATCGTTCCTGAGATTCGATAAGCTCGGCGCCGAGATCCCTATTCGGTGAGCGGTTTCTTGCGCCACTTGCCGTACAGCAGTTCCTCGACGAATTCTACGCACTTGAAGTCGAGGAGCTGCGCGTTCTTCTCGAGGCGCCGGTACAGCGGCATGCTGATCTTCCACGGCCGCGAGAACACGTTTTTGTCTTCGATCGTCGCCTCGTAAGAGAGGATGTCGGGCGCCGTGCGCGTGTAGCGCTCGACGACGTGGAGCGCGTCGCTGTGAAAATCGCCGGCGCGATCGAGCCAGCTTTGATCGTTGAAGCCGGTCACGTCCACGACCAATGTATCCCCTTCCCAGCGGGCGACCGACTGTCCCATCCACGAGTCGACGGGCGCGGGCCCCGGATCCTTCAACAGGATGTCGCGCGTGGCGCCCGCGTACTGATACGCGATGAAAATCGACTTCGTACTCTGGAAGAGTTGAAATGGTTGCGGCATGTAGGTCGCGCGCGGCACACCCGGAAGGTAGCACTTGATCTCCGGGTCGCGCTCGAGCCAGTGCTCCTGGTTGTCCTTTTTCTTCTTGGCCGCTTCGGGGAGGTACGGAATCTCGCCGGCTTCGAGCACGCCGAGGCCAGGAGGGACCGCCCCCACAGCGCCCAGTGCCAGCACAGAGGCAGCAGGTACCGGTCCATAGGGGCCGGCGCGAAGCTGCAAGGCAGCTCGGGCCATGTGCGCCTCGAGGTCGTAGTTGGCTTCGTTCAGCGCCTGCCAGATGCCGTTCAGATCCGGTTTGCCGTCGGGCAGCCGTGGCGCCCTATAGGCTGCTGGCGCCTGCCCCGCGATGGGCAGCGCCATCATCGCCACGTACGCCCCTGCGGCCGCGGCCACGGCCGCGATGATCACGTCCCGGACGCCACGTCGCATTCGGTGTCCTCCTCAGTTCTTGTCGCTCGGATCTACGGCCATAACTATAGCAAACGACGGGCGTGGCGTCGCAGCCGTCGCCATGCCGGCGCCGCCGAGGTCACGGCAGACGTGATTCCGCCCAGAATGAAGAAGATCACGACGATATCCCATAGTGGGCGCCGGTCATAAAGGAACGGAAAATCGAAGCTGTGCAGGCCGTGATACAGCCAGCGGTTCACGCGGCTCGACCGCTCCTCTTTGCGGAGGATGATTCCGCGATTCGGATCCAGATACAGCCATGTCGCGCGCGGATCCGCGTACTCGACCCGCAACACCGGCAGCGGCAGCTCATGCCCGCGGTCATAGTAATAGGCGTCGTAGCCGTCGAGCCACGCGACTCCGGTCACGGCGCTCCCAGAGACAGCGTCGCGCGCCGCTCGGAGCAATCGATCCCGATCGATGGGGGCGTCTGCTCGGCCGTCGACGATCAGGCGAGGCTCGCCCAAAAACTGGCCGATCTCGATCTCTTTCGTGCGAGACAGACTTGTGCGGCCGGGGTCGTGGCCGCCCCCGCTCAAAGCCGCTCGCGCCGCGAGCTTTTCGGCCCGCCGGACATCGTCCAGCGCGACATGATCCAACCGCAGCGGCCCACCAGAAAGTGCGTCGCGTTGTGACGGCGTTGGCGCCGTACCGGCATGCCAGTCCAACGGATCCATTGACAACAGGCCGCTGAAGAACCATGTGAAGGTCACCATCCCGAACGTGAGGCCGGCATAGTGATGCCAGCGCATGCAGCCGCGGTAGGCCACTCCGACGCGGGTACCCCGCTGCCACCCCCGCGCGTGTGCTGCGCTGGGAGCCCCGGCGGGCCGCGTGATGCCGCAGAAAACTCCCCACGCGAGTCCGAGAAGACACATGACACTGCCGGCCGCCGACATCCAGATGATGGATTCCGCCCACACACCCCGGTGACGGCGCAATGGCGTGAAGTACAGCCAATGCGGCACCGCGCCGGCAAACGCGAGCCACCGTTCGCGCCGCGTGGTTTTGCCCACGATTTCACCGGTTCGCTCCGCGAGATAGAACACGCGGTCGTCTGCATCGCCCAGCGCCACACGGTGCAGCGGCAGAGCCGCGCCGTCCTCCAGGGTCCACTGATCCGGCTCCGTCATCCGCGCCTCGTATCGAATCGTGGCGGCGCTTTCGGGCGCGAATCGGCGCACTTCGTCAAGCGCTTGATCTGGGCTCAGGCGATGGAGCGGCTCGCCGTTGTCTGCGAAGACGGTCGTCCAGGTACCGCGGGCCAGGACCCGGTAGACTGGCCGTCCCGTCAACATTGCGACGACCACGCGCTGGGGGTCGACAATGCGCTGCGACCGTAGAGCGTCGGACGGCGAGAGGCGAGCATCGGACAGATCGAGTGGCGCAAGCGTCGCGAATCGCTCGGCACGGTTGAATGCCGGCATTCGCGCGTACATCATCACGATGCCCGTCGCGAGCCACATTATGAAGACCAGCCAGCCGGCAATTCCAAGCCACCGATGGCTGACCACGATCGCACGCCACCACGCGGTCATTCCACGCCTACCTTACCTCGCCAGCGGCGCTTGCTGCCGGCGCCTGATACAATCGCCGCGCTCCGGTTTCATATGCTGTCGGCCATCTGGTCCCTGTGGGGTTCCGAGCTGGCGGTCTTCTCGTGGCTGGCGATCGCGTTCGTGGCCGCCATACTCGAAGTGTCCATCCCGCACTTTGGGTCGGCTTTCGTCAGTGCCGGCGCCATCGCCGCGGCGGCCGCAGCCTATCTCGGCTTCAGCATCCCGGTGCAGGTCGGCACGTTCGTCGTCGTGTTGATGGTCTCGCTCGTTGCTCTCCGTTCGACGCTCGTCGGACGGCTCGCCGGACAGGGGGTTCCCTCGCGAACAGACACGCTCATTGGCCGCGACGGCATCGTCACGCACGATATCGATCCCACGGTGGGCACCGGCCGCGTGAACGTGGGCGGCCAGGACTGGGCCGCTCGTGGCATCGGCGCGATTGCCGCGGGCACCAAGGTTCGCGTCGTCGCCGCGGACGGCATCGTGCTGGAGGTCACGCCGTTATGAACTCCGCGATCGTGCTGCTCGGAATTGCGTTCGTTCTCCTGGTCGTGCTGATGCGCTCGATCAAGATCGTCCCGCAGAAGCAGGTCAAGATCATCGAGCGCCTCGGCAAGTATCACCGTATGGCGGAGGCCGGCCTGAACACGATCGTGCCGTTCCTGGATTCGGTACGCGACACGATCGACCTGCGGGAGCAGATCACGAAGATCGAGCCGCAGCCCGTCATTACGCGCGACAACGTAACGATGGAGGTGGACGCGGTCATCTACTATCTCGTGGTGGACCCGGTGCGGGCGACCTACGAAGTTCAGAACCTCCGGTGGGGTCTCGAGCAGCTGACGCTCTCCGCATTGCGCAACGTCATCGGTCAGCTCGACCTCGATCACACGCTCGCCTCTCGCGACACCACCAACGCGCAGCTGCGCGCCGCGCTCGACACGGCCACGCAGCAGTGGGGCGTCAAGGTGATGCGCATCGAGCTGAAGAACATTACGCCGCCCGAAGAGATCCGCTTGACGATGGAAAAGCAGATGACGGCGGAGCGGACGCGACGCGCCGTGGTGACGACGGCCGAGGGCGAGAAGGCGGCCGCGATCTTGCGCGCCGAGGGGCAGAAGCAGTCGCAGATCGTGCAGGCGGAGGGAGCGAAGGAGGCAGCGATTCTGGCGGCTCAAGGGCAGGCGCAAGCGAGGTTGGCGGTAGCGCAGGCTGAGGCGCAGGCGATCCAGGTCATCACGCAGGCGCTCGGCGTCGGGGGCAGCCCTGCGCAGTACCTGATTGCGCAGAAGTATCTGGAGGCCCTCGGATCGATCGCGAGCGGCGCCGACAAGCTCGTCTTCCTGCCGTACGAGGCGAGCGGCGTGTTGGCGTCGCTTGGTGGGATCAAAGAGATGTTGCAGCAAGTGCCGGGCGCACCGCGGCCGAAGTAGTGGCTGATGACACCGGAGCGCGCGGCTCTGACGTGGTAGACTTTTGAGTTCCTCCCGCGCGTCCCCATCGTCCAGAGGCCCAGGACGCGGCCCTTTCAAGGCCGAAACACGGGTTCGAATCCCGTTGGGGACGCCACGCATATCATCAAGTCCCACAACACGTTTACGGATTTCGGGTTCATCAGTCTTCATGCTGCGATTCGCTGCTGTGCCGGTTTTTGTGCCGGTGTGCTCCACGAGCACGCGAACGGCTCGTGCCATCTCCTCACCGGTTGGATGCGAGTAGCGTTCAAGCATCCGAAGCGAGGTCCACCCACCAATCTCCTGCACGACTCGGAGCGACACTCCAGCCGCAACCATCGCTGAAGCACCTGTATGGCGAAGAACATGATGACTGACGCCCGGCAAACCGATTTTCTTCATCAGTCGCCCGAACGCCACGCTGATGGCTGCTTGTGTGGGTGGTTCGCCCTTCTCTCCTTGGCCGAAGACAAAACCGTTACCACGGCTATGGGTCAGAAGCTCAATGCGAAGCTCAGGCGTGAGTGGCACCTTGCGCGTCTTGCCGTTCTTGGTTTGCAGGACCACGAGGTCGGTTGCCCCGATGTCTTCCCGTCGCAGATTGAGCACCTCGGAGAGCCGGAGAAGGCTCTCTAACGTCACTCTCGCCATTAGCCTCAAGTCGGGCGGGCAAGCTTCCAGAACTTTGCGGATTTCCTCGGGGCTCAGAATCCGAGTGCGAATGTTATCGACCCGATACGGTTTCACGCCCTTGAGCGGTGATTCCGCGAGATGCTTCCATTCGACCGCCCGAGAAAAGCAGCCACGGATGGACTTCCCGTCACATCCCTGTTCATCTGGTGGAGTCGCGACATCGCCCGGGCGACTGACTCTTCCCTCCTCGCTTACGGGAACCGCTGGAAGGACGGTAGGCTGAGAATGGTTCATTGACAATACGTAAGACGAATACTACGATGTAATTGTAGATGACCAAGCATGCCGACATCCCTCGCAAGGTCATGACATTTCGCATTGACGACGACCTTGTCGAAGGGATGGACAAGCTGTGGGAGCGGGATGGTATCGCCGTCTCTGAGCAGGTGAGGCGGGCCATTCGCTTATGGTTGGAGTCGAAGGGCATCAAGGGCAAGGGACGAAAGCCGAGGGGGCGATGAGGGCCGCCATCTACGCGCGCGTGAGCACACTCGACCAGGAGCCCGAGAACCAACTCCAGGAACTCCGGCGCTACATCCAAGCGCGGGGATGGACCGCCATCGAGTTCGTGGACCGTGGCGTCAGTGGCGCGAAGGATAGACGCCCCGCTCTCGATGAATTGCTGAAGGATGCTCGCCGTCGGAAGTTCGATGTGCTGGTGTGCTGGCGACTGGACAGGCTCGGTCGCAACCTCCGACACCTCGTCACGCTGCTCGACGACCTGCAGGCGCTCGGTATCGGGTTCGTCACGCTTGGAGAAGGCATCGACACCAGCACGCCCGCTGGGAAATTGCAGCTTCATATCCTGTCCGCAATAGCGGAATTTGAA
>DATKHR010000147.1:0-6408 GCA_035510155.1 Vicinamibacterales bacterium
GTGGTTTTCCGCACGAGCGCCGTCAAAGACGAGCAGAAACGGCCGCGGGAACCCGGCCGTGTTGCCCCAGACAGCCGTCACGCCGGTGACCGTCGAGAAGGCGCCGAGGTAGTCCTCGAAGCGGTCGTCGTAGTTCGACAGGAAGAGGAGAGTGCGGCGTCCAGGGGGCACAATGAAACGCGCGAAGTGGATGCTCGTGATCTTGTCCAGGTGTCCCTGATTGAAGAACAACCATGAAAGGCCGTTCACCCAGCGAAGCACCGAGCAAAGCGTTCGCATTCGGAACGTATCCTGCGCGATGTCCGTCTCGGACGCGAGGTGGGTCTGGAGTTGCTGGTACTCGCGCCGGGTGACGGCGCGCAGGTGGTTGAGACTATCCTGCTCGTCCCACACTTTGCTGTTCGCTTCGAGCCGGCGGATCCTCCAGGCGAACACAAAGAGCAGCGCCGCGACGATCGTGACAGTCCCGACGAACGCGGGCACGATTGCCCTCGGGAACCACCATAGCAGAGCCGTCTCGACGATCGCTGCCGCCGCAGTCGCGACGCCGCCAAACATCGAGAAGACGGTAGCCGAGCTCAGAACGATCGTCAGGACAGCGAGCAGCGCGCCGGACGTCACCAGAAGAACCCGGCCCACCCCTGCGGGCTCCAGCACTCCTGCCGCGAGCACGAGTCCGCCTGCAGGCGCGACGTACAACGCCGTGCGTGCGCCATCGCGAATTCCCTGACTCCACACGCGGACACGTACGCGGCGCACGAGACCGCCAGGAGAGAGTCGGATGAACACGCCAGTTGCCCAGACGCCCAGCGCGAGAGGGGGTGTGAGGACCAGTGCGCGCTGCCACGCCGTACGCGCCAGAACGAAAGCGGCCGCGACGCCGGCGATCCACAGGATTGCGCCCGCGCCGATCCGGCCTGCGGCTGCGAGCCTCGCTCGGACCGTGGGATCGGCAGGGTTGAGCCGCACGCGAAGCGGGCGCTTCGGCACCGTCCGCAGCTCGGGCGACTCGGCATATATTCCGGAGACGACGCCCTGCCACCGCTGGGCGCGAGACATCGCCAACCCTGCCGTTTTGTCCAGGCGAGCCGCAATGCGCTTGCGAAGTCCAGTCTCGTCCTCTATCTGCCGCCTGCTGCGTGCCGGCGTGCCGATATAGACCGCCTGCGCGGGCGTGCTGTCGAGAAGGTAGTCGACGACCTCACGCGAATTGGCACCGGGGGCCGGATATCCCTCGCAACTCGACAGCAGCTCGTCGAGAGTCGCCCGCTGGTGGTTGACCACCCACTCCAGGAATGGCCGCACATCGCCATCGAACGACAATTCGAGGACGAGAAACCATCCGGATCGTTCCTTGGTCTGCTCCAGAATGCAGCACGAGAGAAAGTGAAGGTCGGGAATGCGGTGAAAGCGAGTGTCAAGTCCCGCTTGCACGTTGTCGCCGATGACTCGCAGGTGTTCGCGCAGCGCTTTCAGCGCCTCCACATCGTTCGCGTAAATGGGCTTGATGGGCTTGATGATTGTGCTCACGTGCTGCGTCACGCCCGTCTCCTGATCACGAACCGAGCGGCCGCGGGTCCGTCGTAGCGAATTCGTGACGGTTTGAATTCCTTCACGCGGGGAAGCCCGAGGAACGCTCGCAGCATTGCGACGAGTTCCGCCGTCGCAACGTAGCGCCCGAGGCAATGGTGCTGGCCCCACCCGAATACCAAGGAGCTGTCCTCGTCGGCCGGACGACCAGCGACGAAGACGTCGGCGTCGCCGATTTCCGCGTCGAACAACGCGCTGATCAGCGCGACGTAGAGCGACGCTCCATCCGGGATGTCGCGCCGAGACTGGCCACCGCCAAGCAGCTTGGCAAACGGACAATACCGAATCACCACCGGAAATGTGGGGTTGAAACGCAGGGCCTCGAATAGCAGCCTCTTCGCAGCCGGATCGTCCAGGACCGCCGGTATCGGGTCCGCTCGGCGGCGGATTTGACGGAGGATTTGATCGATCGCGTGCGTGATGGATTTCACCAGCGGTGTGCTGCCGGCGAGCATCAATCCTGCAAGATTAGGGAGCACACGCTCCTGCGCCAGCTCTCCGGCGTGCATGTGGCAAAGCAGCTGCCCGAGCACGGTTTTGGGGTCGGGACATCCTGCGCGCTGCTGGATTTCGCGTTCGAGGTAGGCGCGAAATTCGCCGGCGCAGGATTCCGCCACCCTCTGGAGACCGAAGGGCGCGGGCGAAGTCGTCGCAATCACGGAACCGACCTTGCGAACCCACTGGGAGAGCAACTCCTCGCCGTTCGCAGGCGCAAGAACGCGCGTATCTGCCACTTGAGGAAAGCCGATACCGAAGAAACGGCACGCGACGCGCCTCACGATTGGCTCGGCGAAATCGTTGACCACGTCGAGCGAGCGTCTGTCAACGAGCGTCGCGGCTTGACGAGCGGACTCCTCGCCGGCAATCGCGGTGACGTGACTCAGAAGAAGCTCCAGAATCTGGCGGAGCAGGTCGCGCTCGCGCTCATACTGCGCGCGCGGATCCATCCCGAGAAGGAAAGGACCCATCAGCATTTTGGGACCGCCGAACGGTCCGAGCTCGAAATCGCTTCCGCGAACGAGCGTTTCCCGGACTTCATCCGCGCCGAGCACGAAAACATGCTTGTGCTTCACGACCTGGATCGCGGCGATACGGCGCGCCAACCCGGTCAGGAGTCGCATGGCCCGCGGACTCCGCTGGACCCACGCCGCGACACCATCAAGGAGGGCACTTGATGATGGTGGTATGGGCGTCACGCCCCTGTCGGCCTTTTCATTCGCGGCGGGACTCAATCGAAGTCGGGCGGCCTTGATGTCGCCGAGGCGTGCGCTGCGATCCTTTTCAAGGCTCTGCCGAATGACGTGTGCGGCGTCGGGCGGCACGGTTGGCGGTAACGCGTTCCAGTCGGGCTCTTCAAGCTGGACCGCGCGACGCGCCGAGTCGTCGTCGGCGCATCGTTCGGCTCTTTCGCTGTTCGTTCGATAGGCCTCCAGGCCCAATCGAGGTTCTTGGGGTCGTCCATTCAGCATAAGGAAATCGGCGGTTCAAACGTTGAAGTTTCCGCTCCGTGTATGGACAGCCGCGGACGTGGAATTCGCAAAGCCCCTCTCGGTGGGCGTGCGAATCGCAGGTCTGAGTTCATCGCGACATCCAGCTTAGCTTCGGCGTTTGTGCTATTAACCAGACCGCTACGAGACAGCATTCGGATGGACAACAGATCTGCCTCGAGCAGGATCTTGAATGCAATCCGCAGGAAGAAACGTTCTTCTCCCTGCGGATTTACGGCGAGGCGTGAAAGTAGGATGTGACGCGCGAGGAATTCAGACGCGCTTTCGGCGCGGGCGGACGGGCCCGACGTTCTTGTCGCGGATCGCCACAATCCTGTACCCTTCCCGGCCACCCGCGCGTTCTACTAGATGAGCGGGGATCCACCATGTAGGATCTGCGCATCGACGCTGGGACAGCCTTATATGAATCGTGCCGATACTGCGTGGATGTTGATTTCGACGGCGCTGGTGCTTTTGATGACACCGGCCCTGGCGTTCTTCTACGGCGGTCTCGTGCGCTCGAAGAACGCGCTCAACACGATGATGATGAGCTTCGCCGCTCTGGGTGCCGTGGGGTTGGCTTGGGCGCTCTTCGGCTACTCGCTCGCGTTTGCGCCCGGGTCGCCGTTTGTCGGAGGTACCGCCCACGTGCTTCTGCGGCACGTGGGCCTCGAGGCAAAGGGCGCAATTCCCCATGTGCTCTTCATGTGCTACCAGGGCACCTTTGCCATCGTCACTGCCGCTCTGGTGTCGGGAGCTGTTGTAGAACGCATGCGGTTCCAAGCGTATCTGCTGTTCCTCGTGCTATGGTCGCTCGTCGTTTACGGCCCCGTGGCGCATTGGGTGTGGGGGGGCGGTTTTCTCGCATCGTTCGGAGCACTTGATTTCGCAGGAGGAACGGTGGTGCACGTGAACGCCGCCGTCGCGGCACTGGTCGCGGCGACGATCGTGGGGCCACGCAAGGACTTTGCACGGCAGGCGTTTTTGCCGCACAACGTGCCGTTCACGTTGCTCGGAGCGGGCCTCCTCTGGTTCGGCTGGTTCGGCTTCAATGCCGGGTCGGCGCTCGAGGCGAGTCCAATTGCCGTGGTCGCTTTTGCGGCGACGATGCTGGCACCGGCGGCCACCCTGGTTGTCTGGACGCTGCTCGATCTGGTGCGAGACGGAAAGGTCACGGCCGTCGGCGCGGCAACTGGCATCGTTGTCGGCCTCGTTGCCGTGACGCCGGCGGCAGGATACATCAGTCCGTCGAGCGCCATCCTCCTGGGCGCGATCGCCGCGTTTCCCAGCTACTACGGCCTCGTTTTCCGGGTGCGCACGCGGCTGGACGATTCGCTCGACGTCGTGGCCGCGCACGGCGTCGGCGGGACCGTCGGCGCGCTGCTGACGGGCGTTTTCGCCGAGAAGGCCTGGAATGGAACGGTGAACGGGTTGGCATTCGGCAACGCGCGCCAGGTCGGGATCCAGGCATTTGCCGTGTTGATCACGATCGCCTATAGCGCTGTCGCGACGTTTGTCGTCTTGAAAGTCGTCGGCGCGCTTGTGTTACTGCGGGCCGATCGACTCGACGAAGGACTCGGCCTGGACGTAAGCCAGCACGGTGAAGAAGCCTACGCCGAGGGCGAGGGGGCGATCCTGATCCTGCACGATGGCGACACGGAGACACCCGCGCTGGCACCCTCGGCAACGCTCGGAGGTGAGTCATGAAACTCGTCGTCGCGATCATCCGTCCTGATCGCTTGAACGCGGTCCTCGAGGAGCTGTACAAGGCTGACGTTCAAGGTGTCAGCATCAGCCGCGTGCAGGGGCACGGTGGCGAGCGCGAACACGTGGAGACCTACCGGGGCACGACCGTCAAGATGGGCCTGTCGGAGAAGGTACGACTCGAGATCGGCGTCTCGAATCATTTTGTTCAACCAACGGTCAGCGCCGTTGTGAGGGCGGCACGAACCGGAGTGGTCGGCGACGGTAAGATCTTCGTGCTGCCGGTCGAGAAGGTCTACCGTATCCGCACCGGCGAAGAGGACCAGCAGGCTGTGACGCCCGTCGGCGTACCGGCGCATACGCTCTCAAGCGGAACTGAGGCGAGTTCTTCGACGAGCCCACGGTAGTGCGTCCGGTGACCGACGACGTGGGCTTTGCGTTCATGTCCGACGACCTGGTGGGATCGGTGGAGATCTTTCGACGCGGGCCCGTTTGAGAAGCTGATGCCTCAAGGACAATCCGCAAAAGCCTGACGCGGTGCATCGCGAGGCTCACGGTTTTGGCGTATCCGCGGGGTTGACGTAGACCGTATCGGTGGGACCATAGCCCGAAATCTCCACGAAGACCTCATCAAACCGATTGCCGTACCCGAACCGCCACGCCAACATCACGTGATCCGTGATGACAAATTATTCATGCTTTCGCCCTGTCGCTCCAATGTCGCCGCGTGTCAGACTAGTCGATCGCTGAACCTCGCACGCTCCGCGGCTGAGGTCGGCGGAGTGTCTTCTGAATCAATCGGGAGGTGTTGGATGACTGTTGCCACATCGACGTTGCTTGGACGGCCGCTCTGGTACGAATTGATGACCACGGACATGAAGGCGGGCGAAGCGTTCTATCGGACCGTGGTGGGCTGGAAGACGTCGCCCTTCGAGGGCGCGGGTCCGCCCTACACGATGTTCAATCGCAGCGGCGAGGTGCCCGTCGCCGGCGTCCTGACCAGGCCGGACGAGGTCAAGGCGCCGCCGTTCTGGGCGATGTATATCGGCGTGCCGAAGATCGAAGAGGCGGCGGCGCGAATCAAGCAGCTCGGAGGCAAGGCGCATACCGACGTCATCGAGATCCCCACGGTCGGCCGCATGCAGATGATGATGGACCCGCAGGGCGCCGCGTTCTACATCTACGAGCCGGCGCGCGCAGAGCAGCGCCCGGAAGGCGCGGCCGAAGTCGGTGAAGCGTCGTGGCACGAGCTGATGACGACGGACGCGCCGGCGGCGATGAAATTCTACCAACAGGTGTTCGGCTGGCAGCCGAGCGAGGCGATGGACATGGGGCCGATGGGCAAGTACCAGATGTTCAACCGCCCGCACGGGATGATCGGCGGCATGATGAACAAGCCACCGGAGATGGCGAACGTACCGCCAAACTGGCAGATTTATTTCCGGGTGCCGGATGTGCACGCCGCCGCCGAGCGCGTCAAGGCAAACGGCGGCAAAATCCTGAACGGTCCGATGGAAGTTCCGGGCGGCGACTGGGTCGTGAACGCGATGGACCCACAGGGCGCTGCGTTCGGACTTCACGCCAGGAAGGCCTAGCGCGATCTCCTGCTCTCGAAACCACCGAGGTC
>DATKHR010000148.1:0-4719 GCA_035510155.1 Vicinamibacterales bacterium
TGCTGGCCACCGAGGACCAGCGTTTTTACGAGCATCACGGGTTCGACCTGTTCCGCATGATGTCGGCGGCGATCGCTAACGTCCGCCACCGTCGCGTCACGCAAGGGGCGTCGACGATCACGCAACAGCTCGCCCGTCAGAGCTTTCTCACGCCGGACAAAACGCTTCGCCGGAAGCTCCAGGAGCTCGTTCTCGCCGCGCGAATTGAGCGGCAATACTCGAAGCAACGGATTCTCGAGCTCTATCTGAACAAGGTGTACTTCGGCGACGGCTTTTACGGGGTCGAAGCGGCATCACGGGGCTTCTTTGGCAAGCGCGCGTCCGATCTGAACGTGCAGGAAGCCGCCACCCTTGCCGGCCTGGTCAAATCTCCTTCCAGCTACGCCCCGACGATCAACATCGAGCGCGCCACCGCGCGACGCAACGTCGTGCTCCAGGCGATGCTCGACAACGGCGTCGTCAGCAAGGCCGAATGGCAGATGGCGCGGGCGTCGAGAATCAGGCTCCACGACGGCCTCCGCGCCGAAGAGCCGCATGGTCAGTACTTCAAAGAGCAGGTCCGACGTGAGCTGGTGGATCGCTTCGGGTGGTCCCGAGTCTACCAGGGCGGCTTGCACGTATTCTCGACGATCGATTTGCAAGATCAGGCCGCCGCCGAAACCGCCGTCGCCGAATCGCTGCAAACCATCGAGGCGCGCCGCCAAGCGCTTGCGGCCAGACGTGCCGCAGCCAATAACCGGGCGGTTGGGACAGGCGGCCCCGGCGCGGATGACACGCCGCCGCGAGAACCCGATGTGCTGCAAGCGGCCCTCGTCGCCATGGATCCCGCGACAGGACACGTTCGCGCGATGGTCGGCGGCCGCGACTTCTCCGAGAGCCACTTCAATCGCGCCGTCCAAGCCAGGCGTCAACCGGGCTCGGCGTTCAAACCCTTCGTCTACGCGACGGCGCTTGAATCGGGTCTCTCGCCCGCGACCATGATTGAGAACCTCGATGACCCGATCGCTACGCTGCAAGGCGCGTGGACGCCCGAAGACGAACACTCAACGGCGTCGTCGATGAGCCTGCGGACGGGACTGCGCACGTCGAGCAATCGTGCGGCAGTGAAGCTCCTGCAGGAGGTCGGCATTCCGACCACTGTACGAAAAGCCAAGGAGATGGGCATTGGCGACCTGCCGAGCGTCCCCTCCCTCGCGCTCGGCTCGGGCGAGGTCACACTGCAGTCAATGACCGCCGCGTACGCAGGGTTCGCCAACCACGGTCTAGTGCCCCGGCCGATTCTCATCCGCCGCGTCGAGGATCGCGACGGCAACGTGCTGTTCGAGGATCACGATTCGTCGACGCGTGCCATCAGCGAGACGACGGCGTTTCTCATGACGTCGATGCTCGCCGACGTGGTCAACGCGGGGACCGCGTACCGCGCCCGCCAGTTGGGGTTCACGCTGCCGGCCGCGGGCAAGACGGGCACCACGAACGATTTCAACGACGCCTGGTTTGTCGGCTACACGCCGAATCTCGTGGCCGGCGTATGGGTCGGCTTCGACCAGCCGCATACGATCCTGCCCAACGGGTTTGCCGCCGATCTCGCGGTTCCGATGTGGACGCGGTTCATGAAGGTCGCCACGCGTGACGACAAGACCGAATGGCCGGAGCCGCCCGAGGGCATCACGACGGCGTCGGTCTGCCGGCTGTCGGGCAAGCTCGCGACGATTGGCTGCCAGGACGTCGAGGTCGTCAGCGAGAGCGGATCGAGCAGACGGAGTAGAGGGGCCTCCGGCGTGAGCTCGGGCGAGCTCGTCAGACGGTCGATGGTCTACACGGAGTACTTCGCCCGGGGGACTGCGCCAACCGACTATTGCGATCTGCACCCCACGCGCGGTGTCATGACGAAGATGGCGGACGCGTTCAGCAGCGGACCTGTCAAGGTGGCGCCGCCGAGCCTCGTCCTCAGCGCAGAGTCGGCGCCGGAGGCGTCCGCAGCCACTGCGACTGCGCCGTCCGAAATGGATCTGGCGCCCGAGCCGCCCAGGAAAAAGCGGGGATTCTGGTCCAAAGTCTTTGGCATCGGGAGAGACGACGACCGTAAACGCGACGATCCAGCCAAGAAAAAGGGCGGTAAATAGGTGATACGATCCATCCCGACGTGCCGTTTCGGGAGGTTATTCTCAAACACGGACACCGCCGAATCGTTGAGCTGCTTTCGCGCTCGGTGTCTCGCAGCACGCTACCGCCCAGCCTGATCTTCGCAGGCCCTCGAGGGGCCGGCAAACGCGCGACGGCCCTTGCCGTCGCGCAGGCGCTCAACTGCCTGGAACTCGCTCCTGCCCCGCCAGAGGGGGCAGTCGACGCGGCCGAACGCGGCTGCCGCCCGTGCCCGTCATGTCTCCGTATCGCCCGTGGCGTCCACCCGGACGTCGTCATTGTCGAGCCGGGGGAAACCGGCACCATCAAGATTGATCAGGTCCGCGACCTCGTCGAGAGCTCGAGCTATCGCCCGTTCGAAGGCAGGCGCCGTGTGGCCATCGTTGACCACGCGGATGCGATGGTGCCGGGCGCGCAGAATGCGTTGCTCAAGACGCTCGAAGAGCCGCCGCCGTCTTCGGTCTTTATTCTCGTCACCTCCCGGCCCGACACGCTTCTGCCGACGCTCCGTTCGCGGTGCATTCAGCTGACGTTCGCTGGAGAACCGGCTGCCGATGTGAGTGAAGCCGCGCGGAACATCGCCGAACGCGTGCTCGCTCAGGCGGCGTCCGGATCCGAGGCGGCGCGTCTGGAGAGCGCCAAGGATCTGTTGACGGGGACCGGCGCCGGTGGCGCGAGCGATCGCGCGCAGGTCACGGCACACCTGCAAGCCGTGGCGTTGCTCCTGCGCGACATCCAGGCGGTGGCTGCACAGACCGACCCCGCGCCCGCCGGCGCCCGCGACCCAGCAAGCCAGGTTCTCCCGCCTGTGCTGCGGAGCTACCAGGGAGCACGTGGCGTCAATGCGTACGCGGCAGTCGGCAATGCGCTCGCGGCGCTCGAAAAGAACGCCGCCGTCAAAATCGTCGCCGACTGGGTGGTGCTGCAGTTATGAGCATGACGAACGATCGGCCGCTCGTCTCCGTCAAGCTGAACCCCGTAGGACGACTGCAGACCTTCCTCGGGTCCGAAGAAGGCGAACAGCCTCGCGCCGGGGACCGGGTCGTCGTGCAGACTGAAGCGGGCCCTGCCATAGGCAGTGTCGTGCGGGGCATTCCTCAGCTCGACGAGAAACGCCGTCCCGCTCCCGACTCGCCACAACGCGTCGTGCGCAAGGCGACGCGCGACGACATTGTCGCCAACTTGAAAAACCTCCATCGCGAACAGGACGCCTATCGGATTGCGGGGCTGAAAATCCGGGAGCACGGGCTGGCGATGAAGCTCACGCGCGTCGAGCAGACGTTCGACGGCACCAAGCTGATCTTCTACTTCACTGCCGACGGCCGCGTCGATTTCCGCGAGCTGGTCCGTGAGCTGGCCGCGGAATTCCGGGCACGGATCGAGATGCGGCAGATTGGCGTGCGCGACGAGGCCAAGTTGATTGGCGGCTACGGCACGTGCGGGCGGCCCCTCTGCTGCACAACGTTTCTCCAGACGTTCGAGCCGGTGTCGATCAAGATGGCGAAGCAGCAGGACCTCAGCCTGAACCCTTCCAAGCTGTCGGGCCTGTGCGGCCGTCTGAAGTGCTGCTTGCGGTACGAGTTGCCCAACGCGAAAGGCATCCAGCATGGTGGGTGCGGCAGCGAGGGTGGCTGCGACAATCCGAGCGGCTGCGGTGCGGGAGGTTGCGCGGCGGGGGGCTGCGGCGCGGGAGGCTGTGCCTCGTGCGGCGCCCACGCATAGCGGTTACCGCGGGAGACCCGGCCGGCATCGGCCCCGAGATCGCCGCGCGTGCCTCGGCTGACTCCCGCGTGCAGGCCGTCTGTGACGTTGTTGTCTACGAGCCGCCCCCCGGCTCGTCTTTTCCACCCGGCCGCCTGAGCGCCGAGGCCGGGCGCGCAGCCTACGAAGTCATCGTACGCGCGGTCGAGGCGGCGACGGCCGGGACAGTGGACGCGATCGCCACGGCGCCCATCAGTAAAGAAGCCCTTCGCCTCGCGGGCCTGCCTTGGAGCGGGCATACGGACCTGATCGCGCACCTGACGAAGACGCGCGACGTCGCGATGATGTTCTACTCGGACGCGCTGCGCGTCGTGCTCGCGACCGTCCACCTCCCACTCGCCCACGTGCCGCGGGCGCTCACGACGTCCGTCGTGGAGTCGACGATCATGCTCACGGCCCGCGAGCTGCCCCGCTTCGGCTTCGAGCACCCGCGGATTGCGGTCGCCGGGTTGAACCCGCACGCAGGTGAGCATGGGTTGTTCGGCCACGAAGAAGAGGTCGCGATCGCTCCCGCGATCGCCGCGTGCCGTGCCCTCGGCGTGGACGTGACCGGACCCTACCCGGCCGATACAGTGTTCGTCCGCGCGCGCCGCGGCGAGTTCGACGTCGTGGTGGCGTGCTACCACGATCAAGGGCTGATTCCGGTGAAGCTCGTCGCGTTCGGACAGGCTGTGAACGTGACGCTCGGCCTGCCGATCATTCGCACGTCGGTCGATCATGGAACCGCTTTCGACATCGCAGGGAAAGGTGTTGCGGATCCGGAGAGCATGGTCGCCGCGGTCATGCTCGCCGCCAAGCTGGCGATCAACGCTGGGA
>DATKHR010000149.1:0-33546 GCA_035510155.1 Vicinamibacterales bacterium
CGGCGATCTGGCACATGCCGGTCGGGCGCTCGACCGGCTTGACGATCGCCGGAGCGCCGTCCGGCGAGCCGGCGCTCGGCCCGGTCGCGTTCATGCATCGGGCGTCGGCCGGCGACAACCCGGCTGCGCCGCTCAGCCATCACACGTTCGATTCGACGCACATCTCCTTCGGTGTGATCACGGCCGCGATAGATCATGGACCGTGGGTCGCGGAAGGGTCGATTTTCAACAGCTCGAGCCCGGCAACATCCAGCGCACGACAGCATCTGTATCATGGATGCGGCGGAGTGGGAGTGACCTTTCGTCGGTGACAGCCGGATACGGCCGCAACGACACGGACCACGGTGCACGGAACGCCGTGTTCGTCGAGGGCGCGCGGCATACCGGGCCGAACACGATTTACGGCCGGTTCGAGGGGCTGCAGGTCGAGACGGCGCTTCTCCTCACTGGTACCTCGTCGAGGGACCCGCGGCTGCCGTCAAAGATCCGGTCTTTGCGGTCACGCTCGGTGGCTCACGTGACTTGTTGCAGCTCCGCGGGTTCCAGGGAGCGATCGGTGCCGACATCACCTTCTATCGAGTGCCCGATGCGCTGACGCCCGCGTACGGGAATCATCCCGTCTCGTTTCATGTGTTCTTCCGGCTCCGCCCTCCTGCCGGGCCGATGGGACGCATGTGGAACATGCGGATGTCGCAGCCCATCGCAGGACACCATATGTGAGATGCGATTAACCCGATCGACTTGGAGACTCTCCGCTTTCATTGGAAACCGATTCCCTCGCAAAGGGATCGCGCACGTCCAGAGATATGAACTTGCGAAAGTCGCGATCGTTCGAATACAGCGTTCGGATCCCATGCTGGAAAAGGATGGCAGCGAGGTGCGCGTCGGTCACCAGGTTTCCGCGCACGATCAGCTCGCCCGTCACCTGTTTGTACGCGTCCACAAAGCCTTCCAACTCAGACACTGCCCGGACGTGCGGCAACGCGAGCAGCGCGCTGACGTTAGCCATCGCCTCGTCAGGCGACAACGGCGCCGCGAATATCCGGGGGTGGGTCGCGATCCGAAGGTAAGCGATCAGCGTCGGCCATGCCAGAAAGAGGAGCTCCGGACCGGCCGCGCACGATTCGACGAAGCGGTTCGCTGCCTCATGGCGATCGCTTGATCGATCCGAGGCGTAGAGGAGCAGGTTGACGTCGAGGGAATAACTCACGATCGATCGGCATCGAGCGCGGCGTACATCGCATCCTTGTCGGCCAAATCGACGAGCGCCTTCATGGGCCGTGAAGTCCATCGAAACGAGGGCTTCTGTGGTGGTGTCCGCCGCCGGGCGAGCGCGTCCGCGAGCAGCTCCGACACGACGGCGCCCATCGACCGGCCTTCCTTTTGGTGGATGGCCTTGACCTCCCGGAGAATCGGCTCGGCAATGTCGATAGTCGTCCTCACTGATGCGTGATGATATAACGTAGAGCATCAGATGTCAAGACCGCTGGCTGACTCAGTACCCCAGCGGCGAAACGCTCATCACGCCGGCGTGATGCTCTTTGCGACGAGCGCCGCCATCAGGCACAGAGTGATCGCGACATCGAAGATGACGGGCGTGAAGAAGAAGTACCTCCACGAGAGGTATCCATGCGCAAGATTGGCGATGAGGAAGATGGCCGCCATGACTCTCACAGCGGATGGATCGGATGGGTGCGCGAGGCGGACCACCTGCCAGAGCACGGCCGCCTCGACGAAACAGTTGAATGCCGTGAGAAGGCCGTAACCGTAGAAGAAGTCCCAGTAACTGCGAGCCAGGCCCTGGAAGACGAAGGACTGGGACTTCATCGCGTCAACGACGGCCGCCTCGCGCGCTCCTCTCATCGGCGCCCATCGCACGACCGCAGCGGCATGGCCGACGCCTTGAAGTAACGCCAGGCCCGCCGCGATCCGCAGAAACGCCACCACCACGGCTCAGGCTCTCGGCTGCGGGACGATGCCGAACACCTGGCCGCCCGGGGCAACGAAGTAGAAGGTCGGCGTTGCCGGGTGCCGGATTCGCTCCACGCCGGCATTCAAGACACGCGCGATTAGCAGCTCCGTGTCGTCCGTGCGCACTTCGAGCCACGCCCCCCGACGCGCTTGCCGCTCATCCGGCGCGTCCGGCGAGAATTCGAAGCTCACCGACCCGCCGCTCGGGAAGCGAAAAGCGAGGATGGGCTCCGCTAGGCCGGGCGTGTCCATGACCACCGGCGCACCACAGCCCAGCGCCTCGGCAAAGAACCGGGTCAGCTGCGCTTTGACCTGCGGCCGAACTTGAATGTGGGCACGGTCGCCCATCGCGATTGGCATCGGCACCCGTATGCTTGTCTTTCTAAACTATCTGCTTTATTTTGTCAACATGATGGTACAGTAAAGGAATAACTGCGCCCGTGCGCGAACCAGGGGGCCCAGGTGCTTCGACGCGTGCGCGCGCTGGCGTGCTATCGCAGCAGCAACAGCTGGGCAATCGCGAGTCCCAACAACGCAGCGACGATCATCAGGGACTCGGAAACACCGTAGCTTGTTTCACCAACCATCGCCGATCGCCCTCTCAGGATGGCCACGAGATCGGGACGGGCGAGAACGCGAGCGATCCCCACACTGACCATGCAGGCCCAGAAGCCGAGCAGGGAGTGATACAGCACGCGCGGCGAGACCACGAGAGGGGCGTAGGTGTTGCTTGTTCGCTGCACTATATGGAGAGCTGTCACCGCGACGTCGACCCCACAAGCGCTTGCTGCCACGACTGCCACGACGCGCGCTGCCGCCACCCAGAGACCCAAGTCGAATCCCCCTGATCCTGATCTTCTCGGTGTTTGTGTCTCTCAGCGATAGTGCGAGCCCTGATCTCAGCGGATCGTGAACGTGATCTCGATGGTGACGATGACCGGGCCGGGCACGAGGTCGGCGTTGGGTGCCGCGGCAAGCGCGACGGGCCGCGATGAAACAGGAGAGCCAAGATATTGACTAGTCTGATGACTAGTCATATACTCCTAGAGGGGTTCACCGGTGGCTGCGTGGAAGGTACAGGACGCCAAGGCACGGTTCAGCGAATTGCTGGACGTCACAATCAAGAAAGGTCCTCAGATCGTGACGCGGCGCGGTCAGGAAGCTGCGGTCCTGGTCCCGATCGAGGAATGGCGTCGGCTCCAAAGGGCGGCACGGCCAAGTCTGAAGGCGTTGCTTCTGGGTCCGGGTCCTCGCCCACTGTTTGAAGACAACCTCATTCCCCTCAGGCGCACCTTGCGTAGACGGACTCCCGCGCGGCTGAAGTGAGCACCTACCTGCTCGACACGAACGTCGTCTCCGAATTGCGGAAACGGAAACCGCACGGTGCCGTGGTGTCCTGGCTTCGCAGCTTGCGGGACGATCAGTTATTCCTTTCGGCGGTTACGATGGGCGAGCTGCAGAGCGGCGTCGAGCTGACCCGCCAGCAGGATCCGGACAGAGCCGCGGAGATTGAGCGCTGGGTCGATCAACTCTCGGACTCATTCCAGATTCTGCCAATGGACACCCGTGCGTTTCGTGAGTGGGGTCGCCTCATGCACGGACGCTCCGACGAATTGATTGAGGACGCGATGATTGCTGCCACGGCCCGAGTGCACGGCGTCATCGTCGCCACCCGGAACGAGCCCGATTTCGGTCATTTCGACGTACGCGTGTTTAACCCCTTCAAGACCGCCCAGTCGTAACGGCGCTCGGTCGCGTGCGTCACCGCCTGCGGGGCGCTGCGAAACTCGGATGAGGCCTGGATGGAAGCGATGAGCGGCCTGAGTCGTGTTCACGCGACCGAGGGCGCTACGGGCGACTGCCGATTCTCAGGGCGCGTCCCATAGGAGAGGGCGAGAAGGACCAGCAGCACCACCCAGCAGCCCAATGGCGCCCAGGGGTTTCGCGATGCCGAGCAGCACCCGTAGTTGCTGCGGATACCCCACGTGCGTAAATCCCGCGACGGCCTGCGGGTCTCCCTTGGACTGGGTTACTGCTGTGAACTGGTCGTCCGGACACCCGGCCGGATGACGCCGACATTCCCCTCGATCGCGATGCGCGTGCCGTACGGCTCGGACAGCTTCTGAAGCCGCTGCAGAATCCGCTGCGCGATTTCCGGCGGCGCCGTCATCGGCAGCCCGCGGCGCGAGAGCGGCCCGTCGTGCCTCGCCCAGATCGGATAAATTGTGATCTCCTGCAGCCGCCCTTTGTCGAAGCGGCTGAGCGCGATGGCGCTCTCATAGTTAATCGGCTCGACGACGCCCCGGGCCTCCAGCCCGCGCACCACGCTCTCGGCCTGCGTCACGTCGCCGCTCGGCGTGAAGTTGCAGTCGCAGCTCCAATCCCACTCGCGGAAGAACTCGCCGAGATCGTAGAAGATCGGCTTTCCCTTATAGATTTCAATGCCGCGGAGAATGTGCGGGCCGTGGCCGACGAAGGCGTCGGCCCCGTTGTCGATCGTCGCGTGCGCCAGCTCGACGAGGAAGTCGGGGGGATGATCCTCGAACAGGAACGCCTGCAGAACCGAATCGCCCTGGTGGGCGTGGATGGTCGCGATCATGAAGTCGGAGTACTGCTTGCCGCTCTTGACGCTGCGCAGGTTCTCCTGCAGATCGCGGGCGTTCATGGTATAGGTGAGCTCGCCCGGCCGGGCACCCGCCTTGTACGTCGTCCCGAACAGCTCGACGGCGCCCGCCGGCTCCTGGGCCGGCGAGCGTACGGCGTTCGAGTACTCATTCCGGTGCACGTAGACGGCCGTCTTCACGTTCTTGAGCAGCGCCAGATGATCGGCGCTGACCGTGATGGCGCGTGTGACATTCACGACATTCAGGCCGGGCCGGCCACCCGTGACGCCCACGCGATACGTTGCCGCGAGCCGCGACTGGGTGCCGCCGGTTTCGCTGTACATCCCGACGAGCCCGATGCGGCCCTTGGGCGTCTCGACGAATCGCGGCGCGCGCGCCTCGTCGAGGTTTCGTCCGACGCCCGCGTAGACGAGACCGGCCTGATCCATCAGGCGTACGGTCTCGAAGAGGCCCTCCTGACCGGAGTCCATCAGGTGATTGCCGGCGCGGTTCATCAGCTTGAAGCCCATCGCCTTCAGATCGGCGGCGACTTCCTTCGTGCCGATCATGCTGCCGCCGAGCGGACCGTAGAACGTGCGCTCGTCGCGAATGAGCGATTCGAAATTGCCGAAGCCGACGTCGGCGTCCCTGATGACGCCGATCGCGCGCTGCAGCCCGGCGTCGTGCAGCTGTGACGCCGGCCGGACGATGATCACATCTCCGACGCTGGCGAGCGTGAACGGCTCGGTGATCTTCATCGGTGCGTCCTGCGACCAGTCGCGGGCGTCGGACCGGGCGCCCTGCGCGCCGAGCCCCCCGGGCGCCTGACCGGTCAAGCGCATCGAGCCGGCGTAGATGGCCGCCAGAGCGGCGAGGATCGCAATGCGGGACGTCTTGGTCTTCACGGGTCCTCCCTATCCGAGCTGATCGCGTCGATCGCCGACCATCCGTGAGCCCTCGCGGCGCCGCGCGGAGCTGGAATCAGAACATCGGCAGACGAGGCAGCGACAGCAGCGCGAGCCGCTCCTCGCGGTCGGGATCGGTGACGACGGTCCATTCGTTGTTCATGTGCATGGTCGAACGCTCGGCCGCGCTGTACGCCGGCCAGTTCGGGATGCCCGAGTGGCTTGGATTGCCGGTGCGCGCGAACGCGACCCATGCGCCGCTGACCTTGTCGGCAAGCGGCTGCAGCTCCGGCCCCGTCCCGACCATCTCCGGCAGGTGCCAGTGGTTCTGCATCGCGAACGGAATCTCGATGCAGTGCGGCGAGAGCCGGCGGCCGCCATCGACCGGCGTGCGCCACCGTATCTGGTACAGGAACGCCGCCGCGCGACGCTGGGCGGCTTTGCGTTCGGCCTGCAGATGCGCGTTCGACGGAAACGCCGAGATCGTGAAATAGATCTCGCTCGGCGTTGCCGCGGGGCGACGCTTCTTGAACAAATCGTACATGCGGTCGCCGTCGGCGGCGAGCCGTTCCTTCAGCCGGGCGCGGACGGCCGCTTCGTCGAGCGAGAGGAGATCGGGCGGCGCAAAGTACGACCCTTCGGTTTCCGTCGTGCCGATGATCATCGGCACATCGGCCGACGTCTCCGGTGCGTCGGGATCGAACGGATGGCGCGGCAGCGAATGGCCGTCGACGACGGGACCAAACCGCACGCCGCCGCCGCCCGCATTGGCGGCGCCGCCGATCGCGGCAAGCAGCTTCGCGATCGGCACCTGCTGCAGCTGAGCGACAGCTGTCGGCTTCAGGCCGAGCTGCGAGGTGACAAGGTCTGTCGTCTTCTGTGCCTCGTCGCGCGTCATCTGCTTCAGTGTCGACCCGCTTTCGACGATGGCCTTGTGGAACAGGCCCCTTGCCGCAGGCATCGCCACGAGCGTGCTGACTTTGCCGCCGCCGCCCGACTGCCCGAAGATCGTGACCTTGCCCGGGTCTCCGCCGAACTGCGCGACATTGTCCCGCACCCATTGCAACGCCGCGACGATGTCGAGCATGCCGACGTTCCCCGAGTCGGCCAATTCGGCGGCCGCGGCGCCGAGATAGAGGTGGCCGACGACGTTGAGGCGGTGGTTGATGCAGATGACGACGACGTCGCCGGTTCGCGCAAGGTTTGCGCCGTCGTACCCGAGCGACGAGCCGGAACCGTACGTGTAGCCGCCCCCGTGGATCCACACCATGACCGGCCGCTTGCGGCCGTCGTTCACGCCGGTCGAGAAGATATTCAGGACGAGACAGTCCTCGCCCTGCGCCGCGCTCCCGCGAAGACCCCATCCGATGGCGCTCGGTGAGGGCGCGACCTGCGGCGACGAGTGGCCGTTCTGGAAGGCGTCGCGCACGCCGGTCCAGGGCTCGACTTTCCGCGGCGGCATGAATCGATTCGAACCGACGGTCGGCGCGGCGTACGGGACGCCGCGATAGATCTGGACGCCGTTCGCGGCCACGCCGCGGATTTTCCCGCTCGTGGTCTCGACGACGGGCGCCATGGCCGATGACGCGGCGGGTGCCGCGAAACCGCCCTCGGCCCGCGGACTGCCCGCGCCCCGGGAGCGCGTCCCGTCCGCCCGAGCCCCAACCCACCGGGCACCCGGCGGCATGACCGCGAGCGCCGTGCCCCAAATCGAGGACTTGAGGATCGTCCGACGACTGAGGATCGTCGGCCGACTGACGTGAGACGACGTGGTCGCCATGATTGCTCTCCTCCGCTCACCAATCACTTAGATCCCGACGGAAGCTTCACGAGGAAGCGACCACGCGCGCCGCCGCTGAGCAGCGTCTGGAATGCGCCGGGCAGCTCGTCGAGCGAGATCTCGCGCGTCATCGTCGCGAGGGGGCCGGGTCGCGCCCCAGATGTCACATCCCGTGCGAGCCGTCGCCAGGCTTCCAGACGGACATCCATGGGACACAGCACGGAGTCGATCCCGACCAGTTTCACCCCTCGCAGAATGAAGGGCATCACGGTAGTGCGCAGCTCGGTGCCGCCGGTCAGGCCCGAGCAGGCGATCGCGCCGCCGTACATCATCGTCCGCGTCAGCCAGGCGAGCGTATCGCCGCCGACGGCATCGACGGCGCCGGCCCACGTTGCCTTCTCGAGCGGCCGGGTACCCATCTGGACGCTGCCGCGCGCCAGCACCTCCGCCGCGCCGAGCGATCGCACATATTCGTGCTCGGCATCCTTCCCCGTCAGCGCCGTGACGCGGTAACCGCGCGTCGACAGGAGCTGCACCGCCATGCTGCCGACGCCGCCGGTGGCGCCGGTCACGATCACCGGTCCGGCCGCGGGCGCCAACCCGTGTCGTTCGAGCTGGAGAACCGAGAGCGCCGCGGTGAATCCGGCGGTGCCGATCGCCATCACGTCAGCAGGCGTCAGGCCGTCGGGCACGCGGACGACCCAGTCCGCCGGAACACGCACGTATTCGCCGTAGCCGCCGTCGTGTGCGACGCCAAGATCGAACCCTGTGACGAGGACCAGGTCGCCAGGCTTGAATCGCCCGTCAGCGCTCGATTCGACAGTGCCCGACACGTCGATACCGCCGACCAGCGGGAACCGTCGCATGATCTTGCCGGCGCCCGTGCACGCGAGCGCGTCCTTGTAGTTCACGCTCGAGTACGCCGCGTGGATGACGACCGCGCCGTCGCTCAGCTCGTTGAGCGACATCGACACGATGCGCCCGGCAACCCCGCCCCCTTGTCCGTTGTCAAAGACGCGAAACGCGCGGAATGCCGACGTCATCGCGCCAACTCCGTCTTCATCCGCCGCCAGGCCGCGCGCGCCTCGTCGACCGAGCCTTCCTCCTCGATCGTCGTGATGTCGCCGGGATCACGATCGAGGATCACCGCCTTCAGGACGCGTCGCATGATCTTTCCGCTGCGCGTCTTGGGCAGCAGCGTGACGAAGTTCAGCTCGCCCACCACGGCTATCGGCCCCAACTCGCGGCGAATCGTGTCGACGAGCGCACGCCGCAGGGCGTCCGACGGTGTGTGGCCGTGCTTCAACAAGACGAAGGCCGAGATCACTTCGCCGCGCGTGTCATCGGGACGCCCGACGACGCCGCATTCGGCGACCGCCTGGTGCTGGAGACACGCGGTCTCGACCTCAATCGTGCCGATGCGGTGGCCGGCGATCTTGATGATCTCGTCCGCGCGGCCGCCAAACCACACGTAGCCGTCCTCGTCCATCCACGCGGAGTCGCCGGTGTAGTAGACGCCTGGTATCTTCTGCCAATAGTCGCGGCCGTACCGCTCCGGTTCGCCCCACAGCGCGGCGGTCAGGCCCGGAAAGGGGCGCTTGAGGACCATGACGCCTTTTTCGCCCGGGGCGCACGGCGTGCCGTCGGGGTTCACGACGGCGGCGTCGATGCCGGGCAGCGGAATCGTGGCCGAGCCCGGCTTGATCGGCAGGAGCGCGATGCCATAGGGGTTGCCGAACACCGGGCCGCTCGTTTCGGTCTGCCACATGTGGTCGATGACGGGCGTTCGCCCGCCAAGGATGGTGTTCTGCAGCCAGTTCCAGGCCGGCGCGTTCAGCACTTCGCCGGCGGAGACCACGCGCTCGAGCCGGGAGTGATCGACGCCGGCGAGTGGCGCGTCACCGTAGCGCATCAGCGCGCGGATGGCGGTAGGCGACGTGAAGATGCCCGTCACGCCGAACTCTTCGACGGCCACGCGCCAGTTCGCCGCCGCGTGGGGATGATCGAGCGCGCCTTCGAAGGCGATCGTCGTGCAGCCGGCGAGGAGGGGGCCGTAGACCATATAGCTGTGGCCGACGATCCAGCCGATGTCCGACGTCGCCCACCAGACATCGGTCGGCTTCAGGCCGAAGACCCAGCGGCCCATGGCATGCACGTGCACCTGATAGCCCCCGTGCGTATGAATCGCCAGCTTTGGCTTTGCCGTCGTTCCGGAGGTCGCCAGAAGGAAGGCCGGCTCGTTCGCCTCCATGGCGATCCAGTTGGTGTTGTCGCCGTCGGCCAGGGCGAGAAACGCGTCCCACGTAATGTCACGCGACGGCTCCATTGGGACGGCGTCACTCGATCGACGAAGTACGACCACGCGCTCGACCGAGCGGCGGTCCGCGGGTGACGCGGTGGCGAGGGCCTCGTCGACGATCGACTTGAGGGGCACCTCCCGGCCCTTGCGATATGTCACATCTGCCGCGAAGACAGCGCGTGAGGCGCTGGCTTCGATACGATCGGCGAGCGCTTTCGCGCCGAAACCGGCGAACACGACTGAGTGCATCGCGCCGATCCGGACGGTCGCGAGCATCAGTGCGATCGATTCCGGGCAGGGCGGCATGTAGATCGTGACGCGATCGCCCCGACCGATGCCCAGGCCGCGCAGCGCGGCCGACAGCCGCTTTACCTCATGGAGCAGCTGAGCGTAGGTGAGCACGCGCCGCTCACCGCGTTCGTTGATGTACACGAGCGCGGCACGGCCGCCCTGGCCAGCGGCAACGTGGCGATCGACCGCGTTGTAAGCGAGGTTGGTCTCGGCGCCAACAAACCAGCGGAACGTCGGCCGATCCCAGACGAAGACGCGTTCCCACGGCCGGAACCAGGGAAGCTCGCGCGCGGCGCGCTCCCAGAAGCCGTCCGGATCCTGCAGACCCTCGTCGATCCACCGCCGAACCATCGGCGAAACGAGCGACACCGCGCGGACGATAACAAATGCGACCCGGGGCGGCAAGGGTGGAAATACTATGGAATGACGACCAACGTGGGACAAGCACGCAGGAAGGGACGCACCGTGATTCGATCGACGGGGGCACTCTACCTCCTTTACGTCTCGGCGGTATTCCTTTGCGGCAGTCCGACGCCCACACACGCGCAGGAGCTGCGTCGCTCCGGGTTCCTTGGGGTCCAGGTCGTGGCAATGCCCGAAGGGGTCCGCACCGATCTAGGGCTGCCGAATGACGCGGGCGTACTCGTGCAGGCGCTGGTCGAAGGCGGCTCCGCGAAGTCCGCAGGGATCGAGCCGGACGACGTCATCACATACGTCGGAGATCATCGAGTGACCGGCGTGGCAGACTTCGTGCAGGTCGCTCGGGGTCTCCGCGAGGGTGACACGCCGGCCGTGGTCATCCGACGAAGACGGGCGTCCGTCACGCTATCGGTGTTGGTTCGCCCGCGACCCTACGAGCGCGCCTCTGACGTCAACGTCGAGTACGGGTCGATCGCCGTAGACGGCACGCTGCGACGGACCATCATCACGGCTCCCCGAACACCGGGGCGCCATCCTGGCGTGTTGTACGTCAACGGCCTCGGCTGCTTTTCACAGGAGTCGCTCGACATCACCAGCAACGACGCCAAGCTGCTGTACGGGTTGACCCGGGCGGGCTTCGTGACGATGCGCGTCGAGAAGAGCGGAATGGGCGACAGCGAGGGTCCCGCGTGCAGCAGTCCGGCGGTCGACTTTCGGGCGGAGCTTCGTGGTTACGCGGCGGGCTTACGCGCGCTCAAGCAACGGTCCTTCGTCGATCCGCGCGCCGTGTTTCTCGTCGGCCTCAGCCTTGGCGGTGTCGAAGCGCCGATTCTCGCCGCCGAAGAGGAGGTTCGCGGCATCGTGGTTGTCAATACGGTCGCAAAGCCGCTCTTCGAGTACCTGCTCGACACTCGGCGTCGACAGATGGTTTTACAGCACAGGCCGTTCGATGAGACGGATCGCAGCATGTTGCTCGCCGAGCGGTGCAACCATCGAATGCTCATCGAGAAGCAGGAACCAGACGCGATTCTCGCGGCGACGCCCGAATGCGCGGACCACATTCAGTATCCGGCGCCGTTCACATTGCTCCAGCAATGGGCAGACGTCAACGTCGCGGCCGCGTGGAAAGCCGTTGACCGCCCGGTTCTGATTGTCTTCGGCACGTCCGATTACGTCTCCACCATCGCGGATGATCCATACCTGGCGGCGATGATCAACGCGTTTCATCCGGGAGCGGCGACGATGGCATCAATTCCAAACATGGATCACGGTCTAAGCATGGCCACGTCGATGGCTGAGAGCCTGGCGAGAAAAACACCTGGAGAATTCGAGCCAGCGGTGCTCGAAACGATCGCGACGTGGTTGCGCGCCCACATCCCGGCGTGAAGAACGGCTCGGTTGAATGCAGTTGCGGCAGCCTCAAAGCTTGTTCCCTCCTGCGAACCACGTCTCAAGATATCGTTCGAGTGAATCAAGACGATGACCGCTGCACCGGAATCCTATGTAGCCATCCGGCCGCACGAGGTACTGCCTCGCGTCTTGTACGCCGAGCCGCGTAAACCCCTCTCCTTGATCATCGACGAGCGAATCAACACGCGTGGTAACCGGTAAGGCGTCCGACGCAACCTTGCTGACACCGTAGATCCTGACGACATCTCGGTATCGCTCTCCTAACTGCGTCAAACGGCGTCCATCCCACATGCGTAGATCGCCGCACAGGAGGAGTGAGAGATGAGGTCCTGCGATCGCCTCCTGCAGCCACACGGCACGCCCATGCCTCAACACGCGGGCATCCGGCAGCCGGTCGCCCGCGCGTGGTCCCCCAACCTGCCGCGGTTCGCCTTCCGCGACTGCGGCGCTTCGCCGGTACCGGACGGCCAGCTCCGACACGAACGCGAACAGCGCTCGACGCAGTCGAGGCGACGCGACTATATGCGGCAGGACTCGCGGCGCGACGACACGGCGGGCCCAGGCGGCGAGCGGCCGGTTCGAGATTGCGCCGGTGAACGTGCGGAACGCACGATCGGTGTAGCGGAGAAGAAACTGCCCGACCGGCCAGCGTTCGGCTTCGTACGAATCGAGAAGGCGCGGATCGGCGGAGCCCCGCGCCACCAGCGCCAGCTTCCAACCGAGATTCCACGCGTCTTGGATTCCAGTGTTCATGCCCTGGCCGCCAACCGGACTATGAATGTGCGCCGCATCGCCCGCGAGGAACACGCGCCCTTTTCGGTAGTGAGCGGTTTGCCGATGGTGGAGGTGGAACCGCGTGAGCCAGGCTGGATCGCGGAGGCGAACGCCACGGGCGGTTGGGGCATTCACCATCGCCTGCAGGTCCGCCAGCCCAAGATCGCTGGCTGTCGCCATCGGTTGATCTTGCCGCTCGCGATCGCTGCCGTCGCCAGCACCAGAAGCGCCGTCGGGCTCGGATGCCATGGCGATGACGCGCCAGGTCGTCGGCCGGCCAATCGGGAAGAACATCGCGACGCCGCCGCCACCGATAAAGGCGTTGATGGTCCCGGACTGCAACACGTCGCGGCGAACGGGCCCCGCGGAAGGCAACACGTCCGCTTCGACGTCACCGAGCATGAAGTCTTGCGGGTAGCTCCCCCCTTCGAACCTGATGCCTGCGCCCTTCCGCACAGTGCTGTGGGCGCCATCACAGCCTGCGAGAAACCGTGCTCGAACCTCCTCCTGACGGCCATCGTCGTGCCTGATGAGACAACGGACGTGATCGACGCTGGCGTCGAAGGCTGCCAATTCGGCGCCGCGCTCGATGGTCAGTCCCGCCGACTGAAGATGATCGGCGAGGATCGCCTCCGTTTCGGTTTGCGAGACGAGCAGAATGAACGGAAAGCGAGTGTCGCCGGCGCCGATGGCGCCGTCACCGAGCCGGACTTGGGCGACGGCGCGCCCCTCCACGTGCAGCTTGAGGCCCGAGGTGGCCATGCCACGAGCGACCAGCGGCTCGCCGAGCTGTACCATCTGCAGCAACTCGAGGCTTCGCGCTTGAACCGCCAGCGCCCGTGATTCGCGCGCCCGATCGCGCAGACGATCGATGAGTCGGATTCGGACGCCAAATCGGTGCAGTTGTGTGGCCAGAGCGAGGCCCGTCGGCCCCGCGCCGACAATCAGGACGTCCAGCACGTCAACTTGCAACATACACATGCCCGGCCTAGGCTGTCGAGAGATGAGAAAGCACTTCCTCTTGTTCTACGACATGTGCGACGACTATGTGTCGAAGCGGCCCGCCTTCCGCGATGCGCACTTGATGCTCGCCTGGGCGGCGCATGACCGCGGCGAGCTGATTCTTGCGGGCGCGCTGGCGGACCCCGTGGACAGCGCGGTCCTGCTCTTTCAAGGAGAGAGCCGAGCGGTCGCGGAACGGTTCGCTGAACGCGACCCGTACGTGACGAACGGCCTCGTGACGCACTGGCGGGTCAGAGAATGGACGACGGTCGCGGGCCGGGAGTCGGCGACACCCGTGCGCCCCGCAGCGAGTTGATTCGGCGCCTAGGTATGGCTGGCCTCGCCCGGCCGGCGGGCGTTTATCCTGTGAGCTCATCATGATCGTTCGCCTATGGAAAGGGCGGACGCGCCCTGAATTGGCCGACGCGTATCAGCGCCACGTGGCTACGAAGGTGTTCCCCAAGCTGAAGGCGCTCGACGGATATGTTCGCGGCCGCGTTCTGCGTCGCGATGTCGCGGGCCATGTCGAGTTCCTGGTCATGACCGAGTGGGCGTCCGTGCGCGCGATTGAGGCATTCGCGGGAGACACGCCCGACCGCGCCGTCGTCGAGCCAGCGGCGCGAGCGGTGCTGGCAGACTTCGATGCGCAGGTGGATCATTTCGAGGTCGTTGAGGAGAGCGGCGGCACGCGGGCGGGCGGACCAGAAAACGATTGACACCAGGTGCAGCATGCCCGCAAGTGAGGGTTGTCATGATCAGGAGCTTATTCGCGCTCATTTTTGTGGCCGCAGTCGTTCTTGCGGCACTCACCACGGGTCACGCGCAGATGGTCAAAACCGAGAAGTTCGACATCAAAGGCGACGGCGGCACGGACTACCTCACGGTGGAGCCCGCCACGGGCCGGGTGTTCGTGTCGCGAAGCTTCAGTGCGCTCGATCCGAAGAGCGGCGACATCATTGCCACCGCGGAGCTCGAAGACACGGCGCCCGAAGGTGCCGCAGCTGACGGCCAGGGGCACATCTTCGTCAACAACGAGGGCAACGTGACCGTCGTCCACCAGGATTCACCCGACAAGTACACTGTGGTCGCGACCGTCCCGACGTTTCCAGGCGCGAAGACGATCAGCGTCGATCCGAAGACCCACAACGTGTATCTCTTCCAGCCCGAGCGCGGGCCGGCTCCGCCGCCCGCCCCTGACGCGCCGCCGCCTGCCGCCGGAGCGGGCGGACGGGGGCGCGGTCCTCGGGGCCCGATCATCGCGGCGTGGTTCATCGTTATCAAGTCGTGAGTCGGCCGCTCGTGGTCACGCCGCGGCTAACGGGTGGCGTCGAGGCTCGGCGGTCGCGGCGCCCCCCGTCCAGGGTGAGCTCAAGAAGCGGCAGCATCGCGCTCACGCGCTTCGCGCGAATCAGCCAGTCCCACAGCGGCTCGAATTTCTTCCAGCCGGCGGCGTACGCCAGGTGCCTCAGTCCCCCGCCGAGGCTCTCGTGCGTGCACGCGCCCCGGGCGATCGACCGCCATTCATAGAAGCGTCGATAGGCGCGGCGGTATCCCAACTCCAACGCCTCCGCCGACATGCGCGCCGGACGAAATACCGCGTGCCGCGTGTCGTAGAGATCCCAGTCGCCCGTAAGGAGACGCCCCTGACCCGAGATGCGCTCGTAGAGCGCCGTGCCGGGATACGGCGTGAGAATATGGAACGTCGCCGTCTCGATTCCCTGCCCGATAGCCCACTCGACGGTTCGATCGAAGACCGACTCGTCGTCTTGATCCATACCGAACACGAAGCTGCCGTTGATCATCACGCCGAGGTCGTGCAGCCGCGCGATCGCGTCCGCGTAACTGCGATGGAGATTCTGGTACTTTCGCTGGTCGCGCAGATTCGTCGGATCCAGCGTCTCGAAGCCAACGAACAGGCTTCGCAAGCCTGACGCCACGGCCTGCTCGATGAGCTTCGGCGTGAGCACGGACGTGACTGTGCCCGCGGCCTGCCACAACCGTCCCATACCCCGCATGGCTTCGAAGAGCGCCGACGCAAAGCGCGGGGCGCCGAACAGATGATCGTCGAGAAAGTAGAGATGACGGCCCGGCAGCCGGTCGATCTCCGCGAGCGCCGCCTCCACCGTCTGCGTGTAGAACGAACGCCCACCCTGGAAGAACGCCTCCTTGTAGCAGAAGTCGCAGACGTGCGGACATCCGCGCGAGACGACGATGGAGTTCGGGACGAGATACAGGTCGCGCTTAATCAGGTCGCGGCGAATGGGCGGGAGGGCGGACAGCGTGCGCGTCCGCGACCGATAGACGCGATTCGGGCGGCCGCGCCGGAAGTCGTCGAGAAACGCCGGCCAGGTGTCTTCGCCGGGGCCGAGAAAGATCGTGTCGGCGTGACAGATGGCTTCCGCGGGCAACGACGTGACGTGGAGCCCGCCGAGCGCGACGTGCGCGCCGCGCTTCCGGTACCAGTCGGCGAGACGATAGGCGCGGTGCGCCGACGTGATATAGACCTGGATCACCACCAGATCGGGACACCCGGCAGTCCGCGTTCCGTCCATCGGATCGCCCGCGGCACGGTCCACGTCATCGACGACGTCGGAGGTCTCGACATGCTCGTCCTTGATCTCGACCTCGTCATCGTCGCGCAGGTATGCCGCAAGCGTGGCGAGTCCAAGCGGGGGAAAGAGTGAGTATTTAATGGGTCTCCAGAACGGGCTCTTCGCCTCGGTGAGCGCCGGCAAGATCATCTTGACCTTCATCGCCGCCCCTCACTCCCCCACCACCATGATCGACACGGCCCGGTCTCGCGCGCCGTCGAGCTCCACGAAGAAGATGCGTTGCCATTCGCCGAGCAGCAGCCGGCCGTCGACGATGTTCAGGCAGGCGGAAGTGGCCAGGAGCAGTGCTCGGCAGTGCGCGTGGCCATTGGTTCGCTCGTTCGGCGTCAGGTTCTTGACGCGCAGGCGTCGATCATCGTGGCGATAGGTGGCGTCGATTGGCGCGGTCTTGTTCAGCGTCGCCTCGAAATCGGTGAGCAGGAGCGGCTCGGCTTCATTGACGATGATTGCCGTCGTGGTGTGGAGGGCCTGCACGTTGACGAAGCCCAGCGAGATGCCGCTGGAGGCGACGAGCGCGCTGACCCGGTCGGTGATGTCGATGAACTGGGTGGGATGGACGCTCCGAAGGGAGATCAGCGCGTGCCCGCACAACCCTTCCTTCGGACTTGTCGAAAATGTCGAGCGCGTCGAAGTTGCCCGCAGTGGCGTTTGCATCGATGTCCTCCGTGGCCACCAAAATGACGGAGGCGGACTGCGAAGTCTTGAGCGGCAGGTGAGCGATGCGTGAGATGTTGGTGAGCGCCGACTCGTTGGTGCTCAGTACTTGGTTCTTAGTACTTGCTAATGTGGCCGGTAGGTCAGGCCGAGCGCGAGACCGAACCCGAACAGCAGGCCTTCCCCCGTGCCGATCACGGTCCGCGTCCACGGACCAAAATCGGGCTCGCCGATCAGCCGCCCGATGGGGGTCAGGACCGCCTGTGATCCTGCGGAGGCCTTGGCCACGGCGTGAATGGTCCCGCCAACAAGCGCGTGGTTGCCAAGCGTCAGCGCCAGCGCGGCCATGGCACATGCGCAGCCCATGAGCCCGGCCGTCTTCAACCGGTCGCGGCCGCGAGGGGCTGCAAGGCCTCCCGCTGCCCCCCGGGTGGCGAGAGCGTAACCCGCCCCGGCCGCGGCGCCCATGACGACTCCCTCGACGCCGCCGCCCAGCGGGATTCGCACGCCGACGAGCGTCACCAGGATCGCGCGGGCGAGCCACTCTGTGGCATAGCCGACGGCGCCCCCACCGATCGTCCCTCCGAGGAGGAGCCAGAGGGCGCGATGTGACCGAGTGACCGCCTCGGCCATCGAGAGGCTGGCGCCGACGCCGGCGCCGCCAACTGCGCCGCAGAACCCTCCGATGATGCCCAGTACGGCTGCGACCGCGGGAGGGGCTTGGCTGCCTGGTGCGATGATGAGCACGAACCCGCCGAAGATCCCGGCGCAGAGTCCAGCGAGACCGCCGCCGATCGAAGCCGAGAGAGCCCGCGCCGCGGCGGGCCGGGCCAGGCGGCCGAGCCGCAGCAGGATGAGCGATGCGGCGGCGGCAGCGGCGCCCGGCTGGTGAAGCAGCGGGACCGGCCCTGCGCCTGCGACGTCCCAGCGTGTATCGCGAAGTAGGGCCCGAGCCCGGGCATGTCCGCGGCGAACGCCGAGGCGTTTGAGTGCCTGGGCCGTGCCCAACGCGTGAAGCCGTTCCGCCGCGTCGCGCCGGTCTTCCTCTGCAGCTGAATTCGACGCGGGCGCGACGAGACGCTGAAGCAGCGGCTCGAAGCAATCCTCGGTCCCCCCGACCACCCGGGCGGCCGACGATCTCGCATTCTCGTCGCCGGTGTGATCGTCGATCGCCTGCTCGTTGCTTTGTTCACCCGCGTTCTCATCGGCCTCTTCGATGACCTTGCTCACGAACCGATAGCCGTGTCGCGAGACCGTCCGGATGTAGGTGGGATCGCGCGAATCGTCGCCAAGCGTCCGCCGTAACGTGCGGATCGCCTGACTGAGTGCGCTGTCGGAGACGATCACATCGGTCCAGACGCGATCGAAGATGTCGCGGCGATGGACCGCCTCCGCGCGATGCTCGACGAGGAAGACCAGCAGATCGAAGTAGCGAGGGATCAGTCGGAGCTCTCGGCCGCCTCGAGTGAGGACGCGCTGGCGCGGCGAGAGCATGAAATCGGCAAACCGGTAGCGCGGCAAGCCCCTAAACCATACCGCGAAACATGGAACCGGGAAGACTCCTGAGAGGACGCTGTCAGGAGCCGGCCGGGCGAGCGGGCTCGTCGCGCTCGACGAGGCGTTTCAGGACGAGGCTGGAAAGACGCTGCGCGATCTGCTGACGCGTTACGGCCCCCGAGGCCGTCAAGTTGCTCGGCTAGCCTTCCTGTTGTAGTCGAGCGCCAGGCCAATCCAGTAATCCAGATCGCGCTTCGACCTCACGGTTTCGGCGTCGACGTGCACAAACCCTCGATACTCCCGGCCCTTCATGACGACAGTTCGGCAGCCTTTGTGTTTCAGCGCGTCGTCATGGATGGCCGGATCGATGCGACACATGATTCGACCTTTCCCCACGCTCACGCACATTCTGCCGCGCACCATGAACGTGATGCCGCCGAACATTCTCTTTTCCTCGAGAGGCCGTGTACGCCCCAGCGCCGTCTTTACTCTGCTCACCAGCGCAGCAGAGCCTGAAACGGGTGCCATGCGTTCTGACCTCGCCCTATTTAGGAAACGGCGCGCTGTCGAAGTAAATATCGAACGACCGAATCTTGCCCTCCCGAACTCCGAACACTTCAGCCACGTCGCTGCCGAAGGCCGGGGCGCCGCCCGGCGGTTGGAGCTCGTACCGAGTCAAGGCGCATGCGCGGTCTCCGTCGACCATCAGCTCCTTGACCTTCATGGCCGTGATCATCGAATAGAAACGCTTGGTCGACTCGAGGTACGCCTGGCGCCCGCTGATCCGCCTGATCGGGCTCGTGAAGCTGGTGAAGGTCATGTCGTCGGACAGGAACGACTCCCAGCTCTTCTTCTGTTCGAGATTGCTGAAATACCCTTGAATCGTCTCTTTGGTCGTCATGCGTGTCTCCAGAGCGTTCATCTGTCCGCGTTCAGCTCCGACCCCTTGGCGGCGCTGATGGCGAATCGGTCGAGCAACCGGAGGAGCGCCGTCCACCCCTCCTCGTGACGGCCCATTCTCACCGCATCGGCGAACCGTTCGTGAGTCACGATCACCTCGGTCTGGTTACGATCGGCATTCTTGAATTCCACGGTGACGAGCGTGTCGCCCACGCGACTCGCCGGGTCTTCCCAGTCCCAGGTGAAGACGAGGCGGATGGGCCGCCGGACCTCCTGATAGGCGCCAACCGCCACATGCATCTTACCGTCGGGGCCGGTCATGCCCAGCCGATAGCGCCCGCCGACTCGAAGATCAATCGACGCTTCGGAGAACGCCCAGCCGTCGCCTTCGAGGCGCCACCAGTGCATGAGGGCCTTTGGATCCGTCCAGGCCCGAAAGAGCGTGTCGGCGTCCGCCCTGATGATTCGTGATACGCGGAGCGAGTGAGGCGCGGGCATCATGATCGTGTCCGTTCGATGTAGCGAGCGAGCGCGTCCAGTCGTCCCGTCCAGAACGCACGGTAGCGGTCGACCCATTCCGCCGCGTCGCGGAGTGCCACCGCGTCGAGCGCGCACCGGCTGATGCGTCCGTCTCGCGCGCGGCGGACCAGGCCGGCCCGCTCGAGCACACGGAGGTGCTTGGAGATGGCTGGGCGAGACACGCGGAAGGGTCGCGCCAACTCGCCGACCGTCGCCTCGCCAAGGGCGAGCCGGCCGAGGATGGCGCGCCGAGTGCCATCGGCGAGCGCGCCGAACGTGCGATCGAGCTTCTGATTACTGGTAACCAATCGGTTACCAATATGGCACGACACGATCTGCCTGTCAAGCCGTCACGTCGGGGGGCAATATAGGTAGCCGCAGCGCGGCACCGCGGTCGTGATGCAGCGTGTCGTATGCTTCTTCGGTGCCTGACGTCTCACGCCTTGGCCTGTTCGTCGGCGCGGCAATCGCGCTTCTCATGACGCCCGGTCCCGCGGTGCTGTACATCGTCACGCGAAGCATCGAGCAGGGTCGCGCGGCCGGTCTCGTGTCGGTGACGGGAATCTGCACCGGCACGCTCGTGCACGTCATCGCGGCCACTCTTGGTCTTTCGGCGCTGCTGGTGTCCTCGGCCGTCGCGTTCAGCATTGTCAGATACGCCGGCGCCGCGTACTTGGTTGGTCTCGGCCTTCAGACGTTGCTCCGGCCGCAACCGCCGCCGACCGGCGTTCCCATCGAGCGCGCGGATCTCCGGCGCGTGTTCACGCAGGGCGTCATCGTCAACGTGCTGAACCCGCACACGGCGCTCTTCTTCTTCGCGTTTCTGCCGCAATTCGTCAACCCGTCGAGCGGAGACGTTCCCGTGCAGATGCTGACGCTCGGACTGTTGTTCGTCGCGCTCTCGGCGACGACCGACTCCGGGTGGGCGATTGCGGCCGGCACGGCGGGTGATTGGATCAAGCAACACCCCCGTTTCACGGATGGACAGCGCTACGTGACCGGCGGCGCGTTGATTGGGCTTGGCGCGGCCGCGGCGTTTACGGGGAATGGTAGGAAATAGCGGCTGACTCGCAAGAAACGTCACACGGTTGACGCGATTCCGCGACCCAGTAGAATCTGCGTGTCCACATCAGCTGGCGCTCCCGCATGGCCTTATCCGCCGGAATTCGCCTCGGCCCGTGCCGTTTTCATTTGCGATTTGTGCTTAGCGCTAAGTAAAATATTGCCAATGAAGACATCGGAGATGGCCAGAGCGTTGGGGCGCCGAGGGGGACGAGCACGGGCACGACGGTTATCTGGAGCGGACAAGAAACGTATCGCGTCCCTGGGAGGCAACGCTCGCCTCCGTTCGCTTCACGCAGCCCGCCGCGTTGCCGACAACTTCCGATATGCCGCTACAGTCGACGAGCTTCGGGGGCAGCCGAGCGCGGTGAGGCGCATGAGCGTCTTCGCCGGCCCCCTTCCAGGAATTTATCGACCGAGTTCGTGAGATGCCCGACCCCGTGGATCACCTGCAGGCCGTCGGCGACATTGTCGGAGGGCTCCGCGACCTCGGCCTCGACCCAGTGCTCGTGGGAGGCATGGCGCTCGTCGTGCTGGGATCGCGTAGAGTGACGCGCGACTTCGATTTCGTGATCGCGCATCCGGCCGACCGTCTCGCGCGAACGATTGCCATCTTCTACGATCGCGGCCTCGAGCTCGCGTCCCGAGTGAACGACGTGGGGCAGGTGATCGCGACGATCGCCAGTCGTCGGGTCGCGGCCGTTCGGCTTCGCCTCGATGCGCCGGCCAGCGCGTACTTCTTCAATGCGAAGACAGGCTTGCGAGTCGACCTCCTGTTCGACTTCCCCATCCCGGCGGCGACGCTAGCCGAGCGTGCGACCAGGACCAAAGTCCGCGCGCACGTCTTCCACGTCGCCTCCGAAGAGGACCTCCTGCGTCTCAAGAGGCTTGTCAAAGCGGAGCGCTCGGCGCCGGGCGATGCTGAGGACATCGCGTTTCTGGAGGCGCGCACGAAGCACACCAGATAGCTGGGGTCGCCGGATCACCGCCGGGCCCAGGATATGATCGACTTGTCGCTGATCGGGCACGGCTGCGGTCCGGCGCCCAGAAGAACCATATGCGCAGGTCCCAGCCACCCCAACAGCGTCACGCTGCCGGCCCTGCCACTCTCAGCCGCCGTGAGATGCTTGCGACGGGCGCGGCGGGACTCTTCTCCTTGGTCACCCCTGCCCGATCCACGGCTCGCGCCGCCGCATGCGACTTCCCAATCCGCGATGGCGTGCCTCGCGTCGACTACCACGCTCATGTCGGCGACGGGATCTCAGTGGATGGCGCCATCAGGCTCTCCAGGCAACGCGGCCTCAAGCTTGGCCTCCTGCAGCACGCAGGTGTGAAGGGTCATGGCTACGCTGTCAGCGACGATGAGGAGCTGGATGCCTGGATCCGATCGCTCCAGGGAAAGCCGGTCTTCAAAGGAATCGAGGGCGAAGGGACCGACTGGATGTCGGCCTTCTCCAAATCCGCCATCGCAAGGCTCGACTACGTGCAGGCCGATCCGCTCGCGGTACCTGACAAATCCGGCACGCCCATCCAGATCTGGCGGCCGGAGTTCCGGCCAGGCGATCCGCAGGAGTTCATGGACCGGTACGTTGATTACCACCTGCGCCTCATCACGACGCACCCGATCGACATCCTGGCGGTGCCGACCTTCCTTCCGGAGGCACTGCGCGCGGACTACGACCGCCTCTGGACGGCGCGGCGGGCGCGGACGATCATCGACGCTCTCGTCAAGTTCAACGTCGCGTTCGAAATCGACTCCCGCTTTCGCGTGCCGAGCGAACGACTCCTGCAGATGGCGAAATCGGCGGGCGTGACGTTCGCCTTCGGGTCCAACTACCAGACCGCTGAGCGGCTTGGTGACATCAGTTACTGCGTCGAGATGTACCGGCGACTCGGCCTGACCACCGGTCAGTTTTTCTGTCCTGCCGGGCCCGGGATGAAGCCCGTCGAACGAAGATGAGGGACGAGGTCTTCATTCTCTCCTCGTGCTCGCGGGCCTCGCCCCGCGGCCCCGCGGCTGTTGACGCCAGTCGGTCCAACATTGCACGATCGCGACCATGAAATCCAATGGCACCTGTATCCTTCTCGCATCGCTCTTTGCGGTCATGCCCGTTCGCGCACAGCAGTCTCCACCGGCGCGACAACACGCCGCGGACGGCGTCACGATCAACGACGAGGGGCAGCCGCAGTATTCGACCTTTTCCCTCTGCGCGATCGATCCGACGACCGGCCAGTCGGGCGCGAGCGTGACGACCCGCGTCCCGTTTGTCGGCCGCGCCGTGCCCCACGTGCGCGCCGGGGTGGGCGCCGTCTGCACGCAAGCTTCCACGGTGGTCGAGTATGGTCCGCACGGCCTCGACCTGCTCGCGAAGGGAGTCGAGCCGAAGGAAGTGCTCGCGCAGCTCCTCGCCGATGATGATCAGCGCGAATCGCGCCAGGTCGGCGTGATCGACCTGCAGGGGCGATCGGCGGCCCACACCGGCAAGAACAACGGCAACTGGGCCGGCAGCCGGCAGGGAAAGAACTACACCGTGCAGGCCAACATCATGGTCGGGCCGGAAGTCGTCGACGCTGTCGCGACGACGTTCGAATCGACCGACGGCACCGGGATCCCGCTCGCCGAGCGGATGATTCTTGCGATGGAAGCCGGCTACGCGAGGGGCGGCGATCGGAGGTGGGGCAACCTGCAGTCGGCGGCCATCAAGATCGCGGACCCGAACGATCCCGGACGCGGCGGCGACTACATCGCACTCGCGATCGAAGTCGGCGAACATCCCGATCCCGTCGCCGAGATGAAACGCATCTACGAGACGACCGGCCGCCACCTCGGCTATCGTAGCTTTTCTCGTATCGAAGGCGCCGACATCATCGAGCTGAAGCGCATGCTGCACGCCGTCGGCTACTGGCGTCCGTCGCTCGCCGCCTTTCCCGATCCACCCCCGCCCACGAACACGCCCAAGCTTCAGGAGCTGCGCAAAACGAATCCTGCCGAATACGACAAGGCGATTGCGCAGGCGCGCGCGGCCAACGCCGCGTACACTCGCGACTACGCCCAGTTCGACGAGGAAACGATCGCATCGGTGGACAGGTTCCGCAGCGATCATGGTCTCGACTACCAGGGCGACGCGCCAGGGCTCGTGGATGCGCGCCTGACGACGGCGCTGCGAACAGCCTACATCGAACAGAAAAAGTCCGGAGGAAAACCCGTCATCACGGCTGGAACGCATGCGAGCGGTCAGTTCGACGTCAAGCTCAATCCACTGCCATCGCGCGACAAGACACCGGCTGCGTATGTCGAGCGCATGTCGATCGAGAAGCAATACCACGGCGAGCTCGAAGCGACGGGCGTGGGCGAGATGCTCACGGTCGGCGGAAGCGTCAAGGACTCCGGCGCGTACGTCGCGGTCGAGCGTGTCAGCGGAGCGCTGCGCGGCCGCCGGGGAACGTTTGCGCTGCAGCACAGCGGGACGATGACGCGGGGCGCCACGAGGCTGACAGTGACGGTCGTGCCCGATTCGGGCACCGACGAGCTCGTCGGGCTGGCCGGCACGATGATGATCGTCATCGCGGACGGCAAGCACTCGTACGAATTCGACTACACGCTCAGTGGCTCACGGTAACGCCGATTGCATGGGGTTTCCCTACCAGAGCCGTGTGACGCCGTACTGATCGAACAATCGTTCGTTTGTGACGAGAGTCAGGTCTTCGATCTGCGCCTGCGCGATGAGCATGCGATCGAAAGGATCTCGATGATCGCCGGGCAGCCGCCCGGCTCGCTGCGCGTGCAGCAGGGAAATGTCGAGCGACTCGAAACGTTGCCGCGACACGCACCCGGGGATATCGCCGGCGACATCCGCCGCGCCGGGCAACCTGCCAAGCCTTGACTTCGTCGCGATTTCCCACGCCGACGCGGCGCTCACCAGCACGACATTCCGATCGTCGGCAATCGCCGCCCGAGCCGGACGCGACAGGCGACGGTCCCCGTCGAGCCACCACAGGAACGCGTGCGTATCCAGCAAAAGCCGCACGCTATCGCTCCCACCTATCCAGCTCGTCCGGCGGCAGCGGTTCGAAGAAGGCGTCGGTCACGCGCGCCCGACCGCGCATCGCCCCAAATCGGCGCGCCACCGGCTCCGCGTCATGTTTGACCAGTCGAACGACCGGTTTTTTTCCGCGCGCGATCACCACGACCTCTCCGGCGCACGCACGCTCCACCAGCCGCGAGAGATTCGTCTTCGCCGCGTGAATCGAGTGAACCTTGGCCATGGAGTGATATTAGCTAATCGCTGTTAGCTAATCAAGAGAGGAGATCGACCGGAGCGCGCCGCCACAGGACAATCAGCGTCTTCGAACGTGGTCCGGGCCAATCGACGCGTCACAAGGTTCGGCGCGGTTTGCCAATCGCCGAGGACACTCTCGACGGGAGCGCGAAATACACCGCGAGCGCGAGGCTCATGACCAGGCTTGTGGTGGCGCTGACGAGGCCGACGATGAACGTGACGACGTAGAACAGCGGCCCGAATCTGTAACTGTCCGTGATGCCGCGGACGGCCTCGACGTCGTGATCCGCCCGCAGGAGGCGCCCCTCCTTCGATGCCGTGGCCCACAGCAGGTTGAAAAAGATGGCGATGACGATGAACGTGCCGTTGTAGACCATCGCAGCGGTGGTTTGCCCCTCCTGGCCAAGGTAATCGGCGACGAGCGCGGTCGGGAACGGCACCAGAACCACGCCAAGGAGCAAAGCGCCGTTGGCGAAGAGCAGGCGTTCGTCCCAGCGTGCGATGTGCGTGAAGAGCCGGTGGTGGTTGACCCACATGATCAAGATCGTGGCGTAGCTGGTGAGGAAGGCCAGATAGGTCGGCCACTGCAAGGCGAGCGCCCGCGCCAGACTTTGGCCGCCACCGAGCTCGTGCGGCACCTTGATGTCGAGCACGAGCAGCGTCATTGCGATGGCAAAGACTCCATCGCTGAACGCCTCGACGCGTCCCGTTTCCTCAGACGCCACCCAAGCATCCTAGTCTGCACGCTTGCCTGGCGTCGCTACCCGATCGGGTCGGGAGGCTTGGCCCAATCCAACGTCCGGCCCGCCTGAGATGCGCCCCGGCCCGCCTGAAACGCACCTCCGGCCGTTCTCGCGGAATTTATCTTGATATCTAACTACTTGATGTTCTCGGACTTCGCGATTCTCGAGGCGCTGCTGCACAAAGGACCACAGCCGGTCAGCGAGCTCGGCCGCCGCATCGATCTCACCAGCGGGTCGATGACGGCCGCCATCGACCGGTCGAGACGCGCAATCTGGTGGCCAGCCCGTGCGTCATCGCGCGCTGAAGCCGCCGCTACGCTTCGGCCTGGATTTCCTCCGATTGGACCGTTCTGGTTTGCGTGCGCCGCGCCTGTCAGGAAGCTCGTAGGCTTCCTTCAGCCAGTCCGTGATCGGCGGTTCCACCTCGTCTCGGTGGGTGATGTGAACGATGTTCACGAGCTTGGACCTCGACTTGCGCTCCACGCGGCGGACTTGCGGCGCGCGAACAGCGCGGTGGAGGAACACGCATACTTGCAGGAAGCTTCTCCGCGGACGCACGAAGAAATAGCAGGACTTCCGCGAGAACATGATCGCCGTGCCCGATGCGTAGATCCGCTGGTCGCCGAACTCCACGGCGGTCTCGCGCAGCCGCTCCCACGCGTCTTTCAAGTCCTCGGGCAGATCGTCGGTCAGCGCCGCCTCGGTCGTCGTCCAACAATCGTGCGCCTGGCCGTCTTCGACCCACTCCCTGCAGTGGTAGCACTCGCGTCCGGCCATACGTTTCATTTTACGGCGCGCTGTGATCGCCTCTGAGCGCACTGCCGAGCTAGAAAGCAAGGGCGTGCCCGGTCCGCGGTCGCTGTTCATTCGCCGAATCTACATGGCTGTCCCTCACCTGATTACGTGAGGTGCCGAGCGGGCGGCCCCCCGATGCCTCTCGTCAATCACATAGATACGCGATAGACGCAACCCACCGCCGCGTACAGACTCTGACGACACGGAATCGCCAGGAGACAAAGAAAAGAGTGCATGCGGAGGTGGCCCATGCAGAAAGCCACACAATGGTTCGGCTTGTTCGTCGGCGCGGCAACGCTTGCGATTTCCTTCGGAGGAATCGGCGGAACCGCAAGCACAAAAAGTGCCCTTCAGTCCGCTGCCGATCCGGTGACCTTCTCGGCCGCGGAGTGGGCGATCATCCAAACGCTCTCACCGTTGCCGGAACTGCCGGTCGACAGAACCAACCGGTATCGGGATTCGGATGCCGCAGCTCTTCTCGGACAAAAACTCTTTTTCGAGCCTCGGCTCTCGGGACCCATTCAAACGGGCACGCCGCAGGAAGGGCAGCTTGGCGCCATCGGTGAGAAGGGCAAGATCGCCTGCCGCAACTGCCACATGCCGGAATCGACGTGGCTCTTCGACATCCGGTCGAACAACGGCGGTCCCATTCCGAATGCCACGGCTCTCGGGTCGGCCTGGATGACGCGCAACGTCAGCAGCGTCGTCAACACCGTCTTTTACGTGCACGCCCAATCAGGGGCGCATTGGCGGGAGAACGATGGCTTCTCCGATTCGGAGTGGTTCGACGCGCAAAGCGAGCCGGAAGGACCGCCAGTTCAAAACGGCAGCCGCCTGCAGCTTGCGCACGTCATCTTCGACCACTATCGCGAAGACTACCAGAATGCGTTCCCACAGTGGCCGCTTGATCCTGGGCTCGCGGACCTCAGCCGGTTTCCTGCGACCGGCTCTCCCTACACCGACACCGCCAATTGGAACCGCCTGAGCCCGGGAGACCAGGAGATTGTCAATCGGATCCTCGTCAACTACGGCAAGGCCATCGAGGCGTATCTCAGAAGGCTCGTGAGTCGCAATGCACCGTTCGATCGCTTCGTGGCGGGCGATCCGCAAGCGATCACCGACACCGCCAAGCTCGGACTCAAGCTGTTCATCGGACCGGCTGGCTGCGTCCATTGTCATAACACACCGCTTCTTTCCGACGATGATTTTCACGTCATCGGGTTGCGGATTGACACCAGCCTGTCGCCGCATGCCGATCCCACTGAGATCGGACGCGCCGCCAATCAGGCGCTCATCTGTGGGCCTTCCGTTGCCGGCGCCGTGTTCAACGTGAATGGTCCTTTCAGCGATGACCCCGATACCACGCGCGATGGAAACTTCTGTAGCCAGATCATTCCGCAGGGCCTCTGGCGAACGAAGGGGCTTCGTCAGATCGCCGGAACCGCCCCGTATTTCCGTGACGGGCAGGCGGCGACGCTCGAGGATGTCATCGACTTCTACGATCGAGGAGGCGACCCCGAAGGCACGTTCCTTGGTGGACCCAAGGAAATCCGACCTCTGAATCTGTCTCTCGCCGACAAAGCGTGGCTCAAAGCGTTTTTGGAAACGCTGACAGGTGACCCGATCCCGGTCAAGTATCTAGCGGACCTGCACAACCCCTGAGCTAAGGAAGCTCGACCGGCTGCCCGTGCGGCGTGTGGCGATAGGCGTCCGCCCAGGCGTCTTTGCGCCGAACGAGCGCGTCGTGATCGAGCAGTCCCTTCGCCTGGACGAGGCGCTCGAGGGCGGCCATCCAATGATCATAGTAGTGCGTTCCGTCGTCGGGCTCACCGCGGTCGGCTGCCGCCGCCAACTCCGTGGCGAGCGCGGCCGACCACTCCTTCCACGTGAAGTACCCCTTTTCGGACAGCTGTACAGCGAGCGCGAACGCCTGGGCCTGCCAAGGCTCGGCAAATACCGGACCGCCCTCGTCGCGAGGGAGCTTCGGCAGTGCGTCGAGAGTCGACGCGCCGGCGGTGCGATCAGGCTCGCTCAAGGTAGTCGTCCCACATATCGAGATGAACGGTGTCACGCGCCGACGCCTGCTCCCCCCAGAGCTCGCGCGCGGCAAATCGCACCGAGTAGAGGTGCTGAGGCTTCTCGCCCTTCAGGTGCGCGTTGGTGTCGGGGAACAGAAACACGCCGCGGTCGACAACGACTCGTCCGGACTTTCCTCGGACGTAACGCGGCAGGCGCGTGTGCCCGGTCGGATGCATGTTGCGCGCGCGGACCTGATCCCCGGCTTTGAAACGCGGCGCGACGGGAGCGTCCCGGCGAGCCGAGCTCCGCAGCGCTACCATCGATGGAACCGCGTCCGCCGTGATCAACGGCGCCTTTCGTGGCGAGCCGGGGGTGGGGATGCCGGCGTCGATTTCCGCCTGCGACGCATCTCCCGCCGCAACTACCGTTCGCAGCATCCACGCGAACCATCGCTCGTAGTACGTCATGCGCAGGTAATCGGCGGGAGCGATTGTCTCGATGGCGTGGCGGAACGCGTCCAGGTTCCAGAGGCCACCACGGGTTCGCAGGACGCGCGAAAGCGCATAGACCCTGCCTTCCCATCCGGCGTGGAACGTCGGCTCGTTCTGCTCGCGGACGATGGGGCCCATGCCCTGCATGCCGCCCATGTCGTGGATGCCGTTCACCCCGCCCCTCCTCGAGCGGCGAGCGCGACCTTCGCCGTCCCGATCATCGAGTCTCTGGTGACCAGCGCGGCCAGCGCCTCCTCGCTCAGGTGCTCGCTGCCCGCCGGCCGTTCAGGCAGCACCAGATAGCGGATTTCCGCCGTGCTGTCCCAGACGCGCACTTCCGCGTCGCCGTCCACCTCGACGCCGAACTCCTTCAGCACGCCGCGCGGATCAATCACCGCGCGCGACCGGTACGGCGCCGACTTGTACCAGACCGGGGGCAGCCCGAGCATCGGCCACGGGTAGCAAGAGCACAAGGTACATACGACGAGGTTATGAACCTTGGGGCCGTTCTCGAGTACGACCATGTCCTCGCCCTGATGACTGGTGAATCCGAGCTCCGCGATTGCCGCGGCTGGGTTGGACAGGAGCCGCTTCTTGTACGCGGGGTCCACCCACGCTCTGGCGACCACGCGGGCGCCGTTTCGGGGACCGATCTTGGTTTCGAAGGCGTCGACGATGAGATCGAGCGCCGTCCGATCCACGAGCCCCTTCTCGACCAGCAGCGACTCGAGCGCCTTGACCCGCAGCGTGAGATCAGAAGGAACCGCCTGGTGATCGTGGTCGTGGTCTTGAGGGTGATCGCGGTCGTCTTGATGCGTCTCGGCTGCGAACGCTGCGGCGCCGGCGGCCGCGGTCTTCAGAAAGTCTCGCCGCCCGACGGGATCCTCGGAATGGCTCATGAAGCTGCTCCACGTATCTGGGGGCACGGCCAGGAAGTTATACAACGAATAAGCGCGATCCTCATCGGCCGGTTGCGCCGTCCGCCGGCGGACCGCCGCGACGACCCGGAGCCGGCGGGAGCGTGCCGCCTTCGGCGAGAATTTTCATGTTCTCGAGCGCCGCCTTGAACTGCGTCGTCCGTCGCGCCTTGTCAGCTTCGCGAGCGCTGTCGTCGGCCAGCATCGAGTTGTCGAAGAACAGCGTGTAGACCAGCTTCGAGGTGGTCGCCGTGACGGGCCGCGCTTCAAGAGTGCCGTGATAAAGGTTGTACGGCCGGCCCTCTCTGACGGGTTGGGTGTAGGTGTAGGACAGTTCGGTTTTACCGACGAGAACCTCGTTCGCCACGGAACGGACCGCGCCAAATTCACCGTCCTTGCCCGACGTGATGGTGCAGGGGATCCGCAGCCATTCGCCGATGTCGCAGAACTTGCCGACGCGCTTCCACACTTCCGCGGCGGGGCGGTTGACCGTGATTTCCAACGGAATCGAGATGTAAGTCGGGGAAGCGACCGCCGTGCTGACGGCCGGGGGCGGCGCTGCCTGAGTCGCCGGAGTCGGGTTTTGTGCGTTCGGGGCGCTCGCGAAACACGCAATCGCCAGCGCACAGGCTGCGGCTGTTTTACTGAGTCGACCTCGCATGCGTTTCCTCCAGATCATCAGTTCGACGTGTGTCTCGCACGAGTACCTTTCGCATGACCACCGCGCTCGACGGGCAGGCCGACGTGAATTCTACCGATTTCTGGACGAGGGTGGGAACCTCCGCTCGCGTGATACGGCTGAATCCGAATCTCCGAAAGAACGCCTCTGCCGTCGTCGTCAGCAGGTAGATGGCCTCGACGCCGCGCTCTCTTGCCATGTCCAGCGCTGCCGTGACCAGCTCGCGCCCCAGGCCGCGGCCGTGCATCGACGGTTCGACGGCGACGGAACGAAGCAGCGCCCCATCTGGATACAGCTCCAACGCGGCGCTTCCCACGATGCGCCCCGCGTCGCGCGCGACCGTGGTGGTGTTCCAGTGATCGCTCAGCCCCGCGGTCGGCAGTCCATTCGCTTCAAGCAGCCGCAGGACGGTCGTCATTTCCTCGGGGCGCGCAGCCCCAAGCGTCACCGGCATGACTGGCCTCACTTCGCCACGAACGGGATCGCGTCAACAAGGTCCGCCTCGCCGCAGCACGCGAGACGCACCTCGCTCGAGGCAGGCAGGCAGCAGCCCGTTTTCTTTCGAAGGCGCTCCGCGTCGCGCCGTATAGCCTCGACATGTCCAAGCGCATGCGAGACGGCGTCACGAATCGTGCGCAGCACGGGGTCGCGGGGATCGGCAAGCCGGTAGTGGACCCAGAGTCCGTCACGGCGCGTCGCCACGAGACCGGCGCGCCGCAGGTAAGCGAGGTGCCGTGATGCTTTCGGCTGCGAGATCCGCAGGCTCTCATGGATGTGGCAGACGCACACCTCGCCCGTCAACAGAAGCCCCAGAATACGCAATCGGGTCACGTCGGCCAGGGCCTTCAACAGCTTTTCCGTTTCCAAGAGCGCTTTGTCCATGTGCGTCCGTATGAGGGCGAGTCTCTTTACAGGCGTCTTTATATGTGTCTTGACAAATATAGCATGCGTCTTTAAGATTTGCCTATATGCGTCTGCGCGTATACAGATGGGAGTCCCCACAATGACGGACCTCGACGTGCAAGCCGCGGTTCGAGAGAAGTACGGAGAGATCGCGAAGACGGCCGGCCGGACCGGCTGCTGCGGGCCGACGGCGTGCGGCTGCGGCGACCCCATCACCTCTGCCCTGTACTCCAACGCCGAGACGAGCCTCGTGCCGTCAGGCGCCGTGGCCGTGTCCCTCGGGTGCGGCAATCCCACAGCGCTGGCTCAACTCGAACCTGGCCAGACCGTGCTGGATCTCGGCTCTGGCGGGGGCATTGACGTCCTGCTCTCCGCGAGGCGCGTGGGGCCGACGGGGAAGGTCTACGGTCTCGACATGACCGACGAGATGCTCGCCCTGGCGCGCGAGAACCAGCGCAGGGCCGGCGCCACCAACGTCGAGTTCCTCCAGGGCACCATCGAGCGCATCCCGATGCCCGACAACGCGGTCGACGTCATCATCTCCAACTGTGTGATCAATCTGTCGACTGACAAGGACGCCGTGCTCCGTGAAGCCTATCGCGTTCTGAAGCCGGGCGGGCGGTTGGCCGTCTCCGATGTCATCGTTCGCGGCCCGGTCCCCGCTGAGGTGCGGCGCAGCATGGAACTGTGGGTCGGCTGCGTCGCCGGGGCGCTCGAGGAGCGTGATTATGCGTCGAAGTTGCGGGCCGCAGGATTCATCGACGTGCAGCTGGAGCCCTGGCGCATCTATCGGATCGAGGACGCGCGCGCCTTTCTGACCGAGGGCGGCCTCGATGTGGATCGGTTGGCGCGAGAAGTCGAAGGCCGCGTCGCGAGCGCGTTCATCCGCGCGCGCAAGCCGCGCGCCTGCTGTGACGCCAGCTGCTGTTCGACCGTCGATCCCGTCAATGGAGCGGGCCATGAGCGAACGTCCCTATAACGTGTTGTTCCTCTGCACGGGCAATTCCGCTCGCAGCATCATGGCGGAAGCGCTGCTGAACTATCAGGGCAAGGGACGGTTTCGAGCTTTCAGCGCGGGCAGTCGTCCGAAAGGGCAGGTTCATCCGCTGGCATTGGAAATCCTGCGTCGCATGCACCTCCCAACCGCGACACTGCGGAGCAAGAGTTGGGACGAGTTCGCGACCCCCGGAACGCCGCCGATCGATTTCGTCGTCACGGTCTGCGACAACACCGCGAAAGAAGTCTGTCCGGTCTGGCCTGGTCAGCCGATGACGGCCCACTGGAGCGTCGCTGATCCCGCCGCAGCCGAAGGGAGCGACGAGGCAAGGCTCACCGCGTTCGAGCTCGCGTACCGCGAGCTCGATGCGCACATCAAGATCTTCTCGAGCCTGCAACTCGATGGGCTCGATCGGATCTCGGTGCAGCGCCGGCTGGATGAGACCTGTGACACGGGCAGGCAGACCGTGCTCGAATAGTCGATACGCGAGAGTTCGCGGTCAGGACCGTTCCAGATTCTGCCGATCCCATCGGCCGGCCCGGCGCGGGTGCGTCGTACTCTGGAGAAACTCCAGGAGCGTGGCGCGAGGATCCTGCCGGCAACCTGCGTCCACATATGGATGGTGTCGCGCGTGTCCTTCCACGTCTCCAATGGCGCCCCTGGCCACGCTTCAAGGTTCACAAGCGCCATGACAAGAAATGACTATATTAGAGTCGGCACAAGGAGGGACGCATGACCACGAGACGAGCCTTTCTCGGAGTCCTCGGCGCCGGAGCAGTGGGAGCTCGGACCCTCGACGCACTGCCACAAGCCGGACAGACGCCATCCGGTCAGCGCGGGGCCGCGCCCGGCGAGGGACGGGGCGAGCAGGACATGCCGGTCCGCAAGGTCAAGACGACGCCGCTTTTCAAGAGCCCGGAAGGCTATCCCAATGCGATCTCCGTGGCGCCCGAGGGGCTGTGGATCGCGGAACAGAAAACCGACAATGCCCATCTCGTCGACTGGAACGGCAAGGTCCTGAAG
>DATKHR010000150.1:0-8588 GCA_035510155.1 Vicinamibacterales bacterium
AACCTCGGATGGCAGCGCTGGCAGCGCCAGGCTGACGCGGTTCTGTGTCTGCACCACGGCAGTGTCGACGTTCGTGCCGAGATCGAACGTGACGTCGACGGTGAGGACGCCGTCGTTCGAGCTGCGCGAGAAAAAATAGAGCATGCCGTCGAGCGCGACCAGCTGCTGCTCGATGGGCTGCGCGACCGTGCGCTCGAGATCCTGCGCGTTCGCCCCGCGGAAGTTCGCTGTGATTTGGACGACCGGGGGCACGACCTCCGGGTAGGTCGCGATCGGCAGGTTCGGAACCGCGGCGGCGCCGAGGATCACGGTGACGATGGCGATAACGATCGCGAAGATAGGTCGATCGATGAAGAACTTGGCCATGGGTCACCGTCCATTCGCTCGCGTCGACGCTGATGAAACGCGCGGCGTCACGCGCGTTCCAGAGCGCACCTTCTGAAGTCCGTCGACGACGATCACGTCACCGGCCTTGAGACCTTGCTCGACGATCCATCGCTGGTCGACGCGGTCGCCGGTGACGACGGCGCGCGTTTGGACGATGTTGTCGGCGGCGACGGTCAGGACCGACTGCTGTCCCTGCAGTTCTTGAACCGCGCGTTGTGGCACGAGCACCGCCTGCCGCCGCTCGGCGGTGCGCACGCGGACACGCACGAACTGCCCGGGCAGAACCGAATGATCCTGATTGCGAAACGTCGCCTGCACTTCGAGAGTGCCGGTCTTGGTGTTGACGCCATTCAGCGTGTTTTCGATGTGACCCTGAACCGCGGGCACGCTCCCGTCGCTCAGAACCAACTCGATCGCCAGCGACCCGCGCCTGCCGGGCTGGAATAGCGGTAGTTCGGCCTCGCTGACCTGGAACCGTACCCAGACGGGATCGAGCGGTACGATCGTCGTCAGCGGTTGCGGCGAGGTCTTGGTGACGAGGCCCCCGACCTGCAGCAGGCTCTCGCCGACGCGTCCGCTGATCGGCGCACGAATCGTCGCGTATTCCAGATTCAACTCGGCGCTACGGAGAATGGCGCGGTTCGCGTCGACCGTCGCTTTGCGCGCGACGACCGCCGCTTCGCCGGCTTGACGAGCCGCGAGAGCGTTGTCGAGGTCTTGCCTCGGCGCCGCTTCTTCCTTGACCAACGGTTCGAGGCGCTCGACATCCTGCCGCGCCTTCAAGAGCGCCGCCTCGGCTTGCACGATGTCCGCCGTCGCCTGCGCGAGCGCGCCGTGCGCGCGCTCGACCTCCGCCTCGTACGGCCGCAGGTCGAGGACGTACAGCACCTGTCCGGCGCGCACATCCGATCCGATGTCGAACGTGCGCCGATCGACGTAGCCATCCACACGTCCTCGGACTTCAACGAGGTCGCGGGCGTAGGTGCGGGCGGGATATTCGCGATAGGTGGCCACATCCTCGCCGGCGAGATGCATGACGCTGACCTCTGGCGGAGGCGGAGGAGCGGGCTTGGTCGCTGCTTTCCCATGAGTGGTCGCGAGCAGTCCGATCGCTAGGGTGACGAGAAAGATCCCCGCCACCGTCCAGTAGGTTCGTCGCCGTGTGGTGGCCGTCATAGCCGTCCGCTCCCTCGACCATTTGGATGATGGTCGTCATGTATATGTATATATGACGTGTGTCATGTATAATGTCAAGTGGATTCGGAAAGGGGTGCATCCGTGAGAGTGACGCGCGAACAGGCGGCGGCTCACCGCGAGAAGATCTTGGACGTGGCTGGGACGCTTTTTCGTGAGCGGGGATTCGATGGCATCGGCGTAGCCGACATCATGAAGCAGGCCGGCCTCACGCACGGCGGCTTCTATGGTCACTTCGGGTCGAAAGAGGACCTGGCCGCCGAGATCACGGCGCGCGTGCTCGGTCGCGAGGGATGGCCCCAGAGGATGACTGGTACCCCGAATCCGACCTTCGCCGAGGTGGTTCGCAAGTACCTCACGCCGCGTCATCGTGAGGATGCCGGACACGGCTGTTTGTTCGCCGCGCTTGGATCAGATGTCGTGCGGCAGCCGCGTTCCGTGCGTCGCGCTTTCACCGACGGACTCCGGCTTCGCATCAAAGAGTTGCAGGAACTCCTCCCAGGTCGAGCGGCGGCTCGACGTCAAAAAGCATTGGCGACGATGGTTGGTCTTGTGGGCGCCCTCATGCTTGCGCGCGCCGTGGACGATCCAACGCTATCGAACGAAATCCTCGACGCGGCGGCGACGACGTTTGCGCGGTAACTGACGCTTCGAGCGTCGTCTGTGGCCGCAGGCAGCCGTCGGCGTCGACGATGCCGTCGGGCGTGTGAACGGGAATCACTTCGACCGAGAACCTTCCGGCTGCGACTGCGGTCTCGCTACGGCATCTCACGACTGGATCAAGAGAAGTTCGCGCTCTCTCGCGATCGAATCTCCTTTCCATGCCGCTTGACAACAGACATGATATGCGTCATATATAGTTACATGACGACCGTCATCAAAAATACCACGGGGGGAGAAACCGACGCGCAAGCGAGCCCGCGAATAGCGAATCAATGAGATCCAACACCGCAGGCAACGCGATGACGGAAGCGCTTTATACGAACACCGCACTCCGTGCATGGAAGCTCGTTATCGCGCAGCTCGACCAGATGTTCTCGTCGATGAGCGATGACGAACTGCAACGGGAAGTGGCGCCAGGGAGAAATCGCGTCTTCTACCTGATGGGCCATCTGACGGCGGTCCACGATCGCCTGCTGCCGATGCTGGGTCTCGGTGAACGACTGCATCCTGAGCTCGATGATGACTTCTTGATCAACGCCGATCGCGTCACGTCGGACCGCGTTGCGCCGGAGGCCGTGCGTCGGGCATGGTCGGAGGTCAATGCGCGATTGACCGCGGCCATGGCCGCGTTGCCGCCAGAGGAGTGGTTGAAGAAGCACAACGCGGTCTCGGATGAAGACTTTGCGAAAGCGCCCTTGCGCAATCGTCTCTCCGTGCTGCAGACGAGAACGACCCACGCCGGCTTCCATGCAGGGCAGATCAGGTTGGCATTGACCAAAGGATAGTTCGCGGAGACGCAATGGCGCGGGCCTCGTCGGGCCTCGATTCATGGAGACGAAAGATGAGCTTTGCAGTGGCTACGGACACGGACTCTGGAGTGGGACGGGAAGCTGCCGGTCGCATCGATGTGTTCCACGAACTGTTGTCCACGCTTGCCGGTGTGCTCGACGTTCGCGACATCTTTCAGCGGCTGAGCGTGGTTGCCGCGCGTGTCATTCCTCACGATGAGGCGGACCTCGCGCTGCTGACGGAGGATGGCGCGCACTTCCGCCTCTACGCAAGCACATGGCCAGGAGAGCCCGAGGTCGTGTGTCCTGGTGAGCACTGCGCACTCCGTGATCCGTCGGTTCCTCGCGTCTTCGTCGACGGAGTCGGTCGCGACCGAGGCTTTCAGTGTGGCTTGCGTGTACCTGTGCAGGTCAATGGCACGCTCGTCGGCGTCCTGGCTCTGCTGTCGCGCCGGCGCGACGCCTATGGTCAGGAGGAGCTCACACTTGCCCAGCGTCTCGCCGACTATGTGGCGATCGCGGTATCCCACCAGCGGCTGGCGGAAGCCGCCCGTCGCGCCGCACTCGAGCGCGATCGCGCGGCGAACCTCGAGAGCTCGGTAGAGCTGCTTCAGGCCATCGCCGGCGTCCTGGACATCCGCACCGTCTTCCCGCGCGTGTCAGAGATCGCCAGCAAGGTGTTGCCTCACGACCTCTTGACGATGTCGTTCAACGACCGAGACGGCGAAGTCGTCATCCAGGCGGCGTCGGACCCGGACTTTCCTCGCGTCACCCTGATGAAGTTGGCTGATTGCGGGGTGCAGAAGGCTTCCGATGCGTTTGCCATCATCGTCATCGATGACCTGCGCCAGCAGGCCTTGCCGGTTGCCGAGCCAGCGGACTTTCACAGTCGAGTCGTGACCGCTGGGTATCGTTCATTTCTGTCAGTGCATACCTCCGCCCGTGATCAGGTGATGGCGTTGCAATTCTGGTCGAAGCGGCCGACCGCTTTCAGTGCCGACGATGTACCAATCGCACGGCGCCTTGCCGACCACGTCGCGCTCGCCGTCTCCCACGAGCAGCTCGCGAAGGCGGCGCGCCAGGTGGCGGAGGCTCACGCACGCGCCGAGAGACTCGAATTGCGTGTGCGGTCGCTCGCCGAAGAGCTCGATTTGAAGGCGGGTCACGGACGCGCAGTGGGGCAGTCCGCTGAGTGGAAAGACGTTCTCAAGAAAGCGACCCAGGTCGCGCCCACCGACACGACCGTTCTGTTGATCGGCGAATCAGGCACCGGAAAGGAAGTCGTCGCGCGATTGATTCACCGTGCCTCCGGCAGGAGTGGCGGACCGTTCATTGCCTTGAATTGCGCCGCGCTGCCGGAACAACTGCTCGAGTCAGAGCTGTTCGGCTACGAGCGCGGCGCGTTCACTGGCGCCCAGCAATCCAAGCCGGGCCAGATCGAGCTGGCATCGGGCGGCGTGTTGCTTCTCGACGAAGTGAGCGAGATGAGCCCGTCGGCCCAGGCGAAATTCCTTCGCGTGCTCCAGGAGCGGGAGTTTCAGCGCCTGGGAGGAACCCGGCTGCAGACGGCGAATATCCGGGTGATCGCCGCCACGAACCGCGATCTGCGAAAGGCCGTCGAGCGCGGCGATTTCCGGGAAGACCTGTACTACCGGTTGCAGGTGTTCGATATTCGGATTCCGCCGCTCCGTGATCGAAAAGCGGACATTCTGCTGCTCGGCGAGGCGTTCCTGCAGGACATCGGCAAGTCGTTCGGTCGACCGCCGGCCGGCTTGACCCGCGACGCGAAGGACGCGTTGCTCGGTCACGATTGGCCGGGCAACGTTCGAGAGCTCCGCAACGCGCTCGAGCGCGCGGCGATTCTCTGCGAAGGGGGTCTGATCTCAGCACAGCACCTGTCCCTCCATGCTGAAAAGCCCTTACCGTCATCGACTACAACTGACTTGAACGTCGTCGAGCGCGAGACGATCGAGCAGGTGATGCGCGAGTCCGGATGGAACAAGTCCAAGGCCGCCCAGCGCCTGGGAGTGTCGCGAACCCAGTTGTACGGGCGCTTGCGGAAATACGAGATCGAAGAACCCGCGTACTCGTAATCAGGTCCCGCCTCTGCGATCAGTTCCCGGCTCTGCGCAAGCGCACGCATAGTGTCCGCGACTGCACAGACACTCCGACGGGCTCGCAACAAAGCGAAGCGTGAATGGCTCCATAAATCGCGAGATTCGACCGACCGATCCCTCACATGCACGTGGCTCAATCGTTGCCCTGTGGTGGCCGTGGGGTCCGGAACGGCGTCTCCTAGACAGGCGCGTAAATGGACCCAGAGGTCCACAGTGCTCGCAGGTGTCGGGAGACTTGGGAGACCAGAATGGCAGATGAACGAGCAGCACTTGCGTCAGACTCCAGCCAGACAACGTCCAGCAAGAAAATCGCGCCATTGATCGCGGTTGCCGCTCTCGCGATCGTCGGACTTGTGGTCTGGCGACTGTTCTTTGCACCGTCCACCCCGTCCAGGATCGTCGAGCTGACCGGCCGCGTCGAAGGCGATGACTCGGCCGTAGCGGCCAAGGTCGCGGGCCGCATTCTGGAGATTCGCGTTCGCGAGGGCGATGACCTTAAGGCCGGCGATGTGATCGCCGTGCTCGATGATCGTCAGGTTCAGTCTCGTCACGATCAGGCGCAGGCCGCCTTGACTGCCGCCGAGGCAAGGACCGCGTCGGCGCGGGCGCAAGTGGCTGTTCTCGAAGAACAACTGAAGCAGACACAGCTTGCATTCGACCAGTCGGAGAACGATTCGCAGGGGCGGGTTGCGCAAGCCGAGGCGGAGCTCACCGCAGCCGAGGCCGACCGTGCGCGGCAGGAGGCGTCGCTCAAGCTCGCGCTGTTCGACAAAGACGCCTATACACATTTGGTCACGACCGGCGCCGTCTCGGAACGCCAAGGTCGCTTGTCCGTTGCGACGGCCGATCAGCAGGAGGCGGCGGTCGCGGGCGCGAAGCGGCGCGTCGAGGCGGCACGTGCCGCGCTCACCACCGCCAAGGCCAGTCTGTCCAATCCGGGCATTCGTCAGTCGCAGGTCGCCGCAGTCCGGCAGCAGTTGATCCAGCAGCAGGCGGAAATCGCAACTAGCGTCGCCAGCGCGGAGCAGGCGCGGTTTCAGTTGGCCGAGGCCGACGCCAATCGCCAGGACTTGACCGTGGTCGCGCCGTTTGCCGGCACCGTTATTACTCGAGCCGCCGAGCCGGGCGAGGTCATTCAGGCCGGCACGCCAATCGTGACGCTCCTCGATCTCGCCAAGGTCTACCTTCGGGGCTTTGTGCCAGAGGGTGAAATCGGCAGGGTCAAGATCGGGCAAGCGGCCCATGTCTATCTGGACTCGAACATCACTCAGGCACTCGATGCGTACGTGTCCCGCATCGATCCGCAGGCGACCTTTACACCCGAGAACACGTACTTCCGCGACGATCGCGTCCGACAGGTCGTGGGAGTGAAGCTCCAACTGAAAGGGGGCTTCGGGTACGCAAAACCCGGCATGCCGTCTGAGGGCGAGGTTCTCGTCAGCGGCGACACCTGGCCGAAGCGACGGGGACACCGATGACGACCGCGGCAACTCTCTCGTCGGTGACTTCCGATGTATCGCCGAGGACGGCGGCGGTTCGAGTCGTCGGCTTAGCCAAGAAGTACGGCGACATCCAAGCAGTGCGCGGCATCGATCTCGACATCAGGCATGGTGAGATCTTCGGCCTCATCGGACCTGACGGTGCCGGAAAAACGACGACGTTCCAGATCCTCGCCGGGGTGATGGAGCCCACGTCTGGTGTCGCAGAGATCTTTGGTCATCCTGCGCGACAGATGCGATCGCAGACCGGCTACCTCACGCAGGCCTTCAGCCTCTACCCGGAACTGACCGTCAAGGAAAACATCCGGTACGTCGGCGATCTGCGCAGCGTGCCGCCGAGGGACATCGCGAGCCGGGCGACCCGCTATCTCGAGCTGTTCGACATGCTGCGCTTTCAGGACCGGCTCGCTGGCCGGCTCAGTGGTGGCATGAAGCAAAAGCTCGCCCTGGCCTGTGCGCTGGTACCCCAGCCGCGCGTGTTGCTGCTTGACGAGCCGACGACCGGCGTCGACCCGGTCTCTCGCCGGGAGTTCTGGGATGTGCTCGCTCATCTCGCGGGCGATGGTCTCACGGTCGTTGTCGCGACACCGTATCTGGACGAAGCCGAACGCTGCCATCGCGTGGCGCTGATGCACCAGGGCGTGTTGCACCGGGTCGGCGCGCCCGCACACATCAAGCAGACCATCAGCGCTCAACGATTGGAACTGCGGACCCCGGACCTGGCCATCGCCGAGCAGTTGCTAAGTGGCGAAGCGCGCGAAACGACGGACATCAAGGACGTGCAGCGGTTCGGCGACCGCCTCGATGTGCTCGTCGCGGACCCGGTCGTCGCGCGGTCGGCCGTCGAAACCCTGTTCCGCAGCAAGGGTATGGCTATCCCGCACATTCAGGTGGGCCAACCGACACTCGAGAACACGTTCGTCGCTACGCTGCGAGCCCTGGGAGACGACACCCGATCGGAAGCCTTTCCCGGCGACCATGACAACGAGCACCTTCGCGGACGCATCGCCATTGGTGCAACGAACCTCACGAAGCACTTCGGGTCCTTCACCGCTGTGAAGGACGTCAACATTCACATCAAGTACGGCGAGGTCTACGGCCTGCTCGGCGCCAACGGCGCCGGCAAGACCACCACGATCAAGATGCTGTGCGGACTCCTCGCTCCAACCTCGGGTCAGATGCAACTCGCGGGGGAGACCGGCAGCCTGCGCTCGCAGGCCGTCCGCCAGCAACTCGGGTACATGTCCCAGAAATTCTCGCTGTATGACGATCTGAGCATCGAAGAAAACCTGGCGTTCTTTGCTGGCGTCTATGGCGTTCCCGACTCCGAGCGCGCGGCCAGGCGTCATTGGGCCTTGTCGTTCGCGGGACTTGAAGGCAAGGAGAAGCTGGTAACCGGGAGTCTGCCGGGGGGGTGGAAGCAGCGCGTCGCTCTCGGCGCCGCCATCATGCACGAGCCCAGCATCCTCTTCTTGGACGAGCCCACATCCGGCGTGGATCCGCTCGCCCGCCGAGCGTTCTGGAAGGTCATCAATCACCTCGCCGATCTCGGCACGGCGATCCTTGTCACCACGCACTATCTCGAGGAAGCCGAGCAGTGCAATCGCATCGGCTTCATGGTGGCGGGTGAACTGGTCGCGGAAGGCACACCCGGCGAGATCAAGGGCCGGCAGGAAGGGACCCTTCTCGAATTATCCGTCGACAAGCCTCAATTCGCCGCGGACGTGCTCAAGCAGGATCTCGATCGCTGGCGCATTTCACTCTTTGGCGATCGGCTGCACGTCATCTCGGACGATACGCCGATTCGCGGGATCGAGCGAACGACGTCACGGCTCGCCCGTCATGGCATTCGTGTGCTCTCTGCCAGAGACGTGACCTTTTCTCTCGAGGACGTCTTCATCGGCGTTGTGGAGAAGGCCCGACAACAAGGAAAAGTCGCC
>DATKHR010000151.1:0-2506 GCA_035510155.1 Vicinamibacterales bacterium
CGAGCGGCCCGAGCCGCCGGCAGCGATAAACGACGTCATCATTCAGGTTCATGCGTCGGGATTCGTCCCGACTGAGATGGAGTGGCCCTCGACCTGGACCAATCGCCGCGACCGTGACCGAACACCGTCGATCCCCGGCCACGAGCTGGCGGGAGTGGTCACCGCTCTCGGCTACGGCACGACGGGACTGTCGGTAGGACAGCGAGTGTTCGGCCTCGCCGACTGGTATCGCGACGGCACCTTGGCGGAGTATGTTGCCATCGAGGCACGCAACCTCGCGCCGCTCCCGGGCGACGTCGACTTCGCGGTGGGCGCGAGCCTGCCAATCTCGGGCCTCACCGCGTGGCAGGGACTGTTCCAGCACGGCTACCTTCAGGCGGGGCAGAGCGTCCTCGCGCACGGCGCGGCAGGCGCAGTCGGGACGATGGTAACCCAGCTCGCACGTGAGGCTGGCGCCTACGTCATCGGCACCGGACGCGCGGCCGACCGTCAGAAGGCGCTCGACTTCGGCGCGCAAGAGTTCGTCGACCTCGACAACGAAGCGCTGGAAGACGTCGGCGGCGTCGATCTGGTGTTCGATGTCATCGGCGGCGACATCCAGAAGCGGTCCGCAGGCCTGGTTCGAGCCGGAGGAACACTGGTGTCCATCGTCGGGCCGACCGAGGCGCGGCCCGCCGACGGCCTGGCGGTCGACTTCGTTGTCGAGTCCGATCGTGCCCAACTGAGTGAGATCGTCCAGCGGTTGCGTGACGGACGACTGCGGACGAACATCGGCAACATCGCGACCCTCGACGATGCGGTCGCCGCCTTGAACCCGACCGAGCGGATCAAGGCCAAGCGGATCACGGGGAAGCCGATCATTCGCGTTCGTCCGTGAGCGATATAGGTTTATGATGGAAGCATTCGTTCGCCCGCAGAATGACAGAAAGCTTCTTGAGAAGCGCTCTGACTATTTGGCTCTGGTTCCCGCAGCGGCGGCGATTTGTTATCCATTTCTGCTCAATGCTTTTCATGCCATCGTCGGCACGCAGGCCGTAAGCCCGCCACCGTTCGCAATCGCCAGCGCGACCTTCATCCTGGTCGTTGCGTTCGTCGTGCCGTTTCTTGGGATCGCTCTGGCTTGTCGTCCCACGTCCGCTCCCGGTTCAAGACGCCTCGCCTATGCCAGCGTTGCGTCGCCAACGCTCTATGTCTTTCTCGGCGTTGTCCAGGCCATGATCAAAAGCCCTATTCCCGACGAGGTCGTCTGGTGCGCGATTTGGCTCGCAATCGCGATCTGGTCGCAGTCTGCCCGAGAGCCGGTCGCTGCAGCTGTGCCTGCAGTCGGGGGTTGGCGCGTTGTCCACGGGGTAACGGCCGCGGTCCTCAGCTTATATGTGGTGTTTCATCTCATCAATCATCTGTTCGGCTTGATAGGGCCGGATGCGCATGCAGCCGTTATGAAGATCGGACGCGTGGTTTATCGCTCTGCCGTAGGTGAACCGTTGTTGGTGGCGGCCATGCTTTTCCAGACCGGTACCGGCCTCTTTCTGGCATGGCGCTGGAGCGCCGCAGCGCATGATTTCCAGCGGACCTATCAGGTCGCTTCGGGAGCCTATCTCTCAGTGTACATTCTCGGTCACATGAATTCGGTCTTCATCTACGCGCGAAGCTTCCTCGGCATACCGACGGATTGGAATTTCATGACCGGAGCCCCGACTGGGCTCATTCATGACGCATGGAATATCCGTCTGCTGCCTCACTACGCGCTCGGCGCCTTCTTCGTCCTGAGCCACCTTGCTTCAGGGCTGAGAGTGGTGCTGATCGCACACGGTGTCGATCAACGTAACGCCGATCGCCTTTGGCGTGTCTGCGTCGCGATGAGCGCCATCATCGCGACCGCGATCATCGCGGGAATGTGCGGCGTCAGGATCGGTGCATTGGTTTCGTGACTTGCGAACGTGATTATCGCGGTGCGTACGCCGTTCCGCGCAAGGCGTGCGGGAATCCCACCCGGGCTTGCCCCATTGAATCGCGATCCGATCATCCGCCAAAACGGTGATTGGTCGCCTCATCGTTCACCCGCTTGAAGGCATGGTCTTTACCGACCTCTCGGGCGCGAGCGACGGCGGACCACGAATCGACGGCTTCGAACGCCGCTTCAGATTGGGGAAAGACCCCAGCAGGTCGTCGGCGCCTTCCTCACGCGCGAGGCGCGCTCGAGCCAGCCCCAGCGGCGGCCGGCGAAGGGTCCGGATCGCGATTGGCGCATCGCGTCTTCGAAGCGTTGCGACGCGATGGGAAAAGAGTGATCGCGAAGTGCCGTTTCATGTCCTCCTACCCGCCCGACACCCCGAGTACGGCGCACTCCTCGGCGGCTGATCGAAGATGGACGGACCGCCGACGCGCGTAGCGCTTTTGGACGACGATACCCCATCACTATCGAATGCATGTCCAAAGGGAATTTCTAATTTCGTCCGCTGCATCCGATGCTGAGGTCCACTGGGCTGGCCGAACACGCGGCCGC
>DATKHR010000152.1:0-34044 GCA_035510155.1 Vicinamibacterales bacterium
CTGCAGAAGTTTGTACCGGCCGGGACGGGGGCGACACAACACGAGATTGCCAATCGCTGATGGCTAACGGCCGGCGGAGCGAAGGCGCACCATCACACCAGCGACGAGCAACCCGGCGATGAGGACGACAGGCCAGTAAGCGGTTCGCGTGAACTGGCCGCTCAGATCGATCTCGCGGCTCCAGGCGTCGCCCGCCACTTCCTCCACGACAATCCGCCCGTCGGCGCGGCGGACCGTCAGCGGATACGGATCGATGACCAGCCCGTAGTACCAGCGCAGCGTGTGCGCATCGAGCGGCAGCTGTCCGCGGAGGCGGTAGGTCGCGACCGCGCCAGTAGATGTCGCGGCTCTTCCCGCGGGCGGAGGCAGGTACTCAACAGATGTCGGCCGGATCTCGTGACCGTCGACGAACACCACGACGCGATCGTCGAACGGTCCGGGGACCGATTGGAGCCGAAGCGTCAGCCATCCCGGGTCGTTGGACACATCCAGCACGAACGAGCCGTCGGGCGCGAACCTCAGCGATACGCTGGTGCGCTCGAGGTCGTGCGCGAGCGCCGGTCGAGGGGTCACAGTTGCCGCGACGGCAAGAGCGCCAAACGCCCCTCGCGCGCATCGGACGAATTTCGCGCTCCGCGCCGTTTGCGACACTGGCGTATCATACGGCCCGGGCCGGGGTAGGGGCCCCCGCATTGAGTATGTTGGCGCTGCTCGTCACCGCGGCGCTCTTGCAGGCAGGCGCGCCGAAGAAGATCGACATCGTCAGCGTGACCGGCTGCCTTCGCGAGACGATGCCGGGCACCTGGATGTTGACGAGCGCAACCGACCCCGCGCCGAGCTCCGCGAACGCGCCGCCGGCGAAGGACCTGCCGGCGGCGCCGCCCGCCGGCAAGGGGCAGTTCAAGCTGATTGGCGTCTCCGAGTTCAACCTGCCCGCTCACAAGGGGCACACGGTCGTCGTCAAGGGCCTGTATATCAGGGCCGATCCCGTCAGCCGTCTGAACATCACGTCCGTGACAATGGTCAGCGCGGGCTGTGTGGCGGGGGCCGAGAAGTAGGCTAGACTGGGGCCGTTTTTGCGTAAGGTGGGTCGCGTGCGACCGCCGCGGCCGTGGCGTGCCGAGCCGAGTCCGTGAGGTTCGCGGAGAGAGTGACTCATGATGCGAGTTGTGCCTGTCCTGGTCGGGACCCTTGCCATTACCGCCGCGACGCTGGTTCGCGTGCAGACCGCCCCCGCCGCCGTCCCCACCTTTACGAAAGACGTCGCGCCGATCATGTACTCGAAGTGCACGACGTGCCACCGTGCCGGCGAAGTGGCGCCGATGACGTTCCTGTCGTACGAAGACGTGCGTCCGTGGGCGCGCGTCATCAAGACAAAGGTCGCCTCGCGCGAGATGCCCCCCTGGGGCGCCGATCCCGAGCACACGCTGAAGATGCGGAATGATCGAAGCCTGTCGAAAGATCAGATCGATACGATTGTCCGGTGGGTCGACGGCGGCGCGCCGAAGGGAAACGACGCCGATCTGCCGCCCGCGCCCACGTTTGCCGAAGGTTGGACGGCTGGCCGCGAGCCGGACGTCGTCCTCGAAATGCCGGTCGAATTCAACATTCCCGCCGAGGGCGAGCTCGGCGTGCAGATGTTCTACTCGCCGGTGCCGTTCAAGGAAGACCGGTTTGCCGAGACGCTCGAGATTCGTCCCGGCAACCGTGCCGTCCTGCACCATGCGGGCATCTTCGTCGTCGACATACCGGAAGGCGCCAGGATCGTCGACGGCCGTCTGATCATGCCCGACGGCAAGCCGTCCACCGACCGCGGGCAGGGTATCGCAGGCCGCGCGGACGAAACGGCGTTGCCTGGAGCGAACAAGCTTCTGTCGTGGGTGCCCGGCCGTGGTCTCGACTCGCACCGGCCGGATGTCGGCAAACGAATTCCCGCCGGCAAGTACCTCAACTGGCAGCTGCACTACAACCCGACGGGCAAGCCGGAAAAAGATCGGACGCGGCTCGGCATCTGGTTCAACAGGGTTCCCGTGACGCACGAGCTGCTGATCCGCCAGGCGGGCGATCCGTTGGCGACGACGAAGGGCGGGTTGTCCCTGTATAGGGCTGAAGGCAAGGAGGTCGAGTACACCGCTGATGAGGGGACCACCCGGCGGCGGAACAAGACGCCGAACATCCCGCCATATGTCGAGAGCTGGTCGTTGACGGGGATCACGCCGGTGACCGAGGACATCACGCTGTATGCGATGTCGCCGCACATGCACCTTCGCGGCAAGAGCCTCAAGTGGGTGGTCGTGTATCCCGATGGCCGCGAGCGGACGATCCTCGACGTCCCGAAGTTCGATTTCAACTGGCAGATTCAGTACGAGCTCGAGGAGCCGCTGAAGATCCCCGCCGGCAGCAAGATCCTCGGCATCGGGTATTACGACAACTCGCCGAAGAACAAGTGGAACCCCGCGCCGGAGAAGGAAGTCTACTGGTCGGAGCAGAGCTGGGACGAGATGTACCAGCCCTTCACGGAGTACTCCGTGGACAGCCAGGTCCTCTCGGAGATGACCGTGGCCCGGCCGCACCAGGAGCAGCGTTGACTTGAACCATCCGGCCGGTTGCGCGGCCTGATTACCTTCCTGACGTCCTAATTGGGCCTAGGGATGGATGACGGTGACCGAGTAGGTAATCGGCGCGGTTTCTTGCCCGATGTCGGAGACCTTGACGCAGTAGATGCCGGCGGCCTGCACCGTACCTTGGATTTGGGGGTTCGGGCCGGCCGCGGTCTGCACCGTCGCGCCCGTGCCGTTCAGCGGCGTGCACACCGGACTGCCTGCCGCCGCCGGCTGGCCGATGGCGAGTCCCATCATGATCGTCGTCGGCGGTCCCGCGGCGGTGAGCGTGATGCTTACCTGCCCGGAATACAGAACATTGAAGACGTTCGAGTCGCTGCCGCCCACTTGCACGGTCCCCATGAACGACTCGGTCGTTGGAGGAGGGGTCACCGGCATCGGCCCGTTCTCCGAGCCGGTGATGCACGCCACGACGGTCGCCGCGGCAAACAGCGCGGCGCTCGTTAAGAGAAATCCTCGCATGCAGCAGAAGCCGTCCTTTCCGCGAATTATAATTCACGCATTCATTCGACCGCGAAATCATCCCTGATTCTGGTCTTCATCGTCGCGATTGCGTCTTCTCGAGCGCCGGGCCAAGCGCAGCCGCCGTCCGAGGGCGCCGTCGTCTACCACCAGCACTGCGCGAGCTGTCACGACGGCGATGACGGCCGTGCGCCGTCGCGCGAAGCGCTCGGCCTGCGGGCTCCGCAGGCCGTGATCGACACGCTGACCTCCGGCGTCATGCGCTATCAGGGTCTCGCGTTGACTGGCGCGGAACGCCGTGCCGTCGCAACGTTCCTGACCGGCCGGACGGCTCGTGGATCCCTGACGGGCGGTAGCACCGGCCGATGCCGCCATCCTCTGCCGCTCTCCGATTCGCTGATGTCGCCGGCGTGGAATGGTTGGAGCCCCGCTCTTGACAACACGCACTTTCAATTGGAGCGTGACGCAGGCCTCACGGCCGGTCAGGTTCCGCGCTTGAAGCTCAAGTGGGCTTTCGGATTTCCAGACGCCGCATCCGCCTGGGCCCAACCAACCATCGTCGGCGGCCGCCTGTTCGTCGGCAGCCAGAACGGGACCGTGTATTCACTGGACGCGCAAAGCGGCTGCATCGTGTGGACGTTTGCCGCCCGGTCCGGCGTCAGGGCATCGGTGACCATTGCCCCGCCGAGCACCAGGCGCGACCGGCACGAAGGCGTCGATCGGTTGGACGACGCCGATCAGCGTCGCGCCGCCTACGCCGCGTTTTTCGTCGATCAGGCGGGCTACGCGTACGCCGTGGATGCGGCGACCGGGAAGCTGTTGTGGAGCCGCAAAGTCGAAGAGCATCCGTTGGTCCGCTTGACCGGCTCGCCCGTCTTCCACGCCGGCCGGTTGTACGTGCCGACGTCATCCTACGAAGAAGGCGGGCGGCCGCCGGGCCACGGATGCTGCACGTTCCGCGGGAGCCTCGTGGCCCTCGACGCCCGAAACGGTCAGGTCGTGTGGCGACACTTCACGATTGCCCAGCCGCCGGGACTGCTGCGCATCTACGCCGACGGGAGTGAGTTGTGGGGACCGTCGGGCGGGGCGATCTGGTCTGCCCCGACGATTGATGTCAAGCGCGGCGCCATCTACGTCGGCGTCGGCAATACCTACAGCGGCGCCGCGCAACGGACAACCGACGCCGTTCTCGCGCTTGATCTCCAGACGGGCGCGCTGCGCTGGGCGCAGCAGATGACGCCGGGCGAACGCGATGTGTTCGGCTGCGCGCCGGGCGAGGTCAACTGCGGCGACACCGCGGGGCCTGACTTCGACTTCGGCGCGTCACCGGCGCTCGCGACGATGGCGGGCGGGCGGCAGTTGATCGTTGCCGGGCAGAAGTCCGGGGTCATGTACGCCCTCGACCCGGATCGCCGCGGACAAATGGTGTGGCGGTATCGAGCAGGGGGCGGTGGCGGGCTCGGGGGCATTCAGTGGGGTGTGGCCTCGGACGGCGTTCGCGCATATGCGCCGGTCGCGGATATCTACGCCGCGGAGCCTGGCGGCCTGCATGCGGTGGATCTTGGTACCGGCCAGCGCGTCTGGTGGGCGCCACCGCCGGGCGAGCTCGCGTGTGGCCGGCCGAGCCGTGCGTGCAGCGGCGCACAGTTCTCGGCAGTGACGGTGATACCAGGCGTTGTGTTCTCTCCATCGAACGACGGCGCGATCCGTGCGCATTCCGCCTCCGACGGCTCCGTGATCTGGTCCTTCGACACGAACCGCGATTTCCGGACGCTCAACGGCGTCAAAGCCCGGGGCGGCTCGATGAATGGCCCTGCGCCTGTCGTCGCGGCAGGGATGCTGTATATCAGCTCGGGATACGGCACGTTCGGGCTCCGTCCCGGCAACGTCCTCCTTGCGTTCAGGCCCGATTAGGCTGCGGGTGAGGTGCGTTCGATCGGTCCAAAGGGGAACGCGTCGGCGGAATGTCACAAATTGTCGTTGGGCGGTGCGCCATAAGTCCTGCTGTCTGAACGAATAAGACAGACGATTTGCACCCTGGTTGGCCCAGCTTCCGTGTAAAATTGTTGTTTGATTCATTGCGAAAGTCGGATCAGTAAAGTCGGACCAGTGGTGACTCGAAAGGAGCCCGTAATGAAGGGTGGGTGGCTGGCGCTTGCGGCACTGACAGGACTGATGGTACCGGGCGGTGCAACAGCGGCCGATGCTCCGAAGCAGGTGACATTCACGAAGGACGTCGCTCCGATCTTTCAGGCGAAGTGCGAGTCGTGCCATCGGCCCGACAGCATGGCGCCGATGTCGCTACGTACGTACGAGGAAGCTCGGCCGTGGGTGCGCTCGATCGCACAGCGCGTCAGCTCGCGGCAGATGCCGCCGTGGCACATCGACAAGACCATCGGCATCCAGCAGTTCAAGAACGATCGGTCTTTGAGCGACGAGCAGATCGACACCATCATGGCGTGGGTCGCGGCGGGCGCGCCGAAAGGCGATCCGAAGGAGATGCCGAAGCCGAGGGTCTGGAACGACGACACGGGTTGGACGCTGGCGGCCAAATACGGTCCGCCCGACCTGATCATCAAGTCGCCGGAATACACGATGCCCGCGGTCGCGCAAGACGCGTGGTGGCGGCCGTCCGTTCCGACCGGCCTCACCGAGCCACGTTGGGTCCGCGCGATTGAGATTCGTCCGGTGGGCAAGGACGCGCGCAAGATCACGCACCACGCGCTCGCCCGGCTCCAGCAGGACGAAGACATGCCCAAGGAGCTGTTCACCAACGATCCGAACGTCGCCGGAGACGGCCTCTTCATGGAATGGGCTGTCGGGAAGAACGGCGACGAGATGCGCCCTGACTCCGGCCGCCTGATGCTGCCGGGCTCGAAGATCGTGTGGGAGATGCACTATCACGCGGTCGGCGAAGAGGTCATCGCGCATACGGAGCTCGGCGTGTACTTCTATCCGAAAGGGCAGGAGCCGAAGCATCGCGAAGTGCTCGCGCTCTTCAACACGTTCTCCACTCCCAATCGCGCGCTCGACATCCCGCCGAACCGGGTGACGACGACCGAGAGCTTCGTGACGCTGAGGGAGAACGCGCGTATCGAGAATTTCCAGGCGCACATGCACCTGCGCGGAAAGGGCATGTCGATGGAAGCGATGTATCCTGACGGCCGCCGCGAGATGCTCAGCCAGGTCACCGACTTCAACTTCAACTGGCACAACATGTACATCTACGCGGATGATGCGGCGCCGCTGCTACCGAAGGGCACGATCCTGCACTTCCTGGCGTGGTACGACAACACCGCGAACAACAAGTCCAATCCCGATCCGGATCAATGGGTCGGCTGGGGCGACCGCACAGTCGACGAGATGGGCCACGCCTGGCTGAACATCACCTACTTCCACGACGATGAGTTCAAGGCGGAGGTGGCGAAGCGGAAGGCCGTCACGACGACTGAAGATCGGCAGCAGTAGAACAGGCGTTGGTTCGAACCAACCGAGGCGCCGCTCCCGATTCGAGGACGGCGCCTCTTTTTGCGAAGGGCAAGTGCATGGGTGGCGGGCAAGGCGTGCGGAGAGTGATGACAGGGGTGCTGCTGGCGGGGACGGTTGCGGCGTTTGCGGCATTTCCGCGGGGAGCAATGGTGCACGGCCAGCAGGGAACGGGGCAGACACCATCACCGTTCCCGCTGTCCAACGCGATTCGGGAGCGCGGATCGAGCGTGACCGGCGCGTTCGAGGGCTGGTTCTACAACAAGGACGGGAGCGTCGGCCTCCTCGTCGGCTACTTCAATCGCAACACGAAGCAGGAGTTCGACATCCCCCTGGGGCCGAACAATCGGATCGAGCCGGGCGGTCCGGACATGGGACAGCCGACGCACTTCATGACAGGCCGCCAGTGGGGCGTGTTCGTGATCAGGGTCCCGAAGGACTTCGGCACCAAGAAGCTCACCTGGACGATCGTCTCCAACGGCCAGACGAACGCGATCACGCTGCACACGAAGCCCGAGTACATCGTCGAGCCCTTCGAGGATCCCGCGAACAAGAACACGCCACCGGTCCTGAAGTTCGCCGAGGACGGGCCTGGCTTTACCGGTCCGCCCCAGACCATTGCGGCGACCTACACCGCAACGGTCGGCATGCCGCTGACGTTGACGATGTGGGCGAGCGATGAAGGCCCCAAGATCAACGTTCCGGAGTCGGGACGAGGCCGCGGGCGCGGGCGTGGCGGCGATGCCGCCGCCGCAGCCGCAGCGGCAGCGGGCTTCACGCCGCCTCCGCCACTGGCGGTCGTGTGGAGCCTTCTGCGCGGACCCGGCGCGGTGAAATTCGACCGCGCGCGTCCGTCCATCGACAAGGACGCGAACGGAAAAACGACGGCGACCGCGACGTTTTCCGAGCCGGGCGAGTACATCCTCCGCGCCCAGGCCAACGATTCAACCGGCGAGGGCGGCGGCGGGTTTCAGTGCTGCTGGACGAACGCGCACGTGAAAGTCACCGTGAAGGCGCCCGTGCCGTCGGGCGATTAGCGGCCGGCCGCCTTGGCCGTGCCTGGCCTCCCTTCCGTTCTCGTCATCGACGATGATGCGGCGGTTCGCCGTGCGGTCGCGCGATTCCTGCGCGCGGAAGGACTCGCGGTGTTGGAGGCGACAAACGGCGCCGAGGGCCTGATGCGCTTGCGCGAAGCCGGCGACGTCTCGGCCATTCTGCTCGACCTCCGCATGCCCGTCATGGACGGGTGGGCGTTCCGCCGGGAGCAACGGCTGGATCCGGCGATTGCCGATATCCCCGTTGTGATCATTTCCGGCGCCGACGTCGATCGGTTTGGGGAGCTCGGCGCGGCCGCGACGTTTGAGAAACCCGTCCAGATGTCCGAAGTGGCCGTCATGCTCCATCGCCTCTGTAATCGGACGAGCTAGAGTTGGTCCGGTCTCTGCAGGAGACGGTCGATAGCCGCCAGGAGAAGCGCGCCGCGGGGGCCATCGGTCGCACGTTGGTCGACCGACAGAGTGGCCGTCAAGAGCGGCCGTGCTTCGACGCGTCCGGCCACGACCCACGGCCGCTCCGCGATCCTGCCGAAGCCGACGAGGGCGACCTGCGGCGGAAACACGGTTCCGAAGGCGGCGTCCACGCCTTCATCGGTGAAATCGATCACGGTGATGGTCGGGCTCGATAGCTCCGAGCTTCTGAGCGATCCGCTCTGCGCGCGGGTAGCCAAGTCGGCCAGCATCTGTGCGAGCGTCTCGAGATCGAGGCGATCGACATCGAGCACCGCGGGCGCCACGCGTCCCCGGCCTCGTGACGGACACGAGTACCCAACATGGATGCCCGCACCGCTCCGAAATCCGCCTTCGAGCCAGTAGCCGTTCAGCTCTGGCGCGTCGCGGAGAGCGAGGCCCACTGCTTTGACCAGAACCGCGATCGGCGGAACGTTGCGGTGCTGCGCCGAGGAGAGGGCGGCCGTCATGTCGATCGTCGTGGAGACGTGGTCATGCGGGACGTCGTGCCTGGATCCGACAAGACTCGCGGCGATCGCGGCGTGAAGGTCGCTCTCCTTCGCGGGCGACACTGTGAGAGGCCGCGGGGACGGTGGAGGAACGGGCGGAGGAGGAGGTGGGGGCGGTGGGGCGCGCCGGTCGAGCGCCGCGTCCGCGCGTTGTACATCCTCGCTGGTGATCGCCCCTTCAGGCCCGGTGCCGATGACGAGATCCAGATTGACGCCAAGATCGGCAGCGAGCTTCTGCGCCATGGGCGATACGTTGCGTCGCCTCGCTGACGAAACCGGATTCGAGGGGAGGACAACTGGCGGCTCGTACTGCGCGGGGTGGTCGAGCCATTCATCGAGTGCGTGTCGTTCATCTCGCCGGATCAAGGCGAGCACCGTGCCTGCGAGGATTCGATCGCCTGGGTTGACGTGGACGCTGTCGATGACCGTGTCGAAGCCGTCCTCCCCGTCGTCGAACACACTCGCGGGCACGTCAACCTCGATCGTCGCCTCTTCGGTCTCGACGATCGCGATAACGTCGCCGCGGGTCAACGGATCGCCGGACCGCTTGAGCCATCTGACGAGGGTGGCCGCTTCTACGCCGGCGCCGAGCGGCGGCATGCGGAACTCAACGAGGTGACTTCCCATGCCCGATGAGTGTAACAGCCTCTGCGCTTATTGGTTCCTGGCCTTGGCGAGACCGTTCCAACCGGGCTAGGATGGGAGGCGCCGGGTGCGTCAAATGTTTGAGGCGCCGTTTCTGACGCGGAATCGCGTGCGGCTGGCCTATGGCACGGCGGTGGTGGCCGACGCCATCCAACTGCTGCTCGGGCCTCTCGGATGGCCGTTCGCAGACGACATCATCGATCTCATCGCGATGGTCCTGCTGTGGCGCATCGTCGGCTTTCACCCCTTGCTCCTTCCCACTTTTGCGCTGGAACTCGTCCCCGTCGCCGACATGTTGCCGACGTGGACGGCCTGCGTCGCGCTGGTCGTGGCGCTTCGCCGAAGGCAACAGACCGCGCCTCCGCCTCCCGGTACAACCGTGATCGACGTGTAGGCCACGGGACCCCCCTGCTATGACGTTCGCGAGCGCTGTCCTTCGTCGGCGTTTGACCCTGGCCGCGCTGTTGTCTGGGTTGACGATCCTTGCGATGGACCAAAGCCCGCGGATTCTGGCGCAAGGGCGCGGGTTCGGCGGGTTTGGTGGTCGCGGCAGGTTCCGGATGCTTCCCAACGTTCCGTACGACGGACGCTTCACGTTCGTTCGCGTGAACTACGAGTCCACGCCCGACGGCTATTGGTACGGCGGATGGCCGGCCTGGTCGCACGGCTATCCTGTCGCCGAGCGAAACCTGATGAAGATCATGAACGAGGTCAGCCTCCTCGGCGCGCACGATGAGGAGGTCAACACCCTGACCTTGGACGACCCCGAGCTGTTCAGGTATCCAATCGCGTACATCATTGAGGTCGACTGGTGGGCCATGACCGATCGCGAAGCGGTCGCGCTCCGCACGTATCTTCAGAAGGGGGGCTTTGTCATCGTCGATGACTTCAAGGTGCGCGGGTTTCGGGGCGGCGGCTTCGGCCTGGGCGGCGGTGGCATCGGGTCAGCCGGCGGTGGAGGCGGGTGGGAGACCTTCCTTGGGCACATGAAGCGGGTGATGCCGGAAGCGAACTTCGTCGATCTGCCGCCCTCGCATGCGGTCTTTCATACGTTTTTCGAGATCAAGTCTCTCGACGACTTCCCGCAGGCGTACATCGCGGGCCGGCCCATCTTTCGCGGGCTGTTCGAGGACAACGATCCGGCCAAGCGGTTGATGATGGTGGTCAACTACAACACGGACATCTCGCAGTACTGGGAATGGTCAGGACGGGGGCTGCGGCCGTTCGATGAGACCAACGAAGCGTACAAGCTCGGCGTGAACTACATCGTGTACGGGCTCACCCACTGACGCACTTCCGAGATCAGGCGCGGCGGGAGGATCTCCTCTCAGAGCTGCGAGCGGACGGCCCACAGATCTGGAAAGATCGGGCGTCCCACGGTCTCGCGCAGATAGGCGGCGCCTGTCGAACCGCCGGTCCCGTGACGCGTCCCGATCGTTCGCTCGACCATCTTCACGTGACGATACCGCCATTCCTGGAGCCCTTCGTCGAGATCGACGAGACGCTCGCAGAGCTCCGCGTTCTTCGTGTCTCGCCGATACATGTCGATAAGGATCCTCTGAATCTCGGGTGAGGCCTGGACCGGAGCCACAACCGGCCGCGCCAGCTGCAAGGGCGGAACATCGCCGCGCTCGCGCGAAAGGTAGCGAAGAAACGCGTCCCAGAGCGTCGGCGCGCGGTATCGCCGCTCGAGGGCGACGCGAGCCCGGCTCCCTTCGGGGAAACGCCGAAGCGCGTCTTCCGACTTGATGCCCAGGAGAAACTCGATCTGCCGGAACTGGTCCGACTGAAAGCCGCTCGCCGCGTCAAGCCGCTCACGAAAGCTGAGGAATTCGAGCGGCGTCATCGTTTCGAGGATGTCGAGCTGCGCGACCATGACCTTGAGGATCGTCAGAATCCGCTTCAGCGTGTGCTGCGCCCGATGAGTTTCCGCCTCTTCGAGAAGCCGGACCACACGGTCGAGCTCGTGCAGCAGCTCCTTGAACCAGAGCTCGTACACCTGATGGATGACGATGAACAGCATCTCGTCGTGCTCGGGCCCCTCTGACCGTGGCTGCTGCAGCGACAGGAGCTCCTCGATTTTGAGGTAGGCGCCGTAGGTGAGGGCGGCCGGCGTGTTGTCAGGCATTGCGCGCCGCAGTATATGCCGGCACGGTTGACATGTTACTCAGACGTCTATATATATCGAACCAGGGACCAGGGACCAACGATGCCCGACGCGCTTCAAGGCTCGCTCGATCTCCTCGTGATGAAAATCCTGTCGCGGCGGCCGAGGCTGCACGGCTACGCGCTCATGTCGGCGATCCTCGAGAGCTCCCGCGAGGTGCTCCGGGTCGAGGAAGGCTCGCTGTATCCCGCTCTGCATCGTATGGAGCACGCGGGCTGGGTGCGCGCCGAATGGATCATCAACGACAGCGGCCGGCGCGCACGGGTATACGAGCTGACGGCGGCGGGCAGGAAGCAGCTGGCTGCGGAAGAGTCGCGATGGCAGGTGGTGACCTCGGCGGTCAATCGCGTGCTGAGGACGGTGTGATATGGCGCTCTTGTCGCGGTTAGTCGCTGTGCTTCGCGCCAACCGGACGGTCCACGAGATCGATGAGGAACTCGAGTCGCACATCCATGAAGCGGTTGCGGCCGGCCGCGATCCTGTCGAAGCCCGGCGGGCGTTCGGATCGGCACTCCGGTACCGCGAGCAGAGCCGGGACCTCAAACTGATCGGGTGGCTCGACGACTTGTTTCAGGATCTGCGCTTCGGGGCGCGCATGCTCGCGCGGAGCCCCGGGTTTTCCTTCCTGGCGATCTTGTGCCTCACGCTGGCCATTGGCGCCAATGCCGCGGTCTTCAGTTGGATCGAAGGCATTCTCCTCCGGCCGTTTCCGCTCGTTGCCGACCAGGATCGCCTGATGGCTGTTGCCAACACGAATCGCGGCAGCGCCGACACGTTCGACATGTCTTGGCCCGACTTTCAAGATCTCGCGCGGGCGAGCACCCTCATCGACGCGTTCATTGCCGAAAAAATTACCGGTACGACGCTGAGCATTGGCGACCGCGCCGTTCGCGCGCCTGGGAGCATGGTCTCGGCGAACTACTTCGACGCGATTGGCGTGCATCCAGTGCTCGGGCGGGGGTTCGAGCCAGGGGAAGATTCCGGACGGAACGCTCACCCGGTCACCGTCATCAGTTATCAGATGTGGCAAGAGCGCTTTCACGGCGATCCGGCGGTCATCGGGAAAACGCAGGTCCTCGCAGGCCTCCCTCACACGATCGTCGGGGTCGCCCCGAACGGCTTCTTCGGCACCTTTGTCGGATACGCGTTCCAGTTCTGGGTGCCCGTCTCGATGCAGACGCAGTTCGACGCGGGCGTCTACAAGCTCGAAGACCGCGGCGCGCGCTGGATTGAAGGGTTCGCACGCCCCAAGTCCGGCGTGACGATCGAGCAGGCACAGGCGGAGAGCTCTGCGATCGCGGCCCGTCTCGAAGCCGAGTATCCAGAAACGAACCGTGGTTGGGGCGTCCGGCTGTTCCCTCTTTGGCAAACGCCGTTCAACAACGCCGCCACGTTCCTTCCGACGCTCGGCATTGCCCTGCTGGTCGTCCTTTCGGTCCTGCTCATTGCCTGCGCCAATGTCGGCAATCTGCTGCTCGTGCGGGCGTTCGCGCGCCAGCAGGAAATGACCATTCGACTGGCCGTTGGCGCCGGCCGTCGCCGGCTGATCAAGCAGCTCCTGACCGAAGGGTTGATCCTGTCGGCGATCGCGGCCGCAGGCGGCCTCGTCGTTGCACACTGGCTTCGCGATGCTGTTGCGCTGCTGACGCCTCCGCGCGGCGGCATCCTCCTCCGTCTGCCCGGCGAGCTTGATTGGCGCGTCCTGGCGGTCAGCGGCGGCGTATGCCTGATCTCCACGGTCCTCTTTGGACTTGTGCCGGCCGTGTTGGCGAGCCAGGTCGACCTCGCCGGTGCGCTGCGGTCCGAGTCGGGCGGGATCATCGGAGCGAGAAGCAAAGCCTGGATCCGCTCGACCCTGGTGGTCGTTCAGATGACGCTCAGTTTCGTGCTGCTCGTTGGCGCTGGACTGCTCATCCAGAGCATGCAGGCGATACGGCACGCGAACCCGGGGTTCTCGACCCAGGGGGTGGTGACCACGTCGGTCGATTTGTTCACCGCCGGATACGATCCACAGCGCGCCAAGCTGTTTCAAGACGAGCTCATCGACCGTGTCCAGTCGCTCGGCGGAGTCGAGTCGGCCGCGTTCTCGCGTCAGACGCCGTTTACGTATCGAAGCTATTCGTCCGCGGCCATTGCGGTAGACGGCTACGATGCGCCGCTCGACCAGCAGCCGAGCGCCGACTACAACGAAATCGGCCCGGGGTTCCTCGCGACGATGGGCATTCCGTTGGTGTCCGGGCGCGAATTCACGCGCGCCGACAACGAGACCGCGCCTCCGGTTGCGATCGTCGATGAGACCATGGCGGCGCAGTTCTGGCGCGGCCTGGATCCGGTCGGGAGGCGCGTGCAGGTGAAGGGCACGTGGATGCAGATCGTGGGTGTCGCCCGCACGGCAAAGTACCGGAATCTGCTGGAGACGCCCAAACCGTTCTTCTACGTCCCGCTGCGCCAGAACTTCTCGGCCTCGGCGGGGTTGCAGATTCGGACCCCTCAATCGACCGCAGCGCTTGCGCCGGCATTGGTGCGCGAGATCCACGCCCTCGATGCCAACGTCGCGCCCGGAGAGCTCATCACGATGCGGGAACAGGTGGAGCGCACGACCGCCTCCCAACGGGTCGCATTCACCATCCTGGTGGTCTTTGGCGGGCTCGCGTTGATGTTGGCCGCGATTGGGCTCTACGGAGTGATGGCGTCGACCGTCTCTCAGAGCACGCGTGAGCTGGCGCTGCGGATGGCGCTCGGCGCGGGCGCCTCGGATTTGTTGCAACTCGTGCTGTCGAAGGGGCTCCTGCTCACTGCGGGCGGCGTAGCGCTCGGCGTGGTCGCGGCGCTCGAGGCGACGCGACTCATGGGCTACCTCCTCTACAGGGTCAGCCCGCGCGACCCGCTGGCTTTCGCGTGGGCGGTTGTCGTCATCGCGATCGCCTCGTTGACCGCGTGTCTCGTGCCCGCGTGGCGCGCGACGCGTACGGATCCACTGCGCGCCTTGCGGGGCTAGCAGCCGAGCAATTTGTCGCGAATTCGGACGATGTCCGTCTGTGGGCAATTTCCGTGCGGGTCCGGCCCCTTACGATGCGGATCCGCCGTCATGATATAAAAGCGGATTATGTGGCAAAGCGTCCCGCGCCGGAGCTTGCGAGTGAATCGTCGCGTCGTCATGGCGTCCGCGCTAGTCCTGATGGCCGTCGCGTCGTCTCGCGTACAAGGACAGCAGACCAAGACCGCGGCTCAGATCATCAGCGGCTATTTCACGAGCGTGAATCAGCACGTCCTCGAGATGGTGAGAGATTTCCCGGAGGACAAGTACTCGTACAAGCCGTCGCCGGAGGTCCGCGCGTTCCCGGATGTTGCAGTGCACGTCATGTCGGGAATTGTCTACGCGGCAAAGGCGGGGCGGGGCGAGAAAGCGTCGTGGGACGAGCTCGATCCGAAGGGGTATCGCACCAAAGCGCAATTGGTTTCCGCGTTCGAGAAGTCACTCGCGGACGCGACCACGGCACTGAAGGCCATCCCGCCGGACCGTCTGGCCCAGGCGCCGGACCCCTGGGTGTCCGTGATGGAACACTCGGCCGAGCACTACGGGCAGATCGTCGTCTACTACCGGGCAAACGGGCTGGTGCCGCCAGCCTCGCGCCCCAAGAAGCCGTAAGCGGCAAACACCTGCGGCGATCTGACAACGGACCATCAACCTGCGCGCAGCACACCAGTTGGCCGTCGGTCAGCGGACGCCGCTCCCGCCCGGGCGTCGGCATCTTCACGAGATGCGCAAGATCGACGTGGGGATCAGCCTGAGCTTGAACGCGGCGATTCGGGATAGACTGCTGACACGATGATCGAGCAGCACTACCTGGACGACACCCTCGTCCAATTGCGAAAGCTGAAAACGCAGGCCGACAAGGCGATCGCCCAGATCCAGAAAGAAACGATCTTCGCAGTTCTCGACCCCGAGGCGAACAGCATCGCCGTCATCATGAAGCACATGGCGGGCAACATGCGTTCGCGTTGGACCAACTTCCTCACCACCGACGGGGAAAAACCGGGCCGGGATCGCGACAACGAGTTCGTGGCCCGCGGTGAAGACACCTACGAGAAGATCATGGCGATGTGGGAGGACGGATGGAACCATGTGTTTCTGGCCGTCTCCTCGCTTGCGCCAGAGGATCTTGGCAAGACCGTTCGCATCCGCGGGGAAGCGCACACGGTGATCGAGGCGCTCAATCGGCAGCTCACCCACTACGCGGCTCATGTCGGCCAGATCGTCCTGCTCGCCAAACACGACGCCGGATCCGATTGGCGATCGCTCAGCATCCCGCGCGGCAAATCCAGAGAGTTCGACGTGTCGAAGAGCGGCGCGACCTACGACATCGCGCCAGCCAGCAAGAAGAGATGAAGTACATCCTGATGATGCAATCGCCGGGGAAACGGCCCTATGCCATCGCAGCGTGGCCCAAGTCGGCCATCCAGGCGCATGTCTCGTTCATGCAGACGTTCGGCAAAAAGCTCAGCAGGTCAGGTGAGCTCGTGGCGGCCGAAGGTCTGGCCGGTCCAGATCAGGCGAAGGTCGTCCGAGCTGGAAAGGACGGGAGGCCGATCACCGACGGCGTCTTCCCGGAAGCGAAGGAGTTCCTTGCCGGCTACTGGATTGTCGACGTCGACAGCGCCGAACGCGCTTATGAGATTGCCGCGGAAGCGTCCGCGGCGCCCGGACCTGGCGGAGCCCCGCTCAACATGCCGATCGAAGTACGCCAGGTGATGAGCGGTCCTCCCGACGATCTCTTGTGAACTCGCTCTCGTTGGACGCGCATGTCGAGGATCTCCTGCGCGAGCTCGCGCCGCAGGTGCTGGGCGCGACCGTCCGCCGTTTTGGTGACTTCGCCGCAAGCGAGGATGCCGTCCAGGAGGCGCTCGTCGCAGCCGCCAGCCAATGGCCGCGCGAGGGACTGCCCGGCAATCCACGCGGCTGGCTGATTCAGGTCGCCGCGCGGCGCATGACCGACCATCTCCGAAACGAGCTGGCCAGGCGGCGCCGGGAAACCGTCGCAGCCTTGCAGCGCGACCAGGTGGCGCCCCCGCCGGACAACGCCGAGAGCGCCGATCAGGACGACACACTCGTCCTGTTCTTCATGTGCTGTCACCCCTCGCTGACTGCCTCGTCGGCCATCGCCCTGACGCTGCGGGCGGTGGGGGGGCTCAGCACTGCAGAAATCGCCAGCGCGTTCCTGGTTCCGGAGGCAACCATGGCGCAGCGGATCAGCCGGGCCAAACAGACCATCAAGGCGTCCGGAGTGCCCTTCAGGCTGCCCTGTGCCGACGAGCAGGCGCAACGGCTCGGTGCCGTGCTGCACGTGCTCTACCTGATCTTCAGCGAGGGGTACACGGCCAGCTCCGGCCCACACCTTCAGCGCCATGAGCTGTCTCGTGAGGCCATCCGGCTGGCGCGAGCGGTTCACCGCCGGCTCCCGGCCGATGGCGAGGTCGCAGGGCTGCTCGCGCTCATGTTGCTCACCGACGCGCGCCGCGCCGCGCGAACCGGCCCCAGTGGCGAGTTGATCCCGCTCACGACGCAGGATCGGACGTTATGGGATCAGCAGGAGATCTCCGAGGGCGTGGCCCTGGTAACGGCGACCTTGTCGAAAGGGTCGGTTGGAGAGTACCAGCTGCAGGCGGCGATCGCGGCGCTCCATGACGAAGCGACGCGCGTTGAGGACACCGACTGGCCGCAAATCCTCGCGCTCTACGATCTCCTCGGACGGATGTCAGATAATCCCATGGTCAAGCTGAATCACGCCATCGCCTCCGCCATGGTGCACGGTCCCTCGTCGGGACTCGAGCTGCTGAAGGCGCTTGATACCAACACCAGGCTCGCCGGCCATCATCGTCTCGATGCGGTCCGCGCCCATCTGTTCGAAATGGCGGGCGACGACCGTGCCGCGGTGGCACACTACCGCGCGGCGGCCGGCCTGACGACGAGCATCCCGGAACGAAATTATCTGATGACGCAGGCGGCAAGGCTCAACGACAGGCTCTGACTCCCGATCATCCAATCCAGACGTCAAAACCCACGACCCACCGGAGGATCACGCATGGCCACACGATCTCTGCTTCTCGCAGTCGCCGTCGTCCTGTTGTCCAGCCCTCCGTCAGGCGCGCAAGAGGTTGGTCAAATCGGCGTCACACTCGCCTATCCGGCCGCGATCGGCGTGGTCTGGCACGTGACCGACCAACTCGCCATCAGGCCGGACTTTTCGTTCTCCAACTCCAGCAGCGATACGCTGGGGTCCAGCACGACCGTGAATTACGGCGTCAGCGGCCTCTGGTACTTTCAGCGGTGGGACAACCTGCGCGCGTACGTCAGCCCACGATTCGGCTATTCGCGGTTTTCCGCGAGCATTTCGACCACGGTTCTGAGCTCCGCGCCGACCACCAACGCCTACAGCGGCGCCGGGTCGTTCGGGCTTCAATATCGCCTGCATGATCGACTCTCCGTCTTCGGTGAAACCGGCCTTCAGTACAATCGCGCGTCGACGACAAGCACTGACGTGGCGACAGGAACGTCCGACAGCACGTCGGCGCACACTTGGAGCACGAGGGCTGGGGTCGGGATGATCTTCTATTTTTAGCTATCAGCCATCGGTGATCAGCTATGAGCCATCTGCAGCGACCTTCATCGAGCGGAACGGCATCGCGCGGCAGCCGACTCCAACTCGCGCGCGTCTGAGCTTCGGCTAGAATGAGCGCCCAGAGGTGCAACATGCGAGTGCTCGTCACGGCTGGGTTCATCGCGCTCATGAGCGGCCTGACCTGGGTGAACGGCCGGGCGCAGACCACCGGTCCCGTCGTCAGCGGTGCGCACCGGTTCGAAAAAGTGACCGACGGTGTGTATTACGCGACCGCGTCCGGGACGATGACCGTCGGCGCGAACTCGCCGGTCCTGGTCAATGACGATGAGGTGCTGATTGTCGATTCCTCCATCACCCCGGCGTCGGCGCGCGCCCTGGTCGCCGATGTCAAGGCCATCTCCTCAAAACCGGTGCGCTACGTCGTCGACTCGCACTATCACTACGACCACGCGTTCGGCAATCAGATCTTTGGTCCCGACGTCCAGGTGATCGGCCACGACAACACGCGCCGGCGTTTACTGACCAATGTGATGGAGCAGTACACGTTCCTGAACAGCGTCAAGCCAGTGCCTGCTCGCGTAGAGGCCTTGAAGCAGCGAATCGCCCAGGAGACCGATGCGCAGCAAAAGGCGGCGCTCGAACAACAGGTCGCCAACTCGCTCGCCTACCTCGAGCAGGTGAAGGAAGTGCGTGTGACGCCGCCGGCCGTGACGTTCAACGATACGTTGACGCTCGTGCGGGGTGGGCGCGAGATTCGAATCATGTACCTCGGGCGCGGCCACACCGACACGGATGTCATCCTCTACCTCCCGAAGGAGCGAATCGTATGCACCGGCGATCTCATGGAATCGGTCGTCTCGTACGCCGGCGATTCCTACCCGGAGGAGTGGATCGCGACGCTCGACAAGCTGCGCGCGCTGGACTTCGACACGGTCATGCCCGGGCACGGCGTCGTGTTCAAGGGCAAGGGGAAGATCGAGGCCTTCCAGAAGTACTTGCACGACATGATGACGCAGGTGACGGCGCTCCGCAAGCAAGGGTTGTCGGCCGATGACGCCGCGCAGAAGGTGGACATGACGGCGTATCGCGACGAGTTCGCGTCGATTCGTGGCGTGGGCATCGATCCCGCGGCGGTGCGGAGAATCTACCAGCTGACCGACCACCCGGAGCCGCTGCGCTGAGCTGAATCAGCTCGGAGCCCGGAGCACCATGGCGTTCTGCGATGGGTCGCGAACCAGCAGCCCCCCTTCGACGTCCTCGAGCGGGATTCCCGCTGATATCACGCGCTCTGCCACGCGCCCCAAGGCCACCTGATCGGGCAGGCTGACGACGAAGTGCCGCAAACCGATCGCGCCCGGCGGAGGCGGCGGCGCGCCGACGCCCGCCCAGGTGTTCAGGCCGACGTGATGATGGTAGCCGCCGGCGGCAACGAACAGTGCGGCCGGGCCATAGCGCTGCGTCACGCCGAACCCGAGGACGCCGGCGTAGAAATCCTCCGCGTCGGCGAGCTGCGAGACGTGCAGGTGCACGTGCCCGACGACGGTGTCGGGGGCGACGCTGTTCCGAATTTCGGTGTCGTCGGTGAGCTCGGACAGAATTCCGTCGAGATCGAGCGTCTCCGCTCCCATGCGCAGCTGACCTCCCACGTAGGGCCATTCGTCGCGGGGGCGGTCACGGTAGATCTCGATTCCGTTGCCATCCGGATCAGCAAGGTAGAGCGCCTCGCTCACGCCATGGTCGGCGAACCCTTGCATGACCGTTTCGCTCTCGACCAAGCGTCGGAGCGACCGCGCAAGCTCCACGCGCGAAGGAACGAGGATCGCGAAATGATACAGGCCGGTCGTCCGCCGCACTCGAGGCGCCGATTCACATTGGGAAAGGACCACGAGTTCCCGTCCGCCACTGCCCAGCCAAGCCGTGCGCTCGTGTCGACGGTGCAGAATCAAGCCGAGCCGCTCCTGATAGAACCGGATGGACCGATCCAGGCCGGCGATCGTCAGATGCACGGCGCCAATGGCGGTCGCCGGCTCGATGGTGGCCATGTCACGACTGTACTCCCTACGATGAATCTGGGGTAGCATGTTGCCGGAACGGAGACCGAAATGCCGAATTGGCTTGCCGTGCTTCTCGCCCTTGCGACGGCATGGCGCATAGGGACGGCCTCGACCATGTCTGCCGCAACGGCCCAGCAAGCGGCCGTGCCCGCCTCGTCGTCAACGCTCGACTACGAGTTCTTCAAGATGCGGGTCCAACCCATCTTTCTCACCAAGCGGCCGGGACACGCTCGATGCATTTCGTGTCACTCGAGCGGCACGCCCCTGCGGCTGCAGCCGCTCCCGCCTGGACGCACGGTTTGGAATGAAGAAGAGTCACACAAGAATTACGAGGCGGTCCTTCGCGTCGTGGTGCCCGGCAGCTTGAAGAGCCGGCTCCTGGTTCACCCGCTGGCGGAAGAGGCCGGCGGCGATTTCTACCACAGCGGGGGCAAGCACTGGAACTCTCAAAACGACGCGGAGTGGCAGACCTTGAAGACGTGGGTGATGGGGAGTCAACAATGACGAAACGAATGAGCCAACTGTCTCTCGCCGTCACTGCGGCCGTCGTTCTGTCCGGCGCTTCGATTCGCACACAATGGGTGCACGCACAGGGAGGGCACGCCCAGGGCAAGGTTCGAATCATCCAGACGAACAGCGCCGGCGACAACGTGCACATCATCGACCCCGCGACGAACCGCGTCGTTGGAGAAATCAAAGGCATCGAGGTCAGCCACGGAGCGGGCGTCGCCCCCGACGGCAGCCGCATCTACGTCAGCGACGAATCGGAAGCCTCGCTGGATGTCGTCGATGCGAAGACGTTGAACGTGATCAAGCGCATCCCGCTGAGCGGGCACCCCAACAACATGGCGGTCGGGCACGACGGGCGCCGCGTCTTCGTCGGGATTATCCAGGCTCCTGGAGGCGTTGATGTGATCGACACGACGTCGTTGCAGAAGATCAAGACGATTCCGACGAAAGGCACCATCCACAACGCGTACGTGACGCCCGACGGCAAGTACGTCGTCGCCGGATCGATCCAAGCCAAGACCATCAACGTGATCGACGCGCAGACGGAGCAGCCCGCCTGGGCGCTCGAAATGGACCTCGGCATCCGGCCCATGACGTTCAACACGAACCCGGACGGGTCGACCAAGTGGATATTCGCTCAGTTGACCGGGTTCAATGGGTTTGCCGTCGTTGATTTTGCCGGCCGAAAGGAGATCAAGCGCATTCAGAATCCGGATCTGCCTCCCGGCAAGAAGACCGTTCCCGAAGGCTCCGATCCGTCGCACGGCATGGCCGTGACCGCCGACGGCAAGACGCTCGTGGTCTGCAGCAGGCTGAACAATTTCCTGTACTCGTATTCGTTGCCTGACTTGAAGTTGATTGGCAGCGCGGAGTTGGGCGGCAAGGGCGCCGGATGGGTCACGCTCACGCCGGACGGGAAGACGGCCTACGTCGCGAACCCGGTGACCAATGACGTCTCGGTGGTCGATGTTCAATCGATGAGGGAAGTCACCCGGATCCCTGTCGGGTTCGTGCCGAAGCGGAATGTGACTGGCGTACTGCAGTAGAGGTGAGCGGAGCCGCGTCGCTCGTGAGCCACGAGCGACGAGCCCCTGGCTACGAGCCCCAGGTCAGTGCGTGAGCCCGTAGACGAGGTAGTTCACGCCGAGCTTGTACGCCTGGTTGGACTCGTCGATCGGCTTCAAGCCGGTTGCGGAGAATTCCCAGTAGTTGGAAACGTCCGTGTTGAAGTTCACCATCGCCAGCAGGCGCTTGGTCGGGTCGTTGTTCTCGAAGATCCCGCGGAACACCGGCGCGCCCTGGTCGTAGTACTGCGGGATGATCTCGAACGAGTCGATCTCGAAAAACGAGTGGAAGATGGGATGTTTCGGATCGAGATCGACGATACGGGCGCCCGGCAGCACGCGCAGCATGTTCGTCTCGAAGTTCTCCCACCCGCCGCCGCCCCGGAAATTGCCCCTGAAATCGTCGAAGATGACGAACCCTCCCTTCAGTAGATACGCGCGAAAGGCCGCGGCCTCCTGATCCGTCATCGTCCAGTAGCCCGCCTCGGTCATGTACGCCACCGGGTAGCGCAAAAGCTGTGGATCGTCGAGCGTCAGCACGTTGCTGCCGTCGATGTGCGGCGACACGTTGCTGACCTCGTTCATGATGCTCGTCAGGTTTCGCTCCGCTTCGTCGTAACCGTGCGCCCATGCCGGCAGGCCGCGGTAATAGTACCCGCCGGGACCGGACACGAACTTCAGGCGTGCGAAGGTGAACCGGCCGTCGTACGGGATGTTATGCGTGTCGGGCTCGTGCGGCGGCTGGTTGAAATAGCGGCGCTGGGCCGCGGCGCCAACCGCCAACACGAGGATCGTCATCGTGGCAGCAAGCGCGGAGGTGCAGCGTCGGAAACACATGGGGTCAGTGGGTGACGCCGTAGATCAGGTAGTTGACGCCAAGCTTGTAGGCTTCGTTCGTGTCGTCGAGCGGGCGTAGGCCCCGGCCCGACCACTCCCAGTACTGCGAGATGTCGGTGTTGTAGTTGATGATGGCCATGACCCGCTTACGCCGGTCATTGTCCTCGAAGATGCCCTTGAAGACGGGCCGGCCCGCGTTGTAGGCCTGCGGAAAGTGCTCCAGGTCGTCAATCTGGAAGAACGAGTGAAAGATCGTATCGGAGGGCTCCATGTCGAGAAACTGCGCTTCCGGCAGGACGCGCTTCATGTTCTCGGCGAATGGTTCCCACCCGCCGGTCGGAACGCCTCGCCACCCGAGCATCTTGAAATCGTCGACGAAGAGGAAGCCGCCCTTGAGCAGGTAGGCGCGAAGCGCTGCCGCCTCGCGATCCGTCAGCGTCCACCACCCGACTTCGATGATGTATGCGATTGGATATTTCGACAGCTCAGGGTCGTCGAGCGTGACGGTGTTGACTTCTTCGTGAGCGCCGAAGTAGCTCACCTCGTTCATGATTCTCATCAGGTTCCGCTCGGCGATCGGATACCCGTGAATCCAGGACGGACGGCCGCCGGCCCAGTAGCCGCCGGGCGCCGTCTCGTACCGCACACGCACGAAGGTGAACCGCCCGTCGTAGGGGATGTTTGGTCCGGCTTGGCGGGGCATGCGCCCCCAGCCGAAGGGCTCGAAGCCGCGCTGGGCAAGCAACGCGGAGCCCGCGAGGAGGCACACGCTAACGATCGCCAGGGCGCCGAGCCGTCGACTGGGGAGCCGCATCCGCATGGAAAGGCCTCGCAGGACGATGATACCTCTCATTGCGGAAGGCGGATTGCGGACTGCGGATTGCGCGTTTGACCGGTTATCGCCTGCAACGGCAATATGCAACGTGGAGGTTGCGCGACGTGTCGTTCCCGAGTATTATGGCAACCAGGAGGTTGCGTATGCCGACAGTGAATACGGACCAGATCGTGAAAACGGTATTCCTGCGCGCGCCGCGCGCACGAGTCTGGCGGGCGCTGACGGACGTCAAGGAGTTCGGCGACTGGTTCGGTATGAAGTTCAACGGTCCTTTTACCCCAGGCGCGCGCCTGCGCGGCGTCACGACCCCGACCACGGTCGACCCCGTCGTGGCCAAGGCGCAGCAACAGTACGCGGGCATCTCGTTCGAGATCACAATCGACCGGATTGAGCCCGAGCGGTTCTTTGCGTTCCGCTGGCATCCCCACGCCGTCGACCCTGGCGTCGACTACTCGAGGGAGCCGACGACGCTCGTCCTTTTCGGGCTCGAGGAGGTCGACGGCGGCGTCAAGCTGACAGTGACCGAGTCCGGCTTCGATCGAATTCCACTCGCGCGCCGCGCGAAGGCGTTTACGGAAAACGAACAGGGCTGGACGGTCGTCGTGCAGCTTATCGAGAAATACCTTGCCGCAGCCGCATAGCGCAAGGCCGAGTGTCGCGCTGACAGGTTCCGCGGCCGTCTTCGGAGCACTGGGCGACGAGACGCGCCTGCGCCTGGTGTCGCGCCTCTGCGACGACGGGCCGATGTCGATTGCGAGGCTGACGGCCGGCTTCGCCATCACGCGTCAGGCGATCACGAAACACCTGCGCGTGATGGAGGACGCCGGTCTCGTGCGCGCGACGCGGCGGGGGCGGGAGAGCGTCTGGCAGTTGGAGCAGAAGCGTCTCGCGGAGGCGCGCCGCTATCTCGACCAGATCTCGGCGCAGTGGGACGACGCCCTCGGGCGGTTGAAGAAGTTCGTCGAGCGCTAGGCGGGCGAGCTCGGCGCCTCGGTCACCGCCGCCGCAGGCGGTCCGCTCCCCTTGTCGAAACGCAGCAGGGCCACCGCCCCGAAGCCGACGGTCCACGCGAGATACTCGCACAACAGGCCGAGGGCCAGAAGGGCAAGCGCCAAGGGAAAAAGCAGGCCGCCGCCGGCCAATCCGATCAGTCGGGCGGCGAGCAGCGGCGAGAGCACGGCGACGATCCCGATGATCGCGGTCGCGTACGGACTCTGGCTGGACCACCCGAGCCGCGCCGTCACGAGCCGGCCGACGTCGAACGCCACGGCCGAGAAGCCGACGAGGAGGATGATCACGAGCCCGAGCAGGGCGAACGGAATCAGCGCCAGGAGCGGGATGCCGATAATCGTGACGACCAGAACGAGAATGGACATGATCAGCAGCGGCACGAACAGGAGCTGCGCGAGCACGCCGACGAGCCCCGCTTTGACCGGCTCCGCCGCCGCGCGCGCGCCGACGCGCTCGACGTAATCGCGCCCGATGAGCATGACGATTGACACGCACACGCACAACACGATCAACCGCGCCATCGTCGACATCAGCGCGAAAAGGGAGCCGAACGCCCAGGGGCCTCCAAAACGCGTCCAAAACGGCTCGCGACGGATGCGCCACCCACTCAGGTCGATGCGCCTGGGGCCGATTTCGTTCACCTTGCCCCCGACGCGGGCGCCCCGCGCCCGGCGAATACTGGCGCCGATCGTCGCGACGTCCTTTCCGATGTCAGCATGCGGTCCCAGTCTGATCGAACCGCCAATGGCGACCACGTCGCCGGTGACCTGACCGTTGACGGTGACGTCTCCTCCAATCACCACGACGTCGCCCTCGACGATCTCGTCCTCGTCGACGGTGACGCTTCCACCGACCCTGACCAGGCTGTCGGACCGCCGCGTGCGTGCGGGCTCCTTTTCCGGCGGGTTTGCGTCGGCCGGGGGAGTGGGGGCGGCCGGCGGGCTCGGGACGGCCGGGGGGGCCGCGACTTCTGGTGGACTGGGGACGGCCGGTGGGTTGCCAGTCTCCGGTCGGCCGCCGGCTTCTGGGGCGAGGCCAAAGAGCCTCCGGCGGGCGCTCGGGTCGAGATAGGAGAGGCGGATGACCGAGTCGGCGTCGGAGCCAAGCCGGTCGCGCAGCTCGGCGCCCGTGACCGGTTGTCCATCGATGGCAATCGTTCCGCCGGTCAGCTCGATCGAGCGAATCCCGCGCGCATCGGACTTCGGTCTGAGCGCCAGACCTTCCCGCAGCGGCAGCACGTCGAAGCGGCGTTCGATCTCGCGCCCGAGTGCGCCATTCACCTGCGCCGATGGCGCGGCGCTCCACAGCATCGTTGCGGCTACGATTCCCAGCATCGCGAGCGCGAGCCTGGCGTTCATCGGGACGACTCCTCTTCTGATCCAAACAACCGCTGCAGCACGTATAGCGCGAACACAGTGATCGCGACGAGGCCGATCAAAACCGCTGACGCCATCGGACTGACGAGCGCACCGGCAATGGCGCGGCCGACGGTGGCCGCGAGGCTCCACAGACTGGCGCCCTCGCTGATCGAGATCGCCGTCCACAAATAGGCGTCCATGAGCAGGACAATCGCCCGGCCCAATCCTCGGACTGCAAGGGGAAGCCCCAGGATGGTGACTGGAATCGCAACCGCAACGGTCAGCACCGTGAAGCCGGCGACGCGCCGCCCGTCCATCTACTTACTGTTACGGAACTTAGCCGCCTGAGGTTGCACGTCGCTCGCTCCGCTGCTCGATCGGCACCCACTTCCGGTCACGCGGGCCGGAGTACTCCGACTGCGGGCGAATGATGCGGTTCGCTTCTCGCTGCTCGAAGGCATGAGCAATCCAGCCGCTGACCCGCCCCATCGCAAATGTCGGCGTGAAGAGCGGCACGTCGAACCCGAGGCCGTGAAGGAGCAGAGCGGTATAGAACTCGACATTTGTCTGGAGCCGGCGGCCCGGCTTGTACTCCTCGAGGAGATGGACGGCCGTTCGTTCGACGGAACGCGCCAGCGTGTAGAGCGACATGTCGCCGGCCCGCGTGTACAGCCGTTCAGCAGCCGCGGACAGCACCTCAGCCCGCGGGTCGCGAACCCGGTAAATGCGGTGCCCAAATCCCATCAGCTTCTCGCCTGCCTCGATCTTCTTGCGCAGGACCTCTTCAGCCCGCGAGGCCGCGGGTTGGCCATGCGAGGCGTCCCGGATCTCGAACACCATGTCGAGCGCGGGCCCCGGCGCGCCGCCGTGCAAAGGCCCCTTGAGCGCGCCAATGGCGCCCACGACCGCGGAGACGAGATCGGATCCAGTCGACGTGATCACGCGACACGTGAAGGTCGAGGCGTTGAGCCCATGGTCGACGACCGTGTTGAGATAGGTCTCGAGCCCGCGGAGCCGTTCCGGATCGGGCGCATCGCCGCTCAGCATGTACAGCAGGTTTGCGGCGTGATTGAGGTCGGCGCGCGGACCGATGGGCTCGTCGCCATGGCCGAGCCGCCAGAACGCCGCAATGATGGTCGGACAGCTGGCGACGATCGCAGTTGCGTCGTTCGACGCCAGCGAGATCGTGTCCACGGCCATGCGAAGGGCGTCCATGGGATCAACCCGGGCGTGCGCGCATTCGCGCAGGAGCGCCATGGTTGCCGCAGGCAGGGCGCGCTTTGCTGCGAGGTCCGCACGGAACTCGCCGAGCTGCCGCGAGGACGGCAGATCGCCGTGCCAGAGCAGCCAGGTCGTCTCTTCGAACGTGGCATGCGCTGCGAGCTCGGCGACCGGGAATCCTGCGATGATGAGCTCGCCGCGTTCGCCGTCGACCAGGCTGAGGCGCGTGGTGGCGGCAACGACTCCATCGAGTCCTGCGGGTGCCATGGCCTTATCTCCCGGCTCCGTTCCGAAGGAAATCCACGACGAGCGTGCTCACGCGATCGGGCTGCTCCTGCTGGACCCAATGTCCGGCGCGATCGACGAACTGAACGCCGCCCACCATGTGCGTGCACGCGGTGCGCGTCATGCGTTCGAGAGCGCCTGGATTCTGATACGCGCCCCAGTCGCTCCTGCCCGCAACGAACATCGAGGGCTGCTCGATCGCGCGCCCCGAGAAGAGTTGCAGCTCGGCGCCAAACCGTCCACTCGACCCGACGCGATACGACTGCAGTCCCCCTTGAAATCCGGTTCGGCCGTACTCGGTGCTGTAAACGCGCAATTCATCGTCAGGCAGCCATTGGCATCGGGCAATCTCTGACGGAGCCGGCATCTCCGGCGCGACGGTCTCGGCCATCCCCTTGTTCAGATCCATCACGTAGTACCGCGGCAGCTTGGCCCATTCTTCCGCAGTCCTGGCCGTAAGCGGATGCGGCTGGTTCTCCTTCCAATCGGCGCTCTTCATGTGATAGTAGGCGCGCAGGAACGCGTGGAGCCCGTGAGGAGCGTTCCGCATGTTGTCGTTGGCTTCGCGCGTCGAGTAGTAACGCTGGTAGTGCTTCCGCGGCGGCGCCAGCCTGGCGAGATCGTCGTAGATCTGGTCGGCGGCCGCGGCCGGACGGCTTGGATCCGGTGCACTCGACGCGGCACCCGGCGCGCCAATCGTGTCGAATGGCAGCGACGGGGGACCGGCAAACGGCGAGCTCATCAAGACCACCGATCGAAACATGTCCGGCCGCACGACCGCGGACCAGGCGGCGAGCGGCGATCCAAAATCGTGCCCGACGATGGCCGCAACGCTGCGATACCCGAACGCCGACATCAGCGCAACCAGGTCGGTCACCTCGTTCAGCGTCCGCCACGGGCTCAGGTCATCGTCGAATGCGACGCTCGTTCCGTCCGAGCGTCCGTAGCCTCTGAGATCGGGGGCGATCACATGGTATCCGGCTGCCGCGATCGGGAGCATGACCTTGCGCCAACTGTAGGCGAGCTCTGGAAAACCATGTACCAAGAGGATCGCGGGACGCCGCTCACCCTCGAAGCCGGCCTCGAGCACGTGCATCCGGATCCCGTTGACGTTGTTGACGAACCGCGCGCGGATGCCGCGAGGAAGGACGTCGGGACCGAATGGCACCAGGCCCTCGGGCGCGCGTGCGGGCTGGGCAGCGGCTTTATCCTCGAGGCCGAACAGTAACGACTCCGCCCGGGGTCTCGATGCAAGGACGGCTGGCGCGATCGCGAACAGACTCTGGAGAAGCCGGCGGCGCGGGAGGCCTGGGTGCATGGCTTAGTATTATCGCAGTCGTGCACAAGCGGCTGATGAGTCTCGGACGCCTCGCCATCTGCGCCGCCACGTGCGTGGCCGCAACACTGTCGTTGCTGAGTGCCTCGGCGGCGGCGCCGGGATTTGGCGCCGTGACTTTGGCGCCGGCCGGCGCCCCGGCTCCTGTGATCATCTCCCTCAAAGACTGGGTGGCCATGCCCATTACCGGCAAGGTCGACGGCAAGGGGCAAACCGACGGAATGCTGGCGCGCGTCAACTCCCTCCGCGAGGAGCCGGGAGGCCGCCGGTACTTCATCAACGACCTGAACGGGCCGCTTTACATCCTCGACAAGTCGTCGAAGACCTTCACGACGTACCTTGATTTCAACGGGCGCGACCGGCGTCCCGGGCTCTTTCACAAGCTGGCTTACGACACGGGCTACGCCGGCGGCCTTGTCGCTGTCCAATTCGACCCTGACTACAGCCACAACGGTCGGTTCTACACCGTCCACGTCGAAGACCCCGCTCTTCCGGGCTCCAACGCTCCCGACAACACGAACGCGCCTGGCTTGAACCTCCGGGGCTATACGAACACCCGGCCCATCCCGACTCCCGGGGACACCCTGCGCGAAGGCGTGCTGATCGAATGGACCGACACCAACACGACGAACGCGACCTTCGAGGGAACCGCTCGAGAGGTGATGCGGATTTCCCTCAACACCCGCATTCATCCGCTCGGCGATCTTGTGTTCAACCCGAGAGCGCGGCGCGGAGACGCCGATTGGCGCGTCGTCTACATCGGCTGTGGAGACGGAGGCTCGGGTGAATCGCGGCTGAGCATCAGGACGAATCCTCAGCGGCTGGACACGCTCGTGGGAAAGGTGCTGCGCGTTATTCCTGATCTGTCCGAGCACACATCGACCAGCACGGTCGGCGAAAATGGCCGATATCGTGTCCCGAACGACAACCCGTATGTCTCGACCCGAGGCGCTCGAGGCGAGATCTGGGCCTACGGCTTGCGCAACCCGCATCGCCTGCACTGGGCGATTGATCCCGCCACCCGCGCCAACGACAGGCTCATCGCGGATTCCGTCGGCCTCCACACGTGGGAGGCGGTCTACATCATCCACAAAGGCGCCAACTACGGTTATTCGCAGCGCGAGGGCAATGAGACGCTGCAGCCGGACAACAAGACCACCGCGCTCCCGTCGCTCGACAGAATCCCCGTGTTGACCGGCGAGACGACGACCGACGGGACGGTCGCGCCGACGTATCCCGTCATTCAGTATGGGCACGTGGCAGGCGGCGGTGACGCCATCGGCAGTGGCGTTCTGTACCGCGGCAGCCTCGTCCCAGCGCTTCGAGGGAAGTACATCTTCACGGATCTCACGACCGGGCACGTCTGGTTCGCCGACTACCGCGAGATGCTCGCGGCGGACGACGGCAATCCAAGGACGCTCGCACCGATTCACGAGGTGAAGCTTCAGTGGACCGATCCGAATGGCGGGGACAACGCCGCGCTCTTCGACACGATGAAGCCGATCACGAAGATGGCGTACTTCGCTCGTGGGGGACGGCTCCCAGATCTGCCAGGGCGCGGCACTGTCTCAGGCCTCGGCCGCGCCGACGTCCACGTCGCGGTCGATGGGGCAGGGGAGCTCTATCTCTTCAGCAAGACCGACGGCATGATCCGCGCGGTGGTCGGCGGCGCGGTCCTTCCGGACACGCGCTGACAACCAGCATGCTGCGGCGGGCTGCCCGTTATGTCGTCGCCGCCGGCACTCCCCGGATCGCACGCTTGACCAGGTTGCGCATCAACGGGACCTTGTAGCCGTTGAATCGCAGCGTCTGCGCGCCCTGCACGGCGAGGTCGCCCGCCATCTTTGCCGTCTCTTCGTTGCGCGGCTTGCCGACCACCGCGGCTTCAACGTTCTTCAACCGCTTTGGCGTCGCCGCGACGGCGTTGACGACGAGGCGCATTTCGCCGATGTTGCCGTTGCCCTTGTCCGGCTTGATCGCGGAGGCGACGTTCACAAGTGGGAAGTCCCACACCTGGCGATCGCGCACCTTCTCGAAGTAGAAGTCTGCTCCCGCCATCGTCTCCGGAATGCGGACGGCGACCAGCAGCTCGTTCGGCGCCAATACGTTCATGCGTGTGATGTCAATGCCGGGGCCGATCCAGTAGTCCTCGGCATTGATGACGCGCTCGCCCCTCGGTCCACGAATCACCATCCGCGCGTCGAGCGCGACGAGCGCCGGCGCAGTGTCCGACGGGTTCACCGCCACGCAGCGGTCGGCGTCGAAGATCGCATGCTCGCGGTTGATCGCGGTCGGTGTGTCGGCGTAGCAGATGTTGCCGCCCGCGCGGTAGCACGTCCAGCCGCCCCGGTAATACCAGCAGCGCGTGTCCTGCGAGACGTTGCCGCCGATCGTACCCTGATTGCGAATCTGCGGCGAGGCCACGAGCTCAGCGGCCTGCATCAAGAGCGAGTACTTCTCGCGCACGATCGGATGCCTCACCACCTCGGTGAGCGTCGTCATCGCGCCGATCTCGAGGCCGCCGCCGGCAGCCTCCTTGATCCCGTTGAGCGGCTTCACCTGCGTGAGATCGACGACGACCTTCGGCTTCTTCAATCGGTCCTTCAGCCAATCCATGCTGTCCAGACCGCCCGCCAGCACCCACGCGTCGGTCGTGTGCCTTTCCAGGAGGGCGAGCGCATCGTCCACGGTGGTTGGCTGGTACAGCTCGAAGACCGGTATGACGTCTCTGATTACAGCCATAGGTGCCTCAATTAGATGTGCGCAGTTAAGGGCTCCTGCACCGCCCTGCCGGCATCGAGTGCGGCCATGAGCGGTCCCACCATGACAGGCGCGCGCTTGAACATGTCGTCACCCAGCGCGTCGGCGAGAGCGTTGAGCACGGCGCAGCACCCGGCTGCGACGGGTGGTTCGCCGATCCCGCGCGCGCCAACAGGCGTTTCGGGGTCGGGGATATCCAGCGCGCCCCACGCCATCTTCTGCGGCGCGTCGAGAATGGTCGGTGGCTTGTTCTGATAGAACCGCTTGGCGACCGGCAGACCGTAGTGCTGGTCGTACACCCAGTGCTGGCCGATCGCGTGGCCGATGCCGAGCATCGATCGACCGAGCACCTGGCCGCCGAGGGCGTGCGGGTGAATCACCGTGCCGACGTCGGCAACCGCGAGGTAATCGATGATCTGATACTTGCCGGTCTCGACGTCGACTTCGACCTCCGCGAAGCCGGCGACGAAGGAATGCGTCACGCCGTCTCGCGGATAGATGTCGCGGGCGACACCCATCAACCCCTGGCCCGCGAGCGCCGTCGCAGAGGCTTTCGTGACAGCGTTGATGTTTTCGGGCAGCTGGTGGCCGTCGTAGACGCCGCCGAGTTCGATGGCTTTCTGCGCCGCCTGCGCAAGCGTCAGGCTGCCGCCGGGGCCGGTGACGCGCTCGTTTGCGACGGTGTACTGTTCCGGCTTTCCGCCGTGAACCTTGGCGGCGAGCTCCTGCAGCTTCTTGACCGCATCCTTGCCGGCGGCGTGCGCCGCGCGCGTGTGGGCGTGCGTCGTCTGGCTGCCGCCGGAGACGCAGCTCCACGGCAGATTCTTGCCCGTATTGCCCCACGTGACGTCGACCTTCTCCCACGGGATGCCGACGAGCTCGGCCGACACACGATGACAGTCGCTCATCGACTCGGTGCCGAGATTGCCAATACCCGACTGGATGTACATGCGGCCGTCGGGCTTGATGACGAACAAGCCGTCGTATCCCGTCGAGCCTGCAACGAACACGCTCGTGGAGACGCCGTAGCCGCGAACCTTCGACCCCTGCCGCTTGCCGCCATGCGCCTTGCGCTCTTCCCATCGGAACTCTGTCGCGCCACGATCGAGCGCCTCCTTGATAAAAGCGCTTGTGGCATGCGCGCGCCGGCCCTGCGGACCCGCCGGGCCGAACTCCGCCTTCCCTTCGGGCGCGTTCACGCGGTGCAGGGCCACTTGATCGACGCCGAGCTTGCGCGCGGCTTTCGCCAGGATCGGCTCAATCAGCACGATGCCCTGCATGCCGCCGGGCTGGCTCTGCGCACGGCGCGGCGGCGTGTTGGTGAGCACCGACACGCCGCGCCAGCGCATCGCCTGCGGCTGGTAAAGCAGCGAGACCATGCGTCCCGACGTCCCGGTGTCGCCAACCGGCTCGTACGGACCGTTCTCGTTGACGACGAACATATCGAGCGCCGTGATCCGCCCGTCTTTCGCGAAGCCGACCTTGAGGCGGCCGTGCATCGCGGGCCGGGCACCGCCGATGTAATGCTCGGTCTCGCGATCGATGCGCATCATCACCGGCGCGTTCAACCGTTTGGAGAGCAGCGCGGGAATGACGGCCGTAATGGTGCCGGTGGCCTTGCTTCCGAATCCGCCGCCCGTGTACTGGCTGATGACGACGATGTCCTTCGCGTCCAGGTGAAGCCAGCGCGACATGGACCCGACCGTCTGAACGACACTCTGGGTCGAGCAGTGGATGTAGAGCTTCCCGTTCTGCCAGTACGCCATCGCGGTGCGCGGCTCGAGCGTCTGATGGCTCGTGTTCGGCGTCACGAACGTCTCGTCGAGGACGAGCGCCGCGTTCTTGAATCCTGCCTCGACGTCTCCGTAGGCCCATTCGTCAGGCGTCGTGCCCATTGGCAGGCGCCCGTGCTCGTACTCGGCGAAGTCGGCATCCGTCCACTTCAATTCCTCGATGGCCGGCGGCGTGATCGGTGCCCCCGGCGCGGCCGGCTTCGCCTTTCCCCAGATGTTGCCCTCGAGCCGCGCGTTCGGTCCGCCCGGTCGCAGGCTGACGAGAGGATCGACGACGAAGGGCAGCGGTTCCCAGTCGATCTCTATCCGCTCGATCGCTTCGGACGCCGTGAGCTCGTCGACCGCCGCCACCGCGAGCACCGGCTCGCCCTGATAGACCGGCTCGTTGGTCAGGGCTTTCTCGCCCTTCGTATTCGCCTTGATCGTCTGGCCGAGATCGGTGACGACATCAGCTGGTGCTGGAAGGTCGTCTGCGGTGAGGACGCCTTTGACGCCAGGCAGTGCCAGCGCTTTGCTGGTGTCGATGCGCCGGATGCGCCCGTGCGGCAGCGGGCTGAGCAGCAGCTTGCAGAACAGCATGCCGTCCGCGCGGAAATCTTCGGCGTACTTGGCCGCGCCTGTGACCTTCGCCACGAGGTCGGGCGTGACGTAGTTCTGGCCGATCAACTTGTTCGCCATGATTCAGCCTCGCATCAACTGAGCGCCACGCATCAGCGCGGTGAGAATCTTGTCGTAGTCCTGGCAGCGGCACAGATTGCCCGAGACCCCGTGCGCGAGCTCCTGGCGCGTCGGATTGGGATTGGTCTTCAGGTAGCCGGTCGCGGCCATGATGAAGCCCGACATGCAGAATGCGCACTGGAAGCCTTGTTCGTCGACCACGCCCTGCTGGACGGCGCTCAGCTTTCCCGTCGCGGGATCGGCAAGCCCTTCGATCGTCACGACTTTCTTGCCGCGCGCGCGATGCG
>DATKHR010000153.1:0-42964 GCA_035510155.1 Vicinamibacterales bacterium
GTAGTAGTCGACCGGAGCTTCGGTTTGAGTGGTCATCTCTCTCTTTTATCGGCCGAACTCCCAAAACCCCGTAAATAGCGCGGCGAGCGAGTATATAATCCGCCGACTTCCAGGAGCGGCTTACACGCATGTGGCAACACAATTACGAACCTGTCGCCGGTAGTTTGCTCGCCTCCGCACTCGTCGCCACCATTCCCATCGTGGTCTTGTTTGTCATGCTGGGCGTGCTGCGCAAACCGGCGTGGATGTCGGCGTTGAGCGCGCTCGGCTCGGCGCTCGTCGTGGCGCTCTCCGTGTATGGCATGCCCGTCCAGCTCGCGGTGGTATCGACGCTCTACGGCGCGGCCTACGGCCTGTTCCCCATCGCGTGGATCGTGTTCGCCTCCATCATGCTCTATCGCCTCGCGGTCGACACCGGTAAGTTCGAGATCATCAAAGATTCAGTCGGCAACCTCACTGATGATCGCCGCCTTCAGGCGCTCTTCATCGCGTTTTCGTTCGGCGCTTTCATCGAGGGAGCGGCCGGGTTCGGCGCGCCCGTCGCCGTCTCCGGGGCCATGCTCGCCGGCCTGGGGTTCGATCCGTTCTACGCAGCCGGCATCTGCCTGCTCGCCAACACTGCGCCGGTGGCGTTTGGCTCGATCGGCATTCCCGTCACCACGCTCGCGAACGTCACCGGCCTGCCGGTGCTGTCGCTGAGCGCCATGGTCGGACGCCTCTGCGCCATGATCTCGGTCATCATCCCCGCATACCTGATGGTCGTGATGACCGGCCTCGCCCGAGCAATCGAAATCCTGCCCGCCATCGTGGCGTGCGGCGTTTCCTTCGCGGTGATGCAGTTCACGGTGTCGAACTTCGTGGGCCCCGAGCTGACCGACATTCTCAGCTCCCTCACGTGCATCGTGGTCATGGTCGCGGTGTTGAAATTGTGGCACCCGAAAACGATCGTCCGGCTGGAGGGCGACCGGCCCGTCTCGCCGGCGATGCGGAGACATTCCGCAAGCGAGATCTTCACGGCATGGCTCCCCTATCTCCTGCTGGTCGCCTTCGTGCTCGCTTGGGGCGAACCGGCCATCAAGTCCGGGATCGACCGCTGGACGCATACCGTGCTGTCGCCGTCGCTCCCGAAGAGCGCAACGGTGCTCAACGGCTTGAACGTGCCCGGCTTGCACAACATGATCACCCGCGTCCCTCCGGTGACACCGAGCCCCGCGCCGTACGCGGCGGTCTTCACCTTCAACTGGGGCAGCGCGTCCGGAACAGCCTGTTTCCTGGCCACGCTCGTCGCGGCGCTTTTCCTCGGGGTTGGTCCGCGAAAGTTCGTCGACTTGTACGTTGCCACCTTCAAGCAGTTGTCGCTGGCAATGCTGACGATTGCATCGATGCTCGGGCTCGCGTACCTGATGAACTACTCCGGGATGACGTCAACCCTGGGCCTCGCGCTCGCTGCCAGCGGCAGCGCCTTTCCATTCTTCAGCGCCGTCGTCGGCTGGCTGGGCGTGTTCCTGACCGGCAGCGACACGTCGGCCAACGCGCTCTTCGGGAATCTGCAGGTCGTGACCGCGAACGCCCTGGCTTTGAATCCGGTGCTGACGGCGTCGGTGAATTCATCGGCCGGCGTCATGGGTAAGATGATCTCGATCCAGAGCATCGCCGTGGCTGTAGCCGCAACAGGCATGACTTCAGCCGACGAGAGCCGGTTGTTCCGTTTCACGATCAAGCACAGCGTCGTACTGATGGCGCTCATTGGCATTTTCGCCTTGCTGTTCGCGTACGTGCTGCCAGGCTTCGTGCCGAGTGCCGCGCCCAAGTAGGTCGAGTCGGTCAGCCGAGTACTGAGGCCCAGTACCGAGTCGTGAGGGCCGAGCCACGAGTAACGAGCAACGGGTGACCGACGCTGTCCGTCTCGACGTGTGGCTCGACGTCGCGTGTCTCTTCCGCACGCGCTCCGAGGCTCAGAAGGCGTGCAAGGCGGGACGGATCGACGTGAACGATCAACCCGGGAAGCCCGACCGCCATCTTCGCATCGGCGACGAGCTGAGAATCAGCCGGCCATTCGGTCGCAAACAGCAGATTGTCGTGCGCGGGCTCGCGGCGCGGCACGTGGCGAAAGCCGAGGCTCGAAAACTGTACGACGATTTGACGCCGCCGCCAACGCCGGAGGAGATCGAAGCCAGACGTCTCGAGCGGATTTACCGTGCCGCCGCAACACCGCCCAAGTCGCCCGACAAGCGCGAGCGGCGCGCGCTGAGGCGCCTCAAAGGGAAACTGTAGCGCCCAGGGCCGCGAGTGAGTTGGCCCCGCCCCGATCGTCGGCCGCTTGCGGCCTCTGCGACTAAGGGAAGGCGGGAGTCGCGGCAGCCGGCTCGCCGGCGCGCCGTCCTGCTATCCGGGCAAGCGTCAGCCATGCGCGCAGGACTTCGGCGACGCTCCAGGCCTGCGCGACACACCCCCGCGGTGTGAACGGCACGTCGGCGTCGAACACCTCGCTGATGGATCCGATGCACGCGTCGTTCAGGTGCGCGGGGAAGCCCTCGAGCGCCGAGCGCGCGCCCTGAAGGTCGTCGGGATAGACCTTGAGCCAGGCATCCACGAACGGACCCGCGAGCCACGCCCAGACGGTCCCTTGATGGTAGGCGGCATCACGGGAGCGTAAGTCGCCGAAGTATCGCTGTTTGTAGTCGGGATCGCCGGGAGCCAGCGAGCGAAGCCCGAACGGGGTCACGAGCCGGTTGCGCACATTCCGGACGACGGGCTCCCATCGCTCGCGCGCGAGAACGGCGTGCGGCAACGCGATCGAAAAAATCTGATTGGGGCGAAACTTGGCGTCGTCGCGGCCCTCGTCATCAACGACGTCGAAGAGGTACTCTCCGTCGGAAAACCAGAAGCGCTCATTGAACGCACGCCGCACCTGATCGCTGCGACGCGCAAACTCCAACACGCGGCCGGGACCGAACTGGCCCGCCCACCGCTCCATCAGCTTCAACGCGTTGAACCAGAGCGCGTTGATTTCGACCGCCTTGCCCCGCCGAGGCGTGACGACCCAGTCGTCGACCTTGGCGTCCATCCATGTGAGCTGATAACCCGGCGCTCCCTGCATCAACAGGCCGTCATGGTCGTCGACTCGAATGCCGAACAGCGTGCCGCTGAGATGCGCGTCGACGATCTGCTCGAGCGTTGGAAAGAGCAACGCGAGCGTCAATCGATCGCTGGTGACCTCGACGTATCGGTCGATGGCATGAAAGAACCAGAGCGTCGCGTCCGCGGTGTGATACAGACCCTCGGTGTGCCCTTCGGGAAACAGGTTTGGGATGAGCCCGTTCCGCACGTGGCGCGCGAACGTTCGGAGAACCCATCCTGCTTCGTCGTAGCGGCCGGTCGCCAGCGTCAGCCCTTCGAGGCTGATCATCGTGTCACGGCCCCAATCGGTGAACCAGTGATAACCGGCGTAGATCGTACGTAAGTCGTCGCCGAACGCACGGGCCTGAAAAACGTCCTGGCCCCGGCCTGCCGGCGTGACGACGAACTGGTCGGCGCTGAGGACGAGCTCCGCGGCGACACCGTCTCGAGCGTCGGGATTGGCCTGGGCGACCAGACGCCGGCGGCGGATACGCTCGGCGTCGAGCAGGGCGTCGGGTGCGAGAACGTGGAACGTCTCGGGTGATTCAGTCGACGCGACGAGCGCAATCCGCCCACCCACGGCCAGGGGACATTTGAAGTAACCGGGGCTCCATAAGTCGCCGCGCCCCTGATATCCGCGGCTCTCTTCAACCGGGTATAGAACGTTTTCGATTCGTTGCCCATCGACGGTGAACGTCGGTCTGGGCGTCAGGCTCGACGCCACACCGCCGCACACCGAGAGGGTCACCCAGAGCGGAGGGAATGCGCTCCTGGTGAGCGTGATCTCGAACGTGTCTTCGAGTGCTTTCAGTTCGTAGGGCCAGCCGAGCGGCTCGCTGACCGGCAGCACTTGCGGCCGGAAGTTCACTGCCGGACCGAGCCTCAACTCCAAGAGCGGCGCGCTTGGAGGGACGTTGTCAGGTCTGTCGACGTGTTTGACCTCGTACATGACGAGCACGGTGTTCTGCGTATGCGGCATAAACAACCGCTTTTCCAGCACGAATCCGTCGAGGTCATATCGCCAGACCGGCAGTCCCGACTCGAGCCGGAACTCAGTGAGGTCACCGGCTTTTGGCGCGTCGGCCGCATCGCCTGATCGCGCACGCGCCCCAAGCTCGAATTGCCGGCCGCCGGGAAGCTGGACGTGCTCCGCGACGCGGCTCAGCATCACCGTGCGTCCCAATGGCGCGGGCAGCGCTGCAATGAGCACACCGTGATAACGTCGCGTCATCGCGCCGGAAACGGTCCCCGACGCGTAGCCTCCTAAACCGTTGGTCACGAGCCACTCGTGTGTGACGAGTGTTTCCTGCGTGGAGGCGCCCGGAGGGGGCCAGGGAATCCGGCGAACGGGCTCGGCGTCCGGCGCGATGTTCATGCGGTGCGGCGCTTCGTCCCGAGCCGTGGCCGCCATCTCGGACCGGGCGCAATCACCAGGGCGCTCTCTCCGGCAATGTGCCACTGCCCATCCGGCCAGGGGTCCGGCGTGCCCGTTCCGCCGTAGCGCGGGTTCTCGCTGGACCAGTTGAGAGCCCAGTCGGTACCCGCAGGCGGCGCCAGGAGCGGCTCCGCGAACGACGCCCGCCTGAGATCGCGCCCGAGGTTGAGGATGACCACGCGGTCCTCGGCGTGATTCGGCGTGAAGTATCGAAGCGCGCATGCCGCGGGAGAGAGCACGCAGCCGTCGACCATGCCAGGCTCCTGTGCCGAGAACGCCGGGTCCGCCCGGCGCAGGCGCAGGAGGTCGCAGTGCAGCGCGTACGCCGACTCATGCGCCTCCAGCTCCCGCCAATCGAGCTTGCAGCGCTCGAAGGTCGCCGGATTTCCCGGGTCGTCGACCAGGCCGCGCGCCTCGAAATCAACGAGGCTCGCAAACTGCTTCAGAAACTCGCCGCGCCCCTTTCGGATGGCCCTGCCGAGCTCGCCGTCGAAATCTGCGAAATAGAGGAACGGGGCTGCGCTGTCCATCTCTTGCCCTTGGAACAGCATCGGCGTACTTGGGCCGAGCAGGAGCCAGGCGGTCATCGCGCGCCATCGAGCGGGGCTGGTGAGCCGAGGACCCCGCAGGCCTCGAGCTGAATTCGCGACTTGATCGTGATTCTGGAGAAACGTGACGAACCGGAACGGCGGGAGGCCCCACGTGGGCGCGCCGCGCGGCTTGCGCTGCCAGTCGTATTGCTGGCCCTGAAACAGGAAGCCGTACTTCGCCGCCGAAATGAGCTCTTGCGGTTCGCCGCGCGTGTCGGAGTAGTAGGCTTCGGACCGGCCGGTCAGCGCCACCATGGCGCTGTGATGGAAGTCGTCGTTCCACAACGCATCGAGACCGCAACCGCCCTCGTCGATCGGCCGTACGAGTCGCGCGTCCTGGTGTTCACTCTCCGCGATCAAGACAATCCGGCGCTGCCCGGCAGAACGACGGGCCTGCTGGCCGATTTCCGTAAGGACGTGCGTCTCGCTCGCGTCGAAGATCTGATGCGTCGCGTCGAGGCGCAGTCCGTCGAGATGGAACTCGTCGATCCAGTAACCGGCGTTCGCAACGACAAGTTCGCGGACGGGGGCTGCGTCTGCCCCGTCGAAGTTCACCGCCTCGCCCCACTCGTTTTCATAGCGATCGTTGAAGTAGGCGGGCGAGAACACTCGGAGATAGTTCCCCGAGGGCCCGAAATGGTTGTAAACAACGTCGAGGATGACGGCGAGGCCGTGTGCGTGGGCGCTATCGACGAAGCGACGGACATCATCGGGCCCGCCGTACAGGTGCGAAGGCGCGAACAGGTCAACGCCGTCGTATCCCCACCCGAAGCGTCCGTCGAACTCCGCGATCGGCATCACTTCGATCGCGGTGACGCCGAGCGCCTTGAGCGCCGGAAGCCGCGCCGTCGCGGCCACGAACGTCCCTTCTCGCGTGAACGTGCCGATGTGGAGCTCGTACATCACCTGTCCGCGGAGCGAGGCTCCCTTCCACCGGTGGTCAGTCCAGGGAAAGGCTGCCGGGTCGATGATCTGCGACGGACCGTGAGGGCCCTCGGGTTGAAACCGCGACGCCGGATCTGGAAAGAGCTGATCGGCATGGCCAAGTCGAAAGCGATAGCGATCGCCCGGGCGCGCCTCGATCGTTCCGCTGAAATAGCCGTGGCCCTCGTTGGCGAGGGCGAACCGCGGGTCGCCGCTTCCTTGGGCGCTGTCGCCTTCCATGACAACGTCCACTGAAGGAACCGCAGGCGCCCACACACGGACGTGCGTCTTCCCTTCCTGCTGGTATTCGGCGCCCACCGGCAAGCGGCGGACAGACGGCCGCGAGGGACCGACTGTGTGCGAATTGCGCAGCTCGTGAGTGGTCGATCTCAGCAGAGTCCTGTCAGCGTTGTCCGCCATGGCCCCCTTGTCGGCTTCACTCCGGGCACTGCCTCGGTTTCTGCACAATCAGTGCCCACCGGCGGTTGAGCTTCGTGGCTACTTCCGCCCGAAGATTCCGGCAATGCTTCGACCGAGCGATCGGAACACACCCTCAATACCTTGTGTTGCGCGTTGCTTCAATGAACCCTGGTGGATCGGGCAGAGCTCGGACGGCACCGAGTCGCCGTCCTTGAAATACTCGGTATAGGTGGGACATCCGTCAACCGGCTTCAGGTACGAGTCGCTGCACATGTCTTCTGTCCGCAAACCAGACGGCGTCGTGAATTCGCGGGCGGGCAGCAACCCGGCAGTGCGCTTCATGAAATCGGCCCAGATCGGCACCGCCACACGAGCTGCATACGCGTCATGTCCAATCGGAGCAGGCTGGTCGAAGCCCACCCACACGCCTGCTACCACGGACGTTGAGAAGCCGACGAACCACGCGTCGTGGTAATCGTCAGTTGTCCCTGTCTTGCCGGCGATAGGTCCTCGCACGCCGAGCGCGCGGGCCGAGTTTCCCGTTCCGCGTTCGACCACATCCCGCAGCATGGTGGTCATTTGGAAGGCAACTTGTGGGCTGAGAATCCGCTGGCGCTGGCTGGCGCGATAGGAGACTTCCGTTCCGGCAGCGTTCAGGACCTGGAGGATGCCGCGAGGCTTGACGAGCTCGCCCAAGCCCGGAAAGATCGAGTACGCGGCGGTGAGATCGAGCGGCGAAACGACTCCCGTGCCGAGCGCGAGGGAAGGGACGTCCGGCATGTCGTTCAGTCCGGTCTCGCTCGCAAGCTCGAGGACCGGACGCGAGCCGATTTCCTGCTGCAGGTGTACGGCGGCGGCGTTGTTCGATTCAAGGAGGGCGGCGCGGAGCGTCATGGCGTCGAGCTGCTCGCCATGTGCGCTGCGCGGAGCCCACTCGGGGTTCTCAGGCGCCGGCACGCCTTGAAGGTTCGACAGCACCGAGACGGGCGAATAGCCGTGCGCCAGCGCGGCGGCGTACACCATCGGCTTGAACGCCGATCCCGGCTGACGCTTGCTCCGCACAGCGCGGTTGAACGTGCTCTCCGCATAGTTCGAGCCGCCGACGAGCGCGAGGATGTCCCCCGTCGACGGATCGAGGGCGACGAGCGCCGCTTCGAGCCCGGGCCGATGCAGCTTCTGCAGGCCGGCAGCAATCGCGCGCTCGGCCGCGTCCTGCACGGGCTGGCGGAACGACGTTCGGACCTGCCAGTCTGGAGGATGGTCGCCGCCAAACTCGTTCCGGAACTGCTGTCGCAGGTAATCCTTGGCCCACGCGAACCGGGTGTCTTCCGGCTGGCGGTACGGCTGGATTGCCGGTCGCGCGCGCAGGGCCGCCTCCGCCTGATCGGCGTCGATGAATCCCTGTTCGCGCATCTGCTTCAGCACAAGGTGGCTGCGCTCGAGCGCCCCCTCGTAGTTCGACCAGGGCGACAGAACGGACGGCGCGCGGATCAGGCCGGCGATCATGGCGGCCTCCGGCAGAGTCACCGTCCGCGCAGGCTTGCGGAAGAGATGCTCGGACATCGTTTCCACGCCGTACACGCCCGCCGACAGATACACGCGATTCAGGTACAGCTCGAGAATCTGGCTCTTGGTTAATTGCGCTTCGATCAACAACGCGATACCCGCTTCTTTGGCTTTGCGACCGTACGTGCGCACGTTCGACAGAAACAACGTTCGTGCGAGCTGCTGCGTGAGCGTGCTGCCGCCCTCGACAGGCCCCCCGCCGCGCACATCACGGAACATGGCGCGGACGATGCCGATCGGGTCGATTCCGGGATGCCTGTAGAACCGGCGATCTTCGATTGCGACCACCGCGTGCTGGAGGTCCGCCGAGATCTCCGACAGCGCGACATCGTGCCGCTGCTCGTCGAGGCGGAACCACGCCTGTCCGTCCGCGTCATAGAAGATCGTGTCTCCCATGCCGCGGGTGAGCTGATGGACGGCCACCCGATAGCGCGAAAGCCAGACGACCGAGAGCCCGCCGGCCACGGCGAGCGTCAGGACAAGCCCCAGCGCAATCCCGCCGAGCCAGCGACGCGAACCGAAGAGGGTCATCGCCCGGCCTCTTCCTGCCGCCGCGCGTAGAGATACGAAATGGCAAAGATGACGACGATGAGTCCCAGCGAGATCGGTTTCGGGATTTCGAGCGCGATGTAGCCCGCGCCATGCAGGAACTCAATCACGAGCTTGATGGCGACCCACGCGATGATGACAAATGCGCCGTCGACGAGGGGCGGGTACCGCTCGATGAGCGCCAGCAATTGGCCGATGAGCAGGCGCATCATCACGATTCCGAGAAGACCGCCCGTCACCACGACCCAAATCTTCGGAGACATCGCCACGGCCACCAGTATCGAATCGAGGGCAAACACGAGATCCGTCAGCTCCACCTTCACCACCGTTGCCCAGAATGCAGAGAGCCCGAACGCCGGCTTCGCGGGCGGCGACGCGCGCCGCTCCGCCGCATCGCCGGTGCCGAAATGCCGGTACACGAGATACAGGAGATACGCAGCGCCGACAAGCTTCACCCATCCGAGCCGGATCAGATAGACGGCAAGCAGCGTGGCGAGGGTTCGGAACGCGAACGCGCCGCCGATGCCGTACCGGAGCGCCTTCTTCTGCCGTGCCTTGGGCAGCCCAAGAGCGAGGACGGCGAGGACCATCGCGTTGTCGGCGCTGAGCAGGCCTTCGAGCGCCACGAGCAGCGCGACGGTGGCGAAGTCGGACAGTTGCACCACGGTTCTTCAGGATACTATCGGCAAAGTTGACACGAACTGTATCAAGGGCTATAGTTGGATCGGCGCAAGTTTCGGCGGTTCCTTGTGAACGACCTCCTCTTCATCAGTGTGGCCGCGCGGATGCTCGGGATGCATCCGCAGACCTTGAGAAAGTACGAACGCCTCGGCCTCATCCAACCGGCCAGAACGATCGGCAGCATGCGCCTCTACTCGCGCGACGAGCTCGAACGCTTGCGACTGATCAAGCGGCTGGTGGACGATGCCGGCATCAACCTGGCCGGCGTCCAGCGCCTCCTGTCCATTGGGGAAATCGTACAGCGGCTGCGGCCGCTGATGCGCGACGAGGCCCTGGCCGCCCGTGATACGCGCCGCCGCGTCGCCCACGAGCTCGAGGAACTCTCCCGCATGCTTGGATTCGACTAGCGTCATGGACTTCAAGGACTACTACTCCACACTCGGCGTCGCCAAGACAGCGACGGAGAAAGAGATCAAACAGGCCTACCGGAGGCTCGCCCGCAAGTTCCACCCGGACGTCAATCCGGGAGACAAGTCGGCCGAATCGAAATTCAAGGAGATCAACGAAGCGTACGAAGTCCTCGGCGATTCCGACAAGCGGAAGAAGTACGACGAGTTGGGTGCGAATTGGCGCATGTACGAGCAAGCCGGTGCCGCAGGCGGTCCGCCGTTCGGGGCCGGCAGCCCATTTGGCGGGGCGTGGAACGTGAACCCGGGGGCCGGACAGCGGGGCGGCGTCCGCACGATGACCGAGGAGGAGATGCGCGAGATCTTCGGCGACGCGAGCCCGTTCTCCGACTTCTTCCAGACCTTCTTTGGCGGCGTCGGTGGCTCGGCAGACCTGAACGAGGAGCGCGCAGGTCGCCGCGGCGCGCGATCGCGGACCCGCACGCAGCCGGGACGGGACGTCGAACAGGAGATCGAGCTGCCGCTCGAGGACGCGTACAAGGGCACGATGCGCCGCTTCTCGACGTCGATCGGCGGGACGGGGGCTGCCGGAGCCGACAACGCCGGGCAGAATCGGACCTTCGACGTGCGTATTCCGCCGGGCGTCGGCGACGGGTCCCGCGTCCGCGTGGCTGGCGAAGGCGAACCGGGCATCGCCGGCGGAAAATCGGGCGATCTCTACTTGCGGATCCGTCTCGTGCCGCACCCTCAATTCGAGCGCAAGGGGCGCGACCTCTACTCGCGTGTTCCGGTGCCGCTGACAACGGCCGTCCTTGGCGGTGAGGCGGAAGTCCCGACGCTCAGCGGAAAACCGCTTCGTCTGAAGATTCCCCCGATGACCCAGAACGCGCAGGTGTTTCGGCTGAAAGGCCATGGCATGCCCGCCACCGGCAAGCCGGCCGAGAAGGGCGATCTGTACGCCACCGTCGACGTGCAGCTGCCGAAAACGCTCACGCCCGAGCAGCGGACGCATTTCGAGGCGTTGCGGAAGCTCGAAACTGGAGGCGCCAAGAATCCGGCCGCATAGCCGGGCGTCGTCTCCCGAGGATCTCATGAATATCAACAAGTACACCGAAAAAGCGCAGGAAGCGGTTCTCGGCGCGCAGCATCTCGCCGAGGAGATGAATCACGCCCAAATCGAGCCCGAGCACCTGCTCGTATCGCTCGTCGAGCAACGGGAAGGCATTGTCCCCGAGCTCGTCCGCAAACTGAACCTCGACCCCACCGCGATCGCGACGGCCGCGCGAGAGCTGCTGGCTCGGATGCCGCAGGCGTACGGCGGCTCCCAGCCCGGGTTGTCGCCACGACTGAAGCTCGTCACCGACATGGCGCAGGCCGAGGCCGACCGCCTGAAAGACGAGTACGTCAGCACGGAGCATCTCTTGGTGGCGATTGCGAGCGAAACGGGCCGCTCTCCAAGCGCCAAGCTGCTCTCCGAGCGGGGCATCACGCGCGACAAGGTGTTTGCGGCGCTCACCTCCATCCGTGGCTCGCAGCGCGTCACGAGCCAGAACCCGGAAGGCACCTATCAAGCGCTCGAGCGCTACGGTCGCGACCTCACCGATCTGGCGCGCAAGGGCAAGCTCGATCCGGTCATCGGCCGCGACGAAGAGATTCGCCGGGTCATTCAGGTCCTGTCCCGCCGGACGAAGAACAACCCGGTCCTCATCGGAGAGCCCGGTGTCGGCAAAACGGCCATCGTCGAGGGACTGGCCGGCCGCATCGTACGCGGCGACGTCCCCGAGGGCTTGAAGAACAAGCGTATCGTGGGCCTCGACCTCGGCGCGCTTGTCGCCGGTGCCAAGTATCGCGGCGAGTTCGAGGAGCGCTTGAAGGCGGTCTTGAAGGAGATCGCCGATTCCGAGGGCCAGGTGATCCTGTTCATCGACGAGCTCCATACGGTGGTCGGCGCCGGGGCCGCCGAGGGCTCGATGGACGCGTCGAACATGCTGAAGCCGATGCTCGCCCGCGGCGAGCTCCACACGATCGGCGCGACGACGCTCGACGAGTACCGCAAGTACATCGAGAAGGACGCAGCCCTCGAACGCCGGTTCCAACCCGTCATGGTCGGCGAGCCGACCGTTGAAGACACGATCAGCATCCTTCGCGGCCTGCGCGAGCGCTATCAGATTCATCACAAAGTGAACCTGAAGGACGCGGCGCTCGTCGCGGCTGCCGTGTTGTCGAACAGGTATATTTCCGACCGGTTCCTGCCCGACAAGGCGATCGACCTCGTCGACGAGGCGGCATCGAAGCTGCGCATGGAGATCGACTCGATGCCCGTGGAGCTCGACGAAATCCGCCGTCGCATCATGCAGCTCGAGATCGAGCGTGAAGCGCTGCGCAAAGAAAGGGACCCGGCCTCCAGGGAGCGCCTGGCGCGCCTTGAGAAGGAGCTCGCGGATCTGAAGGAAGACCAGACGCGGCTGTCCGCGAGATGGCAGCAGGAAAAGGAGCTCATCCAGCAATCCGCGAAGCTGCAGGAAGACCTCGAGGCGGTCAGGCTCGACGTCGAGCGCGCCCAGCGCGCGGGCGACTATCAGAAGGCCTCGGAGCTGCAGTACGGCCGCGTGCCGGCGCTCGAGAAGGAGATCAAGGAAAAAGACGCGCGGCTTGCCGCCTTGCAGCAGAGCGGCCGCATGCTCAAACAGGAGGTTGACGAGGAAGACATCGCCGAAGTCGTCAGCCGCTGGACGCACATTCCGGTGAGCCGGCTCATCGAAGGCGAAATCCAGAAGCTCATTCACATGGAGGAGCGCCTGCACAAGCGCGTGATTGGTCAGGACGAGGCCATCAACGCCGTCTCGAACGCCATTCGGCGCGCGCGCGCCGGGCTGCAGGATCCCAACCGGCCGCTCGGCAGCTTCATGTTCCTGGGGCCTACCGGTGTCGGCAAGACCGAGCTCGCGCGAGCGCTCGCTGAATTCCTGTTCGACGATGAGCAGGCCATGATCCGCGTCGACATGTCGGAGTACCAGGAGAAGCACACGGTCTCGCGCATGATCGGGGCGCCGCCGGGATACGTCGGGTACGAGGAAGCGGGACAGTTGACCGAAGCGGTGCGCCGCCGCCCCTACGCCGTCGTCCTCTTCGATGAGATCGAGAAGGCGCACCCGGAGGTCCTCAACGTCCTGCTGCAGCTGCTCGACGAGGGGCGATTGACCGACGGCAAGGGCCGAACGGTGGACTTCAAGAACACGGTCGTCATCATGACGTCCAACCTGGGCAGCCAGTATCTGACCGGCGACGTCACCGAGGGCGTGCGCCGTCAGGTCACTGAGGCGCTTCGCGAGCACTTCAGGCCCGAGTTCCTGAATCGAATAGACGAAATCATCTTCTTCCATGGGCTCGATCGAAAGCACATGAAGCAGATCATCGACATTCAGATCGCGGGGTTGATGAAGCGGCTGGAGGAGCGGAAAATCCATGTCCAGCTCACGGAGGGCGCCAAGGATCAACTGGTCCAGGAAGGGTATGATCCGATCTACGGGGCGCGGCCGCTGAAGCGGACGATTCAACGGAGAGTGCTGGACCCGCTGGCGCTCCGCGTTCTCGAAGGCGACTTCCACGAGGGCGACACGGTAACTGTCGACGCAGGCCGTGACGGCCTCGTGTTCGCGAAAGGAGAGACAGTCGCGGCCGGATGAGCGCTCAGGCCCGTCCCGCCGATTGAGATGTGATGGCTCAGAGGCCCACTCCTCGATTCAACCCGCGTGGCGGCGACCGCCGCGGCCAACGGCCCTCGCCAGCGCGGAGCGCCTCGTCCTTGTGGTACGGGCTCGCGTTTCTGGTCCTCCTCGGACTGGCCCAGGTGTACTTCATGGCCCCGGCAGGCCGCTCCATCCCCTACTCCGAGTTCAAGAATCTCTTGAAAGAAGGCCAGGTTGCCGAGGTCACGATCGGCGAGCAGCAGATTCACGGGAAGGTCAAGCAGGAGCCGCGGGAGTTCACGACGACACGCGTCGAGGACTCCAAGCTGACGGAAGAGCTCGAAGCAAAGAGCGTCAACTACAAAGGAGAGCTGACGAACCGGTGGCTGCCCGAGCTCCTTGGTTGGATCGTTCCACTCCTGTTCTTCCTGGGCATCTGGGGGTTTTTCTTCCGGCGCATGGGCGGCGCCGAAGGTGGGGTCATGTCGTTCGCGCGCAGCCGCGCCAAGATCTACGCGGACGACGAGGTGAAGGTGCGGTTTACGGATGTTGCCGGCGTGGACGAGGCGCGGGAAGAGCTGAAGGAGATTGTCGAGTTCCTCAAGAACCCCAGGAAGTACACGAACCTGGGCGGCCGCATTCCCAAAGGTGTTCTCCTGGTCGGCCCGCCCGGGACCGGCAAGACGCTGCTCGCCCGGGCAGTCGCCGGCGAAGCTCATGTGCCCTTCTTCAGCTTGAGCGGATCGGAGTTCGTCGAGATGTTCGTGGGCGTTGGCGCCGCGCGCATTCGCGACCTTTTTCATCAGGCGGAGGCGAAAGCACCGTGCATCGTCTTCATCGACGAGCTGGACGCGCTCGGCAAGGTCCGCGTTCAAAGCCCGCTCGGCAGCCACGAGGAGCGCGAGCAGACGCTCAATCAGCTGCTCGCCGAGATGGACGGCTTCGATTCGCGCAAGGGCGTCATCATTATGGGCGCCACGAATCGGCCCGAGGTCCTCGACCCCGCGCTGCTCCGGCCCGGCCGCTTCGATCGGCAGGTGCTCGTCGACAAGCCTGACGTCAAGGGCCGTGAAGAGATCCTCGGCATTCACATCAAGGGGGTGAAGGTCGCGAGCGAGGTGGACCTGAAGGTCGTGGCGGCGCGCACCGCGGGATTTGCCGGCGCCGATCTGGCCAACTTGGTCAATGAGGCCGCGCTTTTGGCCGCCCGGAACGACAAGCCTTCCGTGGACATGAAGGACTTCGAGTCCGCAATCGATCGCCTCGTCGCAGGCCTCGAGAAGAAGCGGGTCATGAGCGTCAAGGAGCGCGAGATCGTCGCGTACCACGAATCGGGCCACGCCATCGTCGCGACTGTTCTACCCGGGCTCGATCCCGTGCACAAGATCTCCATCGTGCAGCGCGGCTTCGGCGCCCTCGGCTATACGATGCAGCTGCCACTCGAGGACCGCTATCTGATGCAACGGCGCGACCTCGAGAACCAGTTGGCCGTGCTCCTCGGCGGACGGACCGCGGAGGAAATCGCGCTCCAGGAGATTTCAACCGGCGCCCAAAATGATCTGCTGCGCGCGACGGATATCGCGCGGGCGATGGTCACCGAGTTCGGGATGAGCGACGCGTTGGGCGCGGTCAACTACGACAGCAACAAGCGCGCGCGCTTCCTGGACATTCCGATGCCGCAGGAGCGCGGGCTCTACGCGGAAGACACGGCGCAGAAGATCGACGCCGAGATCAAACGCCTCCTCGCGACGGCGCACGACACGGCCCACCGAATTCTGATCAACAACCGCGAAAAGCTCGAGCGCGTCACCCGCCGTCTGCTGGAAGTCGAGGTGATGGAGGGGGAAGAGCTTCGGCGCCTGCTCGACATGCAGCCGGCACCGGCACCACTTCCTTCCTGACTGCCTCCGAATCCCCCTAGACGCCCGCTTCGGGAATCGCCGCACGCGAGGGACCTTCCGTCGGCAACCACTGCGTGAACGCCGTCGAGGCGCCAATCGCCTGCACGATCATCACGAGCGCCACGCACCCGGGCCACCCCCAGCGCGCCCAGACGGCCGCCGGCAGCGCTCCCCCGGCGCTCCCCCCAGCGTAGTAGAACGTCGAATAGAGGCCCACGGCCAGCGCCCGGTCGCGTCGTGTCACGGCGCCGATGTAGCCGCTGGTCGTCGCCTGCGCGATGAAGACTCCCGTCGAGCAGAGTGCCAATCCTGCCACAACAGCCACGAGCGTAGGCACGAGTGTCAGGAGCGCCCCGGCGCCGCCAATCGCCATGGCCGACGCAATGCCGGAGCGGTGGCCGTAGCGGTCCACCCAGGCGCCCGAAAGCGGCGTGACCGCCGCACCAACCAGATAGACGACGAAGAGCCAGCCGAGCGCGACGGTGCTGAGATTGAACGGCGGCGCTGCCAGCAGGAAGGTCACGTACGTGAACATGGCCACCTGCGTGAACAAGACGCAGAATCCTACGCCGAAGGTCGCCAGAAGCCGCCGGTTAACGAACAAATGCCCGAGGGGCGCGTCCGGCGTCCCCGGCATGGCGCCTTCGGCTCGGGCTTTCGCCCCGCGCCTCTGTGAGTGCCCCTCGCTCGGCAGCCACAGCCACAACGCCGCTGCCACTGCCCCGTTCAGGATCGCGAGCGCGATGAACGACCCGTGCCAGCTCGAGTCCGCCGCGACGATTCCTGCGAGGGCGCGTCCAGTGAAGCCGCCGAGCACCGTTCCGCTCATGTACGCGGCGGTCCCTCGTCCGGCGCGCGACGCCGGCCAGACCTCGTGAATATACGCGATGGTGCTGGCGAAGATGCCCGGCGTGACAATGCCCTGCAGGAAGCGCCAGAAGATCAGCTGGCGAAGGCTTGTTGCCGTCGCGGCCAGCGCTGTTGCCGCCGTCAGCGCCATGGCTGCGGTAAGAATGGTGCGGCGCAGCCCGAACCGGTCCGCGAGCCGCCCCACGGGGGGAGCGGCGATGGCGACGGCAATGGTTGGCGCAGTCACCGTCAGCCCCACCTGGAACGCCGACGCGCCGAAAGTTTTCGCCAGAAGCGGCAGCAGCGGCTGCGTGGCGTACAGGTCGAGGAACGCCGCAAACCCGGCCAACACGACAGCGAATGTCGGGACCGCACTCATACGTCGTCGACCACTTCTTATCCTCTGCGTCTCCGGGTCTTTGTGTCTCTGTGTTCCATATCGTCTATATTGTTGCCTATGAAAGTTGCTCTCTGCGCGCTCGCCCTCGGCGTCGCTTTCACTGCGCTGCCCGCTCGCTCCCCGAGCCTCTCGGCTGCGCCAACCAGTTCACGCATCGTCGCCTTCACCGGGGCGCGTGTCATCGACGGCACCGATAGGCCGCCGATCGACAACGCCACAATCGTCGTCCGCGACGGCGTGGTCTCCTCGATCGGCCCCGCCGCGCGTGTCACGATCCCGGCGGGCGCGGAGCGAGTCTCCCTCGCAGGCAAGACGATCACACCCGGCCTGGTCAACACGCATGGCCACGTCGGCAACACCGTCGGGCTGCAGCAGGGGCATTATTCAGCGCAGAACGTCCAGCGCGACCTCGAGACGTACGCCGCCTACGGCGTGACGACGGTGTTCTCGCTGGGCGACGATCAAGCCGCAGGGTTCGCCGCGCGCGACACTCAGAACACGCCGGCTCTGACTCGAGCGCGCCTGTACGTGGCCGGCCCGGTCCTCGCGCCGAAGTCGCCCGACGAGGCGCGCAAGCTCGTGGACGACGACGCTGCCATGAAGGTCGACATCGTGAAGATCCGCGTAGACGACAATCTGGGCACAACGCCGAAGATGGCGCCCGAGATTTATCAGGCGGTGATCGACGAGGCGCACCGGAAGCAGCTGCGGGTGGCGGTCCATCTGTACTATCTCGAGGATGCGAAGCGCGTATTGCAGGCAGGCGCTGACTTTATCGCGCACAGTATCCGCGACAAGGACGTGGACGATGAGCTCATCGCGCTCCTCAAGGCGCGCGACGTCTGCGTCTGTCCCACGCTGACGCGCGAGGTCTCGACCTTCGTCTACGAGTCGACGCCCGCCTGGTTCAACGATCCGCTCTTCCTGAAACATGCGGATCCCTCCACAATCGAACAGCTGAAGGAACCGGCCCGGCAGGCGCAGATGAAGAACAGCCGGGGGGCGCAGCAGTACAAGATCGCGCTGGAGGAGGCGAGCCGCAACCTGAAAAAGCTCTCGGACGCCGGCGTCCGAATCGCGATGGGCACCGACACAGGACCGCCTGCGCGCTTTCAGGGGTATTTCGAGCTGATGGAGTTGGACCTGATGGCGAAGGCCGGCCTGACCCCCCGGCAGGTGCTGACGGCTGCGACGCGCGATGCGACGCGCTGCCAGAAGCTTGACGCCCGCCTCGGCACGCTCGAGGCGAACAAATGGGCCGATTTCGTCGCGCTCGACGGAGACCCGCTCTCTGACGTGGCCAGCTTCAAGAAGGCGGACTCGGTGTGGATTGCGGGGAATCGGGTGGCTCAGTGAACCCGGACACGGAAGGGCGGGTAACGGCGTCCGCGTCTTTTCAGCCCGTTCCGCTCTTTCCGCCCTGTTAGACCGCCGGTTTGTCGCCGCTTCCGGGCACCGCCGCTTCCGCCGCCTGGAAGCCGGTTCTCGAGTGGGTGCCGTCGCAGAAGGGCTTGGTGGTGGAGCCACCGCAACGGCATAACGCAAACGGCTGCTTCGGGATCTGGTACGCATTCCCATTCCAATCCACGAGCGTCACGTCTTCGCCGTCTACGAGGTACGGGCCGTTCTGCCGAACTTTGATAGTCGCCATAGGCCTCACGTTTTCTGCATTGACGCCAGGAATTCCCCGTTCGTTCGTGTCTTGCCCATCTTATCAAGGAGCAATTCCATCGCTTCCACCGGAGACAACGGATTGAGCACTTTTCGGAGCACCCAGATGCGATTGAGATCCTCTTTCGGAATCAGCAGCTCTTCCTTACGCGTGCCGCTCTTCTGTACATCGATTGACGGGAACACGCGCTTGTCTGTGAGCTTTCGGTCCAGGTGAATCTCCATATTGCCGGTGCCCTTGAACTCCTCGAAGATCACGTCGTCCATTCGCGACCCTGTGTCGATCAGCGCCGTCGCCATAATCGTCAGCGATCCACCTTCTTCGATGTTTCTGGCCGCCCCGAAGAACCGCTTCGGCTTTTGCAGCGCGTTCGAATCGAGGCCGCCAGAAAGAACCTTGCCCGACGGCGGAATGACGGTGTTGTAGGCGCGCGCGAGCCGGGTGATGGAGTCGAGGAGGATCAGCACGTCTTTCTTGTGCTCGACGAGGCGTTTCGCTTTCTCGATCACCATCTCCGCAACCTGCACGTGGCGCTGCGCCGGCTCGTCGAAGGTCGACGAAATCACCTCGCCGTCAACCGACCGCTGCATGTCGGTGACCTCCTCGGGCCGTTCGTCGATGAGGAGCACGATCAAATAGACCTCGGGGTGGTTCCTGGCTACCGATTGCGCGATTGCCTGCAGCAGCATCGTCTTACCAGTTCGCGGGGGCGCGACGATGAGGCCGCGCTGGCCTTTGCCGATAGGCGTCCAGAGATCCATGACGCGCGCCGAGAGGCTCTCGGGCGTCTCGAGCGTGATGCGCTCCTGAGGATAGAGCGGCGTGAGGTTCTCGAAGAAGAGCTTCTCGCGCGACTGACCAGGCGCTTCGAAATTGACCGCTTCAACTTTGATTAACGCGAAATAGCGCTCCCCTTCCTTCGGCGGCCGAATCTGTCCCGAGACCGTGTCGCCGGTCTGCAAATCGAATTTCCGGATCTGTGAGGGCGACACATAAATGTCGTCAGGCCCCGGCAAATAGTTGTAGTCGGGCGCCCGTAGAAACCCGAACCCGTCAGGCAGGACCTCGAGCACCCCTTCCGAGAAAATGAACCCGCTTTGCTCGGTCTGCGCCTTCAAGATCTGAAAGATCAGCTCCTGCTTGCGCATGCCGGTCGCGCCGCTCACGCTCAGGTCCTTCGCCACCTGCGTCAGCTTTTGAATGCTCATGTCCTTCAGATCGGTGATGTTCAACCCGGCGCGGCGCTGATCCGCGGGGGGCGAAGTTGGTCCCTGCGCCGGAGCCGACGCTTGGCCGCCAGCCGGGGGTGAGGCTGGTCCAGGGGCCGCAGTCGGCGACGCGCCCGGTCCGACATCGACCGGCCTCGCCTGGTTGGGCTGTTGGTCGGCATTAGCCTGTCCGGTTGCGTTGGCAACCTCTGTGGCGCGTTCCGAGGAGGCGACGGCGTCCGGCGCAGCCTGCGTGGCTGTCCGCGCCTGTTGATGGCGCTTATGATTGCTGGGCATAAGACAGATAGCTGACTAAAGGTTATATGGGTTCTGACCGATGGCGACGATACTGCACGCGATGATTGGATGGAGCGACAGAGCGCGGGCGCGCGCGACGAGCTCGTCGCTCTCTGCGCCAGGATTGAGCCAGACTTCTGCCACCCCCTTCTGCGCGACCTGCGCAATCACTTGTTCGCCGATTTCAGGTGGCACGTAGAACGAGGCCATATCGACGGTGCCCGGCACGTCGAGAATGGATTGGTAGGCTTTGAGGCCTTCGATTTCCGCCTCGTGCGGGTTGATCGGCACGACCGTGTAGCCCTGGTCGCGATAGGCGCGAACCGCGCGATTCCCGAACTTGTGGCGGTCCTTGGACGCGCCAATGACGGCGACCACCTTGCCCATCGGGTGAGTATAGCCCTCCACTTCACCGAACCTGCGAACGAGCCGGGCGCGGCACGCCCGTCCCAATTCGTGCATTCACCGCGTGGCCGCCGGCTGCGGCGCGTTCGCGTTCACGAACGCTAACAGACGGCGACTGCCCTCCCGCAGGTTCTCCATCGACGTCGCGTAGGAGATGCGGATGAACCCCGGCGCGTCGAACGCCTCACCAGGCGTGACCGCCACACGCGCCTGAGCGAGCAACGCATCCACGAGCTCGGCGGACGTGCGAAAGCCGTCGAGCGACAGCAGATCGCTGACATCCACGAACATGTAGAACGCGCCGGCCGGCTTTTGACAGCGAAGCCGCGCGTCCGCGATCAGCCAGTCATGCAAGGCGTCACGGCGCTTCCGATATTCGCCGAGCATCGCTTCGACCGGCGCCTGCGATCCTGCGAGGGCGGCGACAGCCGCCTTCTGTGTAATGGAGGTGACGTTCGACGTCGAGTGACTCTGCAGCGCGCTCGACGCGGCGATAACCGCCTGCGGCCCGAGCTGCCAGCCGCAGCGCCAACCGGTCATCGCATATGCCTTCGACGAGGAGCCGCACAGCACCGTGAGATCGCGGCACGTGCGCGCGAGCACCGCCGGCAGGTTGCGGGGGACCGCATCGTAGATCAGCCTTTCGTAGCAGAGGTCCACAACGATCCAGATGTTCTGCTTCGCAGCCGTTTCAGCAATCTCAGCGAGATCCGCCTCGGAAATCAGGGCTCCGGTCGGATTGCAGGGAGAGTTCACGATGATTCCACGCGTGCGTGGCGTCACCGCCTCGAGGATCGTGTTCGCCCGGATGGCAAATCCGTCCTCCTGGTGCGTGCGCGCGAGCACCGGCGTGGCCTCGGCGAGCGTGATCTGTTCGGTCAACGTCGGCCAGCAGGGCGCATGGGTGATCACCTCGTCGCCCGGCCCGAAGAGCGTGAGAGCCGTGTTGTACAGCGCTTGCTTGCCGCCGGCAGTGACGATGACTTCGTTTTCGCGGTACTCGACGCCGTACTCCTGCTTATAGCGGTCCACGATCGCCCGCTTCAGCTCGACGATGCCCGCGTTGGGCGTATAGCGGGTGAAATTCTGATCGAGCGCGGCATGCGCGGCGGCCTTGATCGCGTCGGGCGTCGGGAAATCCGGCTCTCCAGCGCCGAAGTCGATGACGTCGATGCCTTCGCGGCGCATCCGGTCCACGGTCGCCGTCACCTTCAGCGTCGGCGAGCTCGAGGTCCGGGCGGTGCGATCTGCCAGTCTCATGGGTTCCTCGCCAGGACTTTGTCGCGCAATCGCATTTCGACGAGCTCCGGAACCAGCCCGTCGACCCGTCCGCCGAGCGCAAAGACCTCCTTGATCAAACGCGAACTGATGTAGGTGTACTGCTCGGCCGGCATCATGAAGATCGTCTCGATCTTCGAGTTGAGCCGCCGGTTCATGAGCGCCATCTGGAACTCGAACTCGAAGTCGGAGATCGCCCGGAGCCCCCGCACGATGACTTGCGCCTGGCGCCGCTCGACGTAATCGACGAGCAGACCGTCGAAGGTGGCGATCTCGACGTTCACATGGTCCTTGAACACCTCTCTGGCGATCTCGACCCGCTCGCCCATCGTGAAAAGCGGCGACTTCTCCGCATTGACCAGCATGGCCACGACGATCCGATCGAACAGCCTGGCGCCGCGCAGGATGATGTCGACATGACCGTTGGTAAGCGGGTCGAAGGAGCCGGGATAGACCGCTAGAGTCGACATCTTGACGGGGAAGGGAGAGCGCCCGCTGCGCTTTCGTAGAACGATAGCACTGAGTCGCCCGACACGATCTGACGCGTTCGCTGCAACTGGGCCGTCACATCCGGGGCGCGCCGCCGTTTTACGTGCTCGAGCACGAGGACGCCGCCCGCGGCCAAAAGTCCTGCGGCATGTGGAATGACCTGCTCCGGCAGATCCTCATATGGCGGATCGAGCAGGATGATATCAAACAGGATCGAATCAAAAGGATCGAACGGACCGGGCCGATCGAAGCTCGATCGGATGATAGCACAATCGGTTGTGATGCCGCAGTGGGCGAGATTTTCTGCGATGAGCGCGCGTGCACGCCGATCGCGCTCGACGAAGGTGACGCTACGCGCGCCGCGACTGAGCGCTTCGATGCCCATTGCGCCCGTGCCGGCGTAGCCGTCGAGCACCTGCGCGCCGGCCACGCGGGGGGCGAGCACGTTGAACAGGGTCTCGCGGAGCTTGTCGGACGTCGGGCGCAGGCCCGTCCAGGCCGGTGTCTTGAGCCGCCGGCCCCTGAGGGCGCCTCCTATCACACGCAGCACTACCCGACCTCTATGAGCTTGAACCGGCGCTCCCACGCCGTGACGATTCTCTCGACGGCCTTCATCGAGGGCTTCGTGGCGTCAAGCCATCGAGCCGCCTCTTTCCGCGCGGCCTCGAGAAGCACCTGATCTCTGACGAGGTCGATCAAACGAAATGTCGGGACGCCTGCCTGGCGCGTCCCGAAGAAGTCGCCCGGGCCGCGCAGGCGGAGATCGCGCTCGGCAATCTCGAACCCGTCGGTCGTCTCCGTCATCGCCCTCAGCCGATCGCGGCTCTCGTCCGACAGCGGGGCCTGATAGAGAAGGATGCAGTACGACTGCCCCACCCCGCGGCCGACGCGGCCGCGCAGCTGGTGCAGCTGCGGGAGGCCGAACCGCTCGGCATGCTCGACGAGCATGATGCTCGCGTTGGCCACGTCGATCCCGACTTCCACGACCGTGGTCGAGACGAGTATCTGCAGCTCGCCGGCCGCAAACGCTCGCATCACCTGGTCCTTCAGCTCCCCCTTCATGCGTCCGTGCAGGAGCCCGACTCGGTAGTGTGGAAAGACCTGGCCAGCCAAGGTGTCCGCCATCGCCGTCGCGGCCTTGAGGTCGATCTTTTCTGATTCCTCGACGAGAGGATAGACGACGTACATCTGGCGCCCGGCGTCGATTTCCCGGCGAGCGAACGCGTACACCTCGTCTCGGCGGGATTCGGGCTTCGCGGCGGTCTTGACCGGCAATCGTCCCGCGGGCAGCTCCTTGATCGACGACACGTCGAGATCCCCGTAGACAGTCAGGGCGAGCGTGCGCGGGATGGGCGTCGCGGTCATCACCAGCACGTCGGGGTGCAGCCCCTTCGCTCTCAGCGTGGCCCGCTGCAGCACGCCGAAGCGGTGCTGCTCGTCGATGACCACAAGGCCGAGCGCGTCAAATGTGACGTCTCCCTGGACCAGCGCGTGGGTTCCGACCACGAGCTGAACCCGACCCTCTCTGATGTCATTCAGTTGATCGCGCCGAGCGGCGGGCGGTGTGGAGCCGGTGACGAGCGACACCCGAAAGCGCGAGCTCTCGAGCAACCGCGTGATGGTGGCGAAGTGCTGCTCGGCGAGAATCTCCGTCGGCGCCATGAACGCGACTTGGGGACCGTTCTCCATGGCGACCACGGAGGCCAGCAGCGCGACGATCGTTTTCCCGGAACCGACGTCTCCCTGCAGAAGGCGGTTCATTGGCGCCGGCCGTTGCAGGTCCTCGACGATCTCCTTGAGCGCCTGCCGTTGGCCGCCAGTGAGCCGGAACGGCAGAACGCGGCGGGCCGACTCACGAATCCGATCGTCGACCATGATCGGCTTGGGCTTGCGCTCGATCTCGGCGGAACGCCGGCGGGCGTTGACGCCGACCTGGAAGAGAAACGCCTCCTCGAAGATCAGGCGCTGCTGCGCCGCTGTCTCAAACCGGTTCAGTGCCGCGAGGGGCGCATCATTCGGAGGGAAATGAGTACCCCGGAGCGACGCGAAACGCGAGGGCAACTTGAGTCGAACACGGATTTCTTCGGGAAGGTGCTCGGGGAGCCGGGCCGGCAGCCGCTGCAATGCGTCGAACACGAGACGCCGCTGCATCTTGGGCGTCACGGCGCCCGTTCTCTCGTAGATGGGCACGATTCGGCCGGTGTGAATCGTTTCTTTGTCTCCTCCCACACCGGCGACGCCTTTGTCGGCGTTTCCACGACCTCCAGCTGCGCCTTCGGCGGGCCTGTCCAGCCCCTCGCTCGTGTCCTGCCCGACTTCGTTGTCACCGCCTTCGGCAGGCTCCTCTTGCTCGAGGATCTCGTACTGCGGATTGGTGACCTGCAAGCCGCCGTGTCCTCGCATCTCGAGCTGTCCGTAGAACACAACATGCTGGCCGGTGGCGAAGACGTCCCGCAGGAACGGCTGGTTGAGCCAGATTGCGCGCAGCGCGCCGGTCGCGTCGCCGATGAGCGCCTCGAAGATCTTGAAGCCGGGACGTCGCGTGGATCGCAGTCCGCAACTGAGCACTCGACCCGCAAACGACGCCGGTCGACCTGGTTTGAGCGTCGCGATTGGTGCCAGGTGGCTGCGATCTTCGTAACGAATCGGAAAGCGATACAGAAGATCTTCGAGCGTGACCAGCCCCGCGCGCTGGAGATCCGCGGCGCGGCGCGGGCCGACACCCTTCAAGTACTGAAGCGGCGTCGCCAGGACGTCTTCGGTCGTGCCGGGCCGTTCGGGCCCGGCAGTGGCGCTCATTGCACGATTATGGCTTGACCTCGTTCGACCTGGATCTCGCGGATGCGCGCCGGGAGTGCAAACGGATCATCGAGACCGATACCCCTTGGATTCTCCGGCGTGCGCGAGTAGTAGCTCACAATTTCCTGAAGCAGGAGCTTCGGCACGGGCACCCCGCCGACCGTCGCGCTCTCGAGCTGAAAGGCTCCCATCCCGTTGGTGGCCTTCAGCACGCCCGTCGCGGTGACCGGCAAGCGCCCGGTCAGATAATTCGTCGGATCGAACAGGCTGGCGCTGGCCCTTGCTTTGCGCACCGCGTCGAGGTCGACGACCGCGCGACCTGCGAGACGGCCCGTTCCGAGGATGGTCACCGACGGTTCGACGACGCCGCTAGGCAGTTGATCGCCGGCGCTGTAGATCAAGTACGAGTTGACCTCGACTTCGGTGATCGTCGTGCGTCTCGGCTGGCCCGAGCCGCGTTCGGCATGAGCGGTGATGATCGCCACTTTCTGGCGCAGTTGCTCGGCGTCCCGCCGACTGAAGCGCGCGTCTGCCCCCACGAGCCCGGTGTCGGCGCGCGCCGAATGCATGGTGGCCGAGCCGACAAGCGCCACGACGGCCATCGTCACGGCTATCGCGGAGATGCAGCGCACAGGCCGATTATAGCGTTGGTCCCGCGGCCTCAGTGTTTTGCCCGGTTTTGCTGGCGGGCGCGCGCCACGAGCTCGAGCTTTCGCCGTTCCATCATCTCCTCGAAGACGCGGAACCTGGCCTGCTGCTGGAGATCGAGCACCTGATCGATGGCTTCGTAGGCTTTCTTGACGTCCGCTTGAGCACGCGCATTTTCATCGTCGAGACCCTTCAGCTGATCCCGGATCGCCGCTTCGTCGAGTGGTGAGGCATTGAGCAGACGACGGAGCTCCGTGAGGCGGCGGTTGCGCTGCTGAAGGGCACTGCGACGGATATCTTGAAGCGACTTGAAACGTGTCAGAAAGCGGGGAAACTGGTCATCCCTGATGTTGAGCTGCTGTTCTGCCTGCATCAGCGCGTAGGAATCGAACATTCGCTGCACTTCGGCCGGCGAGACGAGGGCCTCTTCTCCGGCGCCGGCCGATCGGCCGCCTTGCCCGCCTTGCGCTGCGCCTTGAAATGCAGCCGCGCTGCGAGTCGACACTGCGCCCGCCAGGATAAGGATGCCGAGGACGGTGTTGAGCGCCCTCACGTTCCCAGCTCCAACCGGAGCAACCGCTGCAGCTCTTTCAGGTCCTCAGGCTTCATGTGAACGACCGCATGGTCCGCACTGCTCCGCGCGCTCAATCCCACGGTCGCTCCCGCAACATCCGCAGCGCTCCAGTCAATATCTGCCGCCAGGTCGGCAATGAGCTGCAGTGAGGGGTCGTCGTCCAGCGAATCACGCAGCAGGTCGCCACGCGCGAAGGACGCCGCGCCCGCATCGCCAGGTATGGACGCAACCGGTCGCGGGCCATCCGTGGATGAGCGCATGCGCGGACCATGCAGGTTCACGAAAGCAATCGTAACAGCGACGGCTGCCGCCGCTGTCAGCGGCACGAGCACTCGCGGTTGTACGAAGTCCATCAGTCGCCACAACGCGGCCGATCGCCGGCGGCGCTCGGCGAGGACCGCTTCGCTGACGCGCTGCTGGAATTGATCCCAGAACACAAGCGGCGGTTCCGGAACTCTGGAGACTGCATCGCCCTCAACGACTGCCATCGCGGCACGCAGATCTGCGAGCCGCTGCCGGCACGCGTAGCAGCCAAGAAGATGCGGCACGCCCGATTCGGCGCGTGTCCCCTCCGCGAGATCCACAAGTTCTTCCGGGCTCAGATGCATAACTCGTTGCTCGTTTTTCGACGCTCCTTACTCGTCGAGGATGCGCTTCAAGTTGCCCAGCGCGTGAAAGAAGTTGGCCTTGACGGCGCCGACCGAACTTCCGAGCACTTCAGCGATCTGTTGATGCGACATCTCGTGGAACGCGCGCAGCACAACCGTGAGCCGCTGCTTCCGCGGCAGCCGCGCTATCGCGCGTCGCAGACGCGAGGCGCGCTCGCGGCGCAGCAGACGTTCCGCCGCTGATTCGGCGCGGTCATCGACGAACTGCCGGTCGTCGATCGGTTCGGGGACGTTCCTGGCTCCCAGCCGGTTCAAACAGACGTTCACGGCGATCCGGTAGAGCCACGTCGACAGCGACGAGTGCCCCCGAAAGCTCCGCAGACCTCGAAATGCGCGGAGAAAAACGTCCTGCGATAAGTCGCTCGCGTCCTCGTGGTTCCCAACGATGCGGTAACACAGCTGGTAGACGGCCCGCCTGTGGCGTTCGACGATGAGATCGAATGCGCCTGGCTGACCCTCGAGGCACGCCTGGACGAGCGCGCGTTCATCCAGCTCCGCCAGCTGAACCTCAGCGAAGGAGGACATGGCAGGCCACGGTGTGGGGATCGTCCACGCGAGCGATGACGCCATCGGTCCGCCGTTCACTTGGGTTTAGACCGGCGCTCAATCGCGAACGTTACATCTGAAAACGCGTACTCATCAACGGCTCGACCTCATCCGCCCTCGGCAGCCCGCCACGGGCCCCCAGCGCCCGGCAGTTCAACGCAGCAACCGCATTGGCATAGCTCAGCGCGGTTTCAACGTCGTCGTGTGGACGCTGCAGGCAGGCCGCGGCGAAAGCTCCGCGAAAGGCGTCGCCAGCGCCCGTGCTGTCCACGCAATCGACGGGAAATCCGGGCGTTCGGATTTCGCGACCCTGGCAGCGGGCCAGGCTTCCGTCCGCCCCGAGCGTTACGCAGACGAGCGGTGCGCGGAAGTCTCGCGCAATGGCCTGCAACGCCCGGCCGGCTTCGTCGTGCCCCGTGAACGCCGCTGGAAACTCCTCCGCCATGATGATGGCATCCAGGTTCTGGAGCAGATCGGCGATTCCCGGCCGGACTCGTTCAATATCCGAGACGGTAGGGATGCCGGCGTTGCGGGCCACGCGGGCGACCTGCGCCGCGGCCGCAGTCTCATAGCAGTCGACGATGACGATCCGGGCCGCGGTGACCGCGTCAAGTGGCAAAGACGACGGGTCCATCGTGAGGGCCGGATCGCGATCCCAGAGCACCGTTCGCTCTCCGGAACGCGCGTCGACCACGATGATCGAAAACTGATTTGCGGCGCCCGTTACCGTCCGCGAGCCGCTGACGTCGACGCCCTCGATCGTCAAGCTCGTGCGCGACAGCTGGCCGAGGTCGTCGTCACCGAAGCTGCCGATGTACGACGCGCGCAAGCCAAGCCGGGCGCAGGTCACCATGGCCGTTGCGATCTGCCCGCCCGGCAGGCGTGCGAACCGTTGGAGCCGCTGCTTGCTGTTTCCGCTTGGGTGTTCCGCGACAACGGCGACCAGATCGATGCTGTTCAGCCCGAAGCCGACGACGTCGAACGGCTTGGAGCCGGATGGAGCGATGCGGAACGGAATGCGCACGGGCGGTCATCCTAAACCGTATTTGACCTTCGCCTTCCTTTTGCGTATAGTCGCTCTCGGCTGGGGCACGAAGGCCCCGCTCGAGCGAGGCGAACATGCTTCCACTCACAAAACGGCAGCGCGAGATCCTCGACTACTTGAACGAGTTCATCAGCCAGCACGGCTATGCACCCAGCCTCGAAGAGATCGGCCGGCGCTTCGGTCTGTCTTCGCTGGCGACCGTCCACAAGCATCTCACGAACCTTCAGGAAAAGGGGTTCATCAAGCGTGCGTGGAATCGGAGCCGCTCGGTCGAGATGATGCCGACCCGGACGGGCGGAAGGGCCGTCGAACTGCCGCTGCTGGGATATGTGGCCGCCGGCCTCCCGATCGAAGCCGTCGCGTCGAACGAGACGATCGCCGTTCCCGAAGACCTCGTCGGCAAGCGCGATACGTATGTGCTCCGCGTTCGCGGCGACTCGATGATAGACGAGCAAATCCGCGACGGTGACTTCGTTGTCGTCGAGGATCGCAAGACCGCGGACAACGGCGAGATGGTCATCGCGCTCGTCCGCGGGTCGGACGTGACGTTGAAGAAGTTCTATCAGGACCCCGGCGGCAAGATCCGTCTGCAGCCTGCGAACGCGGCAATGCAGCCAATCTTTGTCGACCCCGATCAGATACAGATTCAGGGCGTCGTGGTGGGAGTCATGCGGAAGTATTAAACTTCGCGCATGGCCGACCAACCGAAGCAGATCAACTTCACGATCGTTCCCGGGGACGAGGCTGCCGACGGCGCGCCGCGGACCTACGCCAACTTCTGTTCGATCGCGCATACGCCATTCGACTTCACCCTCACATTCTGCGAGGTGATGCCGCTCTCCGAGAAGGAGATCAAAGAAGCCGAGGCGGAGCACATCGTGCGCGCGCCTGTGCGCGCGAAAGTGGTTGTCCCGGTCCAATTCGTCCCGAACCTGATCGCGGCGCTGCAGGAGCACTGGCGTGTCTTCTCCGAGTCCTACGCCAACGTCGGGTGGAACAAAGGGGCCGGCCCCGTTCATTAGGCCGGTGAAAACGCCGCGAGAGACGCGCGAAATCCTCGACAGGCTCGAGACCCAGCATCCGGGTGCTGATACCGAGCTGCACCACTCGAACGCCTTCGAGCTGCTCGTGGCGACGATCCTGTCAGCGCAGTCGACCGATGCGCGCGTCAACATCGTGACTCCCGCGCTCTTCAAGCGGTATCCCGACGCACGCGCGCTCGCACGAGCGAGGACGGCAGCGCTCGAACGCCGGATTCATTCAACCGGGTTCTTCCGGTCGAAATCGAAGGCGCTCATCGGCATGGCGAAGGCGCTCGTCGACCGATACGGCGGCGCCGTGCCGGCCAGCATGGAGGCGCTCATTGAGTTGCCGGGCGTCGGCCGCAAGACGGCGAATGTCGTGCTCGGCCATGCTCTTGGCGTCCCAGGGATTCCGGTCGATCGCCATGTCTTGCGCGTCGCCAATAGGCTCGGGATTGCGGAGTCGGACGATCCCGTAATTGTCGAGCAGCAGTTGGGCGCGGCGCTGCCTCGCGAACGGTGGACGCGGACCTCGGATACGCTGATTCTCCATGGTCGCCGCGTTTGCCGGCCGAAGCCGCTCTGCGACCACTGCGTGGTGCGTGACGACTGCGAGTACTTCCGGTTGGTGGTCTCGCCGTCCCGGGCCGGCCGGGTATCGGTTAAGAAGCCGGGTATCGGTTAAGAAGAAGTTCCGTGCGGCGAGATCAGTTCGAGCGCCGCGTCGCTGAGGCCCTCGCGTCGATCCCGAGGCGGTTTCGCGACGCGATGCGAAACATCACGATCATCGTCGAAGACGAGCCACCTCGCGATCTGCTGGACGAGATGGGCATCGAGCCGCCGGACACCCTTCTTGGACTCTATCAGGGCACGCCGCTGACCGAGCGCCCGTGGGACTACGGCAACGTCCTACCGGATCGGGTGCTCATTTTCCAGGGGCCGCACGAGCGCGAGGCGGAGGACGAGGATGATCTGGTCGTCGCCCTCGGTGAAACGCTCATTCACGAAATCGGTCACTATTTCGGGCTGACCGAAGAAGAGATCGAGGAGATCGAAGAGAACTATTGGCGAAAAAAGGGTCGCACTCCCGGCGAAGCCCAATGAGACGAATGAAGCGCTTCGGCCAACACTTCCTCGAGCCGGCGTGGGTCGAGAAAGTGATTCGCGCCATCGATCCGCGGTCTGATCAGACGTTCGTCGAAATCGGACCCGGCCACGGTGCACTAACGCGATCGCTGGCCACGCGCGCCAGGGCCGTCACCGCCGTCGAGATCGACGGCGACCTCGTGGGTGAGCTGCGCCGCACGATGCCGCCCAACGTGACCATCGTGGAAGGCGACTTCCTGCGTTTTGGGATTCGGGATGCGGGAAATCACCTTCGTGTCGCCGGCAACCTTCCCTACAACGTCGCCTCGCCAATGCTTTTCCGGCTCGTCGAGCTCTATCGCGCGGGCGTCCGGCTGACTGACGCCACCGTCATGCTGCAGCGGGAGGTCGCCGACCGGCTGCTGGCGAAGCCAGGCGGCAGAGACTACGGCGTCCTCAGCGTGTTGATCCGTCAAAGCGCGACCATTGACCGCCTCTTGAACCTTCCCGCCGGCGCCTTCCGCCCTGCTCCGCGGGTGTTGTCGTCGGTTGTCCGCCTCCGGTTTCATCCAGACGAGCCGGCCGTGCGCAGCAGACAGCTCTTCAGTGAGCTCGTCCAGGCGGTCTTTACGAGGCGCCGAAAAACGATGGCCAATGCCGTCCGAGCGCTCGTGAACGCACCTCCTCTGCCCGGGTGGCTGGACGGCACTCGTCGTCCTGAAACACTGACGGTGGCGGAGTTCGCGAGGCTCGCCGACGATTTCTCACAATGCTCCCGGGCTGTGCTATAGTCAGCAGCCGTAAGTCGTTCATCCCGCCATGTTTATCTCAGGCGCGCCCAGCAGCCTGATCGGGCCGCAACAAGAGCGGTCCCCTTCGACGAGTGCATCGCTCAGCCTCGGAGCATGCGCGGCGAAGGTGCGTCTCTTTCCGGTTTCAGATGCTCGAAGTGGTGCCGCTCGGCGGCCTTGGCGAATTCGGGATGAACATGCTCGCGCTCTCATGGGGCGAGACGACGATTGTCGTCGACGCCGGCGTGATGTTTCCGGATCCCGAACTGCTGGGCGTCGACCGCATCATCCCGGATCTCTCGTACCTGGAAAAGTCCCGAGCGGCGGCCCTGGTGTTGACGCATGGGCATGAGGATCACATCGGCGCCGTGCCGCATGTCGTGCCCCTCGTCGACGGCCCGATCTACGGCACGCCGCTGACACTGGCGCTCGTCGAGCCCAAGTTACAGGAACACGGCCTCGACAGCGCCCACCGGCTCGTGTCGGTGCAGCCGCGTCAGCGGGTGACCGTCGGCGCGTTCGAGATCGAGTTCATCCGGGTGACGCACAGCATGCCGGATTGCGTCGCACTCGCCATCCACACGCCGATCGGGGTCGTCGTTCACACCGGCGACTTCAAGATCGATCAGACGCCGATTGACGGCGAGCACTTCGACGTTCATCGGTTCGCGGAGCTTGGGACCGCAGGTGTTCTGGCGCTCTTCGCCGATAGCACGAACATCGATCGGCGCGGGTTTACGGGCTCCGAGCGTGACGTGATTGAGGCCTTCGAGGAGATCTTCACCAGCTCGACGGGGAAGCTCGTCGTCGCTGCATTCGCGTCGAGCATCTACCGGATGCAGATTCTCGTGGACCTGGCGTCCCAGTTCGACCGCAAGGTGGCGTTCGTCGGCCGCGGGATGATACAGAACTCGGAGATCGCGCAGCGCCTCGGCCATCTCCGGATCCCGGCCGGCGTTCAAATCCGCGACTCGGACGTCGGCAACTACCCTGCCCAGGATGTCCTGTGCCTTGTGACCGGGTCGCAAGGCGAGCCTGCGGCGGCGCTGTCGCGCATCGCCATCGACGACCACCGGCACGTGAAGGTCGGCGACGACGACACGGTTGTGTTGTCGGCGCGGGCGATTCCCGGCAACGAGAAGCCCATCGGCCGGGTCATCAATCATCTCGCGCACCGCGGGGCCGACGTCATCCACGAAGGCATCAAGCACGTTCACGTGTCCGGTCACGGGAGCGAGGAAGAGCTCAAGCTGATGCTGTCGCTGGTCCGCCCGCGTTACTTTGTGCCGGTGCACGGCGAGTACCGTCAGCTCTCCCAGCACGCGCGCGTCGCGCGGAAGGTGTTCGCCGGGCGCGATCCGCGACCGGAAATTCTGCTCGCCGAGAACGGCGACGTGCTCACGTTCGACACGACGGGCGCCCGCATTGCGGGCAAGGCGCCGGTCGGCCGTGTGCTCATCGACGACACCCTCACAGGCGAGGTTGGTGACGAAGTCCTGCGCGACCGGCGACACCTGGCCGAGGACGGCCTGGTCGTGCCGGTGGTCGCCATCAGCAAGCAGACGGGTGCGCTCGAGGGCGTGCCCGACATCATCACGCGCGGGTTCGTCATGGAGAACAGCGAGGCGCTGCTCGCCGACGGTACCCGGCTGCTGAGCGACGTCGTTGAGCACACGAGCGTGGAGGAAAGGACCGATCAAGGGCTCATCAAGGAGAAGCTGCGTGTGGAACTGCGGCGGTTCTTTCGCAAGCGTTCGGGCCGGCGGCCCTTCGTGCTGCCCGTCATCATGGAGATTTGACACGTGAGGGCGTCGACCGTTTCGCGGCGAGTCAGCGAGTTCGTGGGCGTGGCATTGTTCGCCGCAGCGCTCATCTGGATTGTCGCGCTCGCGACCTACGAGCCGACCGACCCCGCATGGTTCTTCAGCACCGGTCTCCACACGGTGCCGGCCAACTTTGCCGGCAGAGTCGGTGCGTTTCTCGCGGAGCTGTCGTTCCAGCTCTTCGGCTACGCCTCGTACTCCATTCCGGCGGTGTTCGTCGTCGTCGGCTGGAACTACTTCTGGTGCCGCACCCTCGATGCCGCCGCGACGAAGGCCGCCGGCGCGATCCTCCTCGTGTCGTGCATCAGCGCGTTTCTCAGTCTGGTGTTCGGCTCGCTCGACGTCGCCGGCAAGCCATTTCGCGCCGGTGGCTACGTGGGCGAGCTCCTTGCCAGGGAGATGTCCGACTACCTCGCGCGCACGGGCTCGCTCATCGTGATCCTCGCCATGATCTTCCTCGCGGTCATCATGTCGACGCAGTTTTCCTTCGGGCGCTTCTTCGGCGCCATTCTGGGCTCGCTCAAGGCAGCCGCCACGCGGGGCGTCGACTCGTTGCACGCATGGCGTGAAGAACGGCGACGGGAACAGGAGCGACGCGAGGTCATCGCGAAGCACACGAAAAAGGGCGCAGTGCCCCCTGACATCAGGCGATCGGCGCTCGCATTGGGGTCGGCCGCGACCGACGCCGAGGGCGCCGACATGGGCGACGACCGGCGGCCGGCCATGCCATCCCGCGCCGGTGGGGGACGCGACGGCATGGTCAAGGAGGGCGCCCGGACGCTCGACAAAGCGAAGGCAGGTCGCGGCGAGGGGGAGGGCCGCGGGGCCGGGCGACATGACGCTGCCGACGACGCGGGCAAGCACGACCCTGGGGACGAAGACGCCGCCGGCGGCAATGTCGCGCGCTCCGGATTTGCAGGCTGGCGGTCCGCCCTCAAGCCGCCGAAGGTCACGGTGGCGACGCCGCTGCCGCTGCCCGATCCCGAGCCCATCTCGAAAGCGCCGGCCGAGCGCCGGAAGGGAGACTACACGCTGCCGCCCCTGGCGCTGCTCGACGCCGCCAAAACGGAGCGGAAGATCGACGAGCGCGAGCTGATGGAGAGCGCACGCCTGCTCGAAGAAAAGTGCCGGGAGTTCTCGGTCGAGGGCGCGGTCGTCCAGATTCATCCCGGCCCCGTCGTCACGACCTACGAATTCAAGCCGGACGCAGGGGTCAAATACGCGAAGATCACCAGCCTCGCGGACGACCTCTGCCTGGCGATGCAGGCCGAATCGGTGCTCATCGACCGCATCCCCGGCAAATCCACCGTCGGCATCCAGATTCCCAATCGAAACCGCGAGCAGATCTCGCTGCGCGAACTGCTCGAGTCGGAGATGTATCGCCGATCAACGTCGAAATTGACGCTCGCGCTCGGCAAGACGATTCACGGCGAGCCGTACATGGCGGACCTGACGACGATGCCGCACCTGCTCATCGCCGGGTCGACCGGGGCTGGCAAGTCGGTCGGCATCAACGCCATGCTGACCAGCATCCTCTATCGCTCGACCCCCGACGATGTGCGGCTGATCCTGGTGGATCCGAAACGGCTCGAGCTCGGGATGTACGACGACATTCCGCACCTGATGACGCCGGTCGTCGTGGATCCCAAGCAAGCGGCCAATGCTCTGCGCTGGGCGGTCCGTGAGATGGAGGAGCGCTATAAGCAGCTCGCTGCGGAGGGCGTTCGCAACATCGAGCAGTACAACCGGAACATGACGCACGCGGCGCTCGAGAGACGCGAGCCGAAGGAAGGCCAGGAATTCAAGAGCCTCCCGTTCATTGTCGTCGTCATAGACGAGCTGGCCGACCTGATGATGGTTGCCGGCAACGAGGTGGAAGAATCGATTGCGCGCCTCGCGCAGATGGCGCGCGCCGTCGGTATCCATCTGGTCCTCGCGACCCAGCGGCCGTCGGTTGACGTGATCACGGGGCTCATCAAGGCAAATCTTCCGTCGCGGATCGCGTTCCGCGCGGCGACCAAGATCGACTCGCGCACGATTCTCGACGGCAACGGTGCAGAGCAGCTGCTCGGCCGGGGCGACATGCTCTTTTTGCCTCCCGCTTCGTCTCGATTCACTCGCGTCCACGGGCCGTATATCTCCGAGCAGGAGACCGCGCGTCTCGCAAGCTATCTGCGCAAGCAGGGCCGCCCGATCTACGACGAGAGCATTACGGCGGATGACAAGACAGCGGCCGACGGCAGTCTCGAGCTCGAGAAGGACGATTTGTACGAGGAAGCCGCGCGCATCGTGGTCTCGAGCGGGCAGGCGTCTATTTCGTACCTTCAGCGCCGCCTGCGCATCGGATTCAGCCGCGCGGCGCGGCTCGTGGACATGATGGAAGCGGAAGGGCTCGTGTCGCCGGGCACGGGCGGAAAGGCGCGTGAGGTGCTCGTCGACAAGCATTACTTCGACGAAGTTGACGCGCAGCTACGGTAATTGTTTATGGTGAAGCCCACACTCGCTTTCGCGCTGGCCGTCTTGACCGCCTTGCCCGCCGTGCCGCCGGTCCGCACGATGTACAACGACGCGTTCGCGCGCGAGCGGGCCGTGCGCGCAGCCATGAACGAGGACGATGCCGATCCGTCCGTCCTGGCGGACCTGCGCGCCGTCGTCGCACGTTACGAGCGCGTGGTGCGGCACTACCCGGCCAGCAGTTATTGCGACAACGCGCTGTGGCAAGCGGCGGAGCTCGAGCTCGATGCGTTTGTGAAGTTCGGTCAGCCTCAGGACAAGGACGCTGGCCTGCGGCTGCTGCGACAGCTTGCATCCATGTATCCGACGAGCAAGCTGGCGGCGCAGGTGCCCGCCCAGTTGGCGCGGTGGACCGCTGAACCGAGTCAACCACCGCGTGTGGTGGAGCCGCCAAAGCCGACTGTCACCGAGGCGCCGGCATTGCCCTCGTCCCGCGCGCCGGCCCCGCGTGTGACCGACGCGCGAGCCGTGGAAGGACCGCGCCCGATCGAATCGCACGGCGCCGACAGGAACGGCTTGGCGACGATTAAAGAGATCAGGCGTCTTGTCCTCGCCGATGCGGTCCGCATTGTGATCGAGCTCGACGCTGAAGTCGAGTTCCGGCAGGATCGACTCTCCAACCCGTCGCGCGTGTTTGTCGATCTGGCGGGCACGAAGGCGGCGGCGGCGCTGGCCGAGCAGACCGTGCGATTTGAGCGCGATGCCGACGTCGTTCGACAGGTCCGCATCGGCCGCCACCCGAACAACACGACGCGCGTCGTGCTGGACTCGACCGGGATTTCGAGCTACAGCGTGTACCCGTTGTACGGGCCGTACCGCCTCGTGATCGACTGCATTCGCGACACGGCCGCCTTGGCTACGACCGGAACCCTGGGAGCGGGCGGGGCTCCGCCGACGACAGCCGCGGCTCCAGCCAGGTCCGAAGCGCCGGGGCGGCGAGAGGTCCGATCCCCGCCGACGTCGCCCCCGCTCCGCGCGCACGCGGTCACGCCGGTCTGGTTGCGCACCGCGCCCGGGAACGTGCCGCAGCACACCTTGCTCCTGGCAGAAGCACGCGCGGCGGAGGCGAGTGCGAGCCTGCCGAACGTCGCTGCCGCGCGAGCAACCCTTCCGGCGGCGCCGACCCCATCGCCCCCCGTACCGCCCGCCACGCTGCCGCCAGCTCGGGCGGCAGCCGCAGGAACCGAACGGGGCGCGGGAGACACTGGACCAGAGACGGACGCAGGACCAAAGACAGACCAAGGATCAACCACCGATCAAGCACCAGGCACCAAGGACCAGGGACCCGGAAGGCCTGGCGCGCGCAACAGCAACGGCGGATTCTCGATCGCAAGACAGCTGGGACTCGGCGTGTCGCGGATCGTGATTGACGCCGGGCACGGCGGGCACGACCCGGGTGCGCAGGCTCGTGGCGTCGTCGAGGCCGAGCTGGTGCTCGACGTGGCGTTGCGGGTCGAGAAGCTGCTGAAGAAAGTTCCGGGCGTCGAGGTGGTGCTGACCCGCCGAACCGACGAGTTCGTCGCCCTTCAAGAGCGAACAGCGATCGCGAACCGCGAAGGCGCCGATTTGTTTCTCTCGATCCATGCCAACGCAAGCCCCAGCGCGCAGGTGCACGGCATCGAGACGTACTTCCTCAACTTTGCGACGAACCTGAGCGCAGCCGCCGTGGCCGCCCGCGAGAACGCGGCGTCGGGCCAGGGGATGAATGCGCTGCCGGACATCGTCAAGGCCATCGCGCTCAACAACAAGCTCGACGAATCTCGCGACTTCGCCACCGAGGTTCAGCACGCGATGGTCGAGCGCCTGCGGTCGTCGAACAAGACGATCAAGGATCTGGGCGTCAAGCAGGCGCCGTTTGTCGTGCTTATCGGCGCGTCCATGCCGAGCGTGCTCGCGGAGATTGGGTTCGTGACCAACGCGCAGGAGGCGAGGCTGGTGAAGAGCAACGGTTACCGACAGCGTATCGCCGATGCGTTGTTCGCGGCGATCAAGAAGTATCAGACGTCGCTCAAGAACACGACGGTCGTAGCGTCACAACAGCCCTGAGGGTGGCCGCCCGGGGCCTCGCCGCCATGCACCTCTAGCGCGATCGCGACCAGAAGAGGATCGCGGCCAGAACGATGGCGGCCACGACCGACGCGAGCGCCAGCACGCCGGTCAGCCCGATCGCTCCGAAGACGACGTCGTACAACGATTGCGGTTTGGGCTCCACGATCTTCACGATGATCGGGGAGGACGGCTGCACGTTCAGGCTTCGAACGTTTCAAACGCCAGCATAGCCAACGTGCGAACCGCCACGCCCGTGGCGCCTTTCGGCATGAACGGCCGCGCTTCCTCCGCCCAGGCGGTGCCGGCGATGTCGACGTGCACCCATGGCAAGCCGCCGGTGAACTCTTTGAGAAAGAGCGCCGCCGTAATCGATCCGGCCGGGCGCCCGCCGGTATTCGACAAATCGGCAATCTCGCTCTTCAACTGCTCCCGGTAATCGTCGAAAACTGGCATGGGCCACGACCGGTCGCCTTCGCGATCCGCGACTCGTCGGACCTGCTCCACCCACGCGTTCGGCGTGCCGAAGAGTCCGCTGGTCGTCTTTCCAAGCGCCACGACCACGGCACCAGTCAGGGTGGCGACGTCGACCAGGTGCGTCGCGCCGGTTGTCCGGGCGTACCAAAGACCGTCCCCGAGGATGAGACGTCCCTCCGCATCGGTGTTGATGACTTCGACGGTCTTTCCGTCCGCGCTTTTGAGGATGTCACCCGGCTTGATCGCACGCCCGCCGGGCATGTTTTCCGTCGTGGGCACGACGCCGATCACGCGGATCGGCGCTCCCAGGAGCCCGATGGCGCGCATCGCGCATGCGACAGCGGCGCCGCCCGCCATGTCGTCCTTCATCCGTTCCATGCCGTCGGCGGGCTTGATCGAGATGCCGCCGGTATCGAACGTAATCCCTTTGCCGACGAGCCCAAGCACCGGCGAGGGAGGCGCACCCGGGGGATCGTGACGGAAGACAATCAGCCGCGGCGGCTCGCTGCTGCCCCGCGCGACACCGAGCAGGAGCCCCATGCCGAGGTCGCCAATCTGCTTCTCGTCGAGGACGTCTGCGGTCACACCGCCCTCCGCGGCAATGGCCGCGGCCCGGCGGGCGAACTCACGCGGGGTAAGCGTGTTGCCTGGTTCGTTGGCCAGGTCCCGGGCCAGATTGCTGCACTCGCCGAGGATGCGGCCTCTCTTGATCGCCGTGGCCAGTGCCGACGTGTTTACGGTACCCTCGGCGACGAGGGTCCACGACGGCGGCGCGGCTGGCGTCGGCTCACTGGTCTTGTAGCCGCCGCCGTAGAACTCGGCCAGAGTCAATCCTTCGGCCGCGGCCTGCGCAAGTGTCGCGACGTCACCCGTGCCGCGAACCACGAAGGCGACGCGGGCAATCCGCCGCTTGCGGGCGTCGTGTCCGGCGGCGGATGCGAGCTTGCGCAACACCTCGCTGTCGGCGGCGTCGCGTCGTCCGCCGCCGATGAGCTCCACGCGACTCACACGCCAACTCTTGTCGATGATTGGCGTGAGGAAGAGGTCAAACGCCTTGCCTTGAAACTCTTTCTGCGCCAGAGCGTGCGACACCTCGCCTCCCGCCGCCGTGTCGAGGCCGCCCGTCTCCGGCGAAGGTTCGTCCTCGAACCATGGGACCACCAACAGATCGGCGTCGACACCGGACAGCGGACCAGAAAACATGGCGATGGTCCGGGGCACAGGAGCTCCCGGAGTAAAGTTGACGACGGCCGTGGCGGATGACATTCGTCGTATTATGGCTGATGGTGCTTGCCGGCGCGCATGGCGGCCGGTACAATTGCGTGCAGCTTCTGCCATGACTCGACTGGCCGCCTCGCTAGCGTTCGTCGCGCCCGTCGCGGTGATGGCGTTGCCTGCACCGGTCCCTTCATCCCCGCGAGGCGGCTCGCTGATTTCCGTCGCGTCGGCGGCGGCCGTTCGGCCCGCCGCCCAAAAGAGCGAGAAGGATGCCCCGCCAGACCCGAAACGCCCCAAACTGACCCTGAAGGCACAGCCGCTCATTGCCATGTCACCAGCCCGGGTCGTCCTGACGGCGGAGCTGGTCGGCGGGCCGGATGACTATGAGGACTACTACTGTCCAACCGTCGAGTGGGACTGGGGTGATGGCACGCAGTCCGCGTCGACGAATGACTGCGCTCCGTACGAACCCGGCAAGTCCGAAATCAAGCGCCGGTTCACGGTCGAGCATGTGTTTCGTGCCGGCACGTTCCGCGTCAGCTTTCGACTGAAGCGACGGGACAGGGCCGTGGCCCTTGCGACCGTCAACATTCAGATCCGCCCCGGGCTGCGCGATACGGGTCAGTAGGCGTCCCACAAGCGGACAGTAGCCGACTCTCGGTCCCGGATCGGCCTCGTTTTCCCAATGAATTTGGACGACGTTCAATGCTTTGCCGCGTCGTTTTTGGCACGATCTTGGCCTTGCTGGCCGCGTGGCTGTTCGACAACCGCTCGTCAAGGCCCTCGGTGCCGCGCTGGTTTTTGCCATCGCGCTCATCACCGTGGGGTTGTCGGCTGCGGCCGACGGTCCATTCACAATCGTCGTCCGGCCTGTGTTCGTACGCCTCGGCATCGACGTGAACATCAAGCTCGGCTCCTTGCACCTGCACGCCAACTGGTCGGCACTGCCGCCGGGCGCCTCTGACGACGACGCGCCGCCAACCAAAACCCCCGCCAGCGGCCTCTAAGCCGACTGTGGAATCGCATTTCGTGCCGGTCGAACAGCTCGCGCGGGATCTCCGATATGCACTCAGTGGCTTGGTGCGGGCGCCGGGGTTTGCGTTCGTCGCCGTCCTGACCATGGCCGTGGGCGTGGGCGCGAACGCGGCGATCTTCAGCGTCGTCTACGCCACGCTGCTTCGCGCGCTGCCCTTCCCGCGTGCCGACGACCTGGTCCTGGTCGGTCAGTCCAATCGGCAAACGCGGCAGGGATCGGGCAACGCGGCGCCCGCCAACTTTCTCGACTGGCGCGTGCGAAGCGACAGTTTTACCGCCCTGGCCGCCTTCGAGGAGAGCTCGATGGTCCTCTCCGACGGAGACTACCCGGAGCAGCGCCGGGCCGCGATGGTCACAGCAAATTTTTTCGCAACGCTGCAAGTTCAGCCAGCGCTCGGGCGCGCGTTCACGCCTGATGACGAGGGGCGCGGCGCTCCGCGCGTGGCCGTCATCGGCGACGCCTTGTGGCGCGAGCGGTTTGGCGGGCGGCTGGACATCATCGGTCAGACCACCCGGTTCGACGGGGAGCGCTACACAATCATCGGCGTCGTGCCGCCCGGCGTCCAATACCCGGGAAGAGCGGAAGTCTGGGTGACGCCGCACTGGTCCGTGCCAGACGATCCGCTGCTGTCGCCGTCGGACGATCCGTCCACGGAGCGCAGCCATGCGTATTTCAGCGTGCTTGCGCGCCTCAAGCCCGGAGTCGGCGTTCCCTCGGCTCAGGCGGACATGGACGCCGTGGCCATGTCGCTCGAGCACGATTATCCGAACGACAACCCGAACACCGGCGCCACACTCCTTCGCCTCCGCGACGACCTGGTCGTGGCCGACGTCCGCTCGACGACGTGGCTGCTCTTTGGCTCGGTCGGCCTCCTGCTGCTCATCGCGACTGCGAACGTGTCGGGATTGTTGATGGCGCGCGCCACCGCGCGGCGCAAGGAGGTTGCCGTCCGGATCGCGTTAGGCGCGACCCGCTCGCGTATTCTCGCGCAGCTGTTGACTGAGAGCGTCCTTCTCGCGGTCTCGGGCGGCGCGGCCGGCGTGCTCGTCGCGATGTGGCTCGTGCCGGCGCTCGTCGCGTTGAGCCCGTCCGACCTGACGACCACCGGCGCAGTCACCGTCGACCGGACTGTGATGACGTTCGGTCTCGTCATCTCGACCCTCTGCGGCCTGTTGTTCGGTCTCGCGCCCGCCCGTCAGCTGGCAAGCCTGAGCGTCAGCGAGGATCTGAAGCAGTCGGCGCGCGGGGCGGTCGGCTCCGGCCAGCGGCGGCTCCGCGCAATTCTCGTGGCGGGCGAGATCGCCCTCTCGCTCGTTCTTCTCGTCGCGGCCGGACTCACGGTTCGAAGTCTCCTCGAGCTGCAGCACGTGCGAAGCGGGTTCGACCCCGATCGCGTCCTGACGTTTCGCGTCGCGCCCCCCGCCACGCGGTACCAAACGCAGCCGCAGCGCGCAGAGTTTTGGGAACGGACCGTGAAAGCGATGCAAGCGATTCCCGGCGTCGAGCTGGCTGGCGCGACCAGCCGGCTGCCCTTGCTGCCGGGCAACAGCACGCGCGGTCTCACCATCAAGAGCCTCCCGCCGAACGTGCCACCTGCGGCTGACTATCGCACGGCGTCGCCTGATTATTTTGCCGCGATGGGCATTCCGGTGCTACAGGGCCGTGTCTTTACGGACAGCGACCGGGCGGGCCGGCCGCTCGTTGCCGTGATCAGCGCCAACGCCGCACAGCGGTTCTGGCCCGGCCGCACGCCCTTGGGCGAGCACTTTCTCATCAACGATCCTGGCCCCGAGTACACCGTCGTTGGCGTCGTCGGCGACATCCGGGCGGCCTCCCTCGAGGCCCCTCCCAGGCCGACGCTCTACGTTCCGTACCTCCAGGATGCGTTTCCGTTCATGACCGTCGTCCTCAAAACTCCTTTGGGGGCGTCCGCCGTCACCAGCGCGGTTCGCGTCGCCATGCTCCAGGTAGACAAGGATCAGCCTATCGGCGCGATTTTGACGATGGACCAGCAGTTGTCGCGCTCCCTGACGCGGCGTCGGTTCAGCGTCACCCTGTTGTCGCTGTTCGGCACGGTTGCCGCGCTACTGGCCGCTGTCGGGCTGTACGGCGTGTTGGCGTACGTCGTTTCACAGCAGCGGCGCGAGATCGGCGTGCGGATCGCGCTCGGTGCCACTCCTCGCGACGTGATCGCCGATGTCGTCGGTCAGGGCCTGCGGCTCGCAGGTCTCGGAATGGCCGGGGGCCTTGCTCTCGCGATCGCTGCCACCCGTCTCATGTCGGCGCTGCTGTACCAAACGAGCCCGACGGACGTGTCGACGCTCGCCGTGGCAGCGACGTTTCTTGGAGTGATCGCCGTCGCGGCGAGTTTCATTCCGGCGTTTCGCGCGAGCCGCGTGGATCCGCTCGTCGCGCTCAGGGACTGACGACGTACCCGATCTGGAGAAAGGTGCCTGCCGAGAACTCGTAGAGCCGAATCTCTGGCGGGCGCGGGCCGGAGTCGGCTGGACCAAGACCGACGATCAGGACCAGATGGTGGGGATAGTTCGCCTCCGCGAGGTCTGTCTCGGACGGCAAGGCCGCCGATCGTGGGTGGGAGTGGTAGAACCCGACGACTTCAAGGCCCCGGCCCCGTGCGGCGCGCAGCGCGTCGAGATGATCCTGCGGCTCGATGAGGAACCGTGTGGCTCGTCGGTCGGCGATGTTGCGCGCCGCAACCGCCTCGACAATCTCGGCGCCACCGCCAATCAGCAGACCGCAACATTCTTCGGGCGCGGTCCTTCGAGCGTGC
>DATKHR010000154.1:0-36092 GCA_035510155.1 Vicinamibacterales bacterium
CTCATCCTCTTCCGCCATCGTCTGGCCCGCCCTGAGTGGCTCCGGTCCCGGAGGGCCGCCGCGTCCGCCGCGCGGTGATTGCGGACGGCGCCGCGGGTCGCGCATCACCGACTCCCGGAACGAGCTGGACGCCCGCTCCACACGCGACTTCAGCTCGGACTCGGCGCGCGCAATCGACCGAATGTTGTCAGGAACGTTGGGAGCGCCCGCAGTTCCCGGATTGCCCGGAGCAGGCGTCCGCCCCCTCATGGCCTGGGCGCGCCGATCAATTTTCCAGGTGGCAACAATGACGTCTTTCTGAGCCGCTATCAAATCATCGAGCTCGCCGCGCCCTCCGCCGCCCGCAGCGGCGCTCTGGCTCTGGGCGACGGCGAACTCCTGCTCGTACGGCTTGACCTCCAGGAAGAAGATGTCACTGCGCGCTTCGTTTGGACGAGCGCCCCGCGTGACGTCGCGCGCGCGCACGTAATACGAGATGAAGTCGCCCGGCGCGACGTTGAGGTCTTCGAGATAGAGCGTTTGGCGGCCGCTGACCGTCGTCGCGTTCCGCGGGATTTTCAGCGGCACGACCTGCTCGGCTTCCCCACGAACCGAGTAGATCAGGTCGAGACGATCAATCCCGTAGTCGTCCTCGGCCTGCGCTTCGACCTCGACTTCCTCCAATCGAGTGACGGACCGATCGCTCCCCGGCCTGATCACGTGGACGACCGGCGGCCGATCTTCCAGCACGCGAATGAAGTATTCCGTGTCGCCGGGGTTCGACAACCCTTCGCGATCCGTCAAGGCGACGCGATAGGAACCGTCATCGGTGACTTTCAGCACGCCCGACCAGCGGTTGGCATGATCTGCGCCGCCGGCCATGTGCGAGTCACTCCCGGTCGCCGCCTCGGGTGTCAGCTCCAGCGTCTGACCGTTCGCGAGTGACAGACGTCCCATCACGGCCGGCGGGTCGGTCACGACGTGGAGGCGCGCCTCGGTTCCGGGCGGCGCGTAAATGTCGCCGCCGTCTTCTTCCGTGCGCGGCGGCAGCTGGAGGCCGGCCGGGTACGCGTAGTCGACATCAATCCGCGTGACTCGCGGCGGCTTCACGACAGTGATCTCGTAGGTGGGCGACGTCACCGCGCCCGCGGCGACACGATATCTGAAGGACGTCCAGACCTGGTTCATCGCGAGACGAAACGTCCCCGGCGTCTCGCTCGCCATGTCAAGGCTGCGCCAGGCGACTTCCTCTCCTGTCCCGGAGGCGCCGGTCGCGATCTGAACTTGTGCCATCACGGGAGCGCGGTTGCCGACGAGCCGCGCCTGGATCCCGAGCGCCTCGCCCGCCTTGACGCGCGTGTTGCCCGGCGTCACCTCGACAACGACGCGAGAAGGAAAGAGCAGCAACGACGCGGCGTCGACGGCCTGGCGCGCCACGTGCCGCGCCGAAAACAGGAGCGCCATCGCGATTGCTGCGGCGGCCAGCGCCCGAGAAGCCGCGCGTCGCATCGTCTCCCCCGGGATGATGGCATCCAGGCTCACGTGGCGCAGCCGGCGAGCCGTGTCGGCGAGCATGGGCTCCACGAGCCCCTGGGCCGCCTCGGGCAACTCGCGTCGAGCGGCAGCGGCGTCCACAGCGCTGACGAGACGATCGTCCAGCGACGGCTCACGCTCCTCGACGAACCGGGCCACGCGACGATCGTCGGGAACGTCTCGGAGTGGCAGCGCTCCCCACAACACAGACGCCACAAGGCACACGACCGACCCGATGCCGATCACCGCGAGCGCCGCCGGCGCGCCGTTGGTCCACCGTGACGCAACCAGCGCCACGCCAAGCACCAACGCAACCGCCAGCGCCGATCGCATCGTGGCGCTGAGCAGGCGCAGCGTCCTCCATCGGCGGCGAACGCGATTGATCAGCTGGCGGATTTCCTGGTAAGTCTGCATGGCCACTGTTTCCGCTGATTCACGCCGTCCGGCTGGCAATCACGCCTTCAACCACGAGCGCCATGATCATCAGCGCCAGCGCGAACTGCCACAAATGCTGGGCATCCTCTTGTTCTGCCCGCTTGCCTCGTTCCTCAGGAGGTGCAACCCGCGCGGCTGAGGCCGGCGTGTCCTTGAGGCGCGTCACCGCGCCCAGGAATTCGTCAACGGTCAGCCGGCCGGAATCGGATTCCTTCGGGTCAACGTTGACCGCGACGTGCCGAGCTCCGCTCATGTCACGCAGGGTGTGAATGCCGGGCTGACGGGGCACACCGGGCGGCGCCTCGCCGACCAGGTACTCCGATGCGCGCGCTCGCGCACCCGACAGATACCGGACCGCCTCGTGGAGGAACGGCACGAAGCTGGCATGGAGCGGGAAGTCGTTCCACCGATTGTCGAGATCCGACGCCAGAAGCAACGCGCGCCCATCGCCGCTGGCGCACTCCAACAGCGCCTTCTCACCCGTCGTGAACCGCGCGAGCGTCTGGCATCCTGCGCCATCGATTCGCGCCGTGTGGCGGAAGCGCACCAGGCCAAGCGTCGCCGAAGCGCCGGCAAACGGGCGGAAGAGGGGATGGCGAAGGTCCGCGGGCGCGAGCGTCCGCGCCTCCTGCCTTGAGTCGACGTTGACGATCTTGATCGCCGATTCGGGGCCGAGGATGTCGGCTGTCACGTTGCCGTCCACTTCCGGCCCAGCGGCAATGAGTAGTCCGCCGCCGCCGCGAACGTACCGACCGAGCGCCTCGCGCCCGCGACGCTCCAGGCCACGCGTGGAGACCAACAGCACGGCGGCCTGCGACCACAGCCGTTCGTCGACGGACGCCGATTTGCCAGGCTGCTCCGCCGAGAGCTGCGCGCCGCTCAGGGCCTTCACGTCGTAATAGCGATCGCCGGGCCCGCCCGCGCCGAGCGCCTGGTGCACGTAGAACGCGTCGCGCGTCAGTTCTCCGCTCCCGCCGACAATCAGCACGCCTGGCCCGTTCGGCCCCGACAGCACGACGTAGCGGGTGTTGTCCCACGGCAGCCCTTCTGGATCATCCACAGAAACCGCCGCCGACGCTCCCCGCCGCGCTCCCGGAAACGCGAGGTCGGCGCTCTGGTTTGGTCCAATGGTCGCTGCGGCTTCCCCCGCCGGCCGACCATCGATGGTCAGCCGCGCGCGAACCTCGCGCGCGCGAGGGCCCGTGTTGTGAACGGTCGCTCCGATGATTTGACGGTCCCGACCGTCGGACGCGCGAACGGCGGTCACGGCTAGATTCGGAGGCATCGGCCCGACATCGGCGATCTCGACCTGCGTACTTTCCGGTATCGCCGCGCGATCCCCGTCGTCCCACCCACTCTCCTGAAGATCGGTCACGACGACGATCGTGCCTTTGCGCGTGGATCCAGCCGCCTCCGAGAGGGCTTGAGCCGCCGCCGACAGCGCCGCCCGGTAGCGTGTGGCGCCAAATCCGGGCGCCGCCTGATCGATGGCCGACGCCGCCAGCACGCGGTCGCCCGACGGTTTGACGGCGATTGAGGCATCGTCCGAGAAGAGCACCACGCCGACGCGATCGGCGGAGGGCGCGCGGGTCAGGGCTCCCTTGGCGAGCTGCCGGGCACGCTCGAATCGTCCCGGCGCAGCCATGCTGTGCGAGATGTCGAGCGCGACGATCGTCACGCCGCCGCGCGTCACCGCCTCGCCCGAGGCGAGGAACGGACGCGCAAAAGCCAGGGCGAGCAGTACGAGTGCCGCGACGCGCAGCGCCAGCAACAGCAGCTCACGCAGCCGATGCTTCTCGGTGTCCTCGACCGGCGCGTGCTTCAACAACTTCACCGCCGCAAATTTCACTCGCGGCTCGGGCTCGCGTTTGAGGAGATGCAGCACGATTGGCACGGCTGCCGCACCCGCCCCCACGAGAAACAGCGGTGACAGGAACGTCAGCAACGCGCGCCTCCCGCCGTCACAGCGCCCTCGCGCGCGTGGAGAGGTACGACATCAAGGCGAGCTCGAGAGGATGGTCCGTTCGGAGCAGTTGGTAGTCGATGCCGGACGCGCCAAGCTGACGGCGGTAGTGCTCGATGAGCGAGCGGATTTCACTCAGGTAGTGCGACCGCACGGCCCGCGGAATGGCCGTCACCTCGTCGCTCGTTTCGAGATCTTCGAAGCGCGTGGCCCGATCGAACGGGAAATCCATCTCGTCGGGATCGAGAACGTGAAAGACGAGCACGTCGGTCCCGCGAAACTGAAAATGCTTCAGGCCACCGATCACCGCATCCGGGTCGTCCAAGAGATCCGAGATGAGGACGACCATGCCGCGCTTGGTGAGCGAATCGGCCAGCTGATGCAGCGGCTTCGCAACGTCGGTGGCACGACCAGGCCTCAAACCGTCGAGCGCCAGCAGCGTGGCGCGCAGATGACCCGATCGTGAGCTCGACGGCAGCATCGACACGATACGCTCGTCGAACGCCGTCAGCCCGACCGCGTCGCGCTGGCGATTCATCAGGTAAGCAATCGACGCCGCCAGGCACGTGCTGTATTCGAGCTTCGTCATCCCGTGATGACTGCCGTAAGCCATCGATCCGCTGACATCGATCATCAGGTGGCAGTCGAGATTGGTCTCCTCCTCGAACTTCTTGACGTAGTAGCGATCGCTCCGCGCGTACACCTTCCAATCGATCGTCGAGAGATCGTCACCGTGGATGTACTGACGGTACTCCGCGAACTCGACGCTGAAGCCCTTGAACGGGCTGCGATGGAGACCCGACAGAAACCCTTCGACAATCGTCCGAGCCTTCAGCTCGAGCGTCCCGAGGCGCGCCACGACCGCGGGGTCGAGCAATGGCCGATCGGACGCGTTCAGCGGCATGGTCTACATCCCGCTCTTTGGAACGGGCACGGTTTCGAGCAATCGATCGATGACCGCGTCCGAGTTGATGCGCTCGGATTCCGCATAGAAGTTCGTCATCACGCGGTGGCGCAAGATCGGTCTGGCCAGCGCCTGCACGTCCTTGATCGACACGTGATAGCGCCCGTGCATCAGCGCGCGGGCTTTGGCGCCGAGCACGAGCGCTTGCGATCCTCGCAGCCCGGACCCCCACTTGACCCACTTGTCGACAAAGTCAGGCGCTCCGGCAACGCCGGGCCGGGACGCGCTCACCAGCCGCACGACATACCGTGCGATCTCCTCGGCAATGACGACCTGTCGAGCGAGCTCTTGGAACTGGAGGATGTCCGTTCCGCTCAGGATCCGCGCCGGCGCCGGTTGATCGGCCCCAGTCGTCCGCGTGACAACCGTCACTTCGTCGTCCTCACTCAAGTACTGAATCACGACGTTGAACATGAAGCGATCGAGCTGCGCCTCGGGCAGCGGGTACGTCCCCTCGAGCTCGATCGGATTCTGGGTCGCCAGCACGAAGAACGGACGGTCGAGCGGATAGGTCCGGCCGGCGGCCGTCACGTGATACTCCTGCATCGCCTCGAGCAGCGCTGCCTGAGTCTTGGGCGGCGTGCGGTTGATCTCGTCCGCCAGAATGATCTGGGCGAACACCGGCCCTTTCACGAAGCGCAACCGCCGGGTGCCCTGTTCCTCGTCGAGAATCTCGGTGCCCGTGATATCGGAGGGCATCAGATCCGGCGTGAACTGAATCCGCTTGAAGTTCAAATCCAGGATGTCCGCCAGCGTCTTGATGAGCAGCGTTTTCGCCAGCCCCGGCACGCCTGTAATCAGCACGTGCCCGCCGGTGAAAAGCGCGATCAGGACCTGCTCGATCACGGCGTCCTGGCCGACAATCACCTTGCGCAGCTCGTTCAGAATACGTTCTCGGCCGTCCGCAGCTTTCTCGGCGCTGACGGCGGCGACTGAAGTGTCCATATGAGTGTTCAATGAGTGAGAGCGTAGACGATCTCGTTGATGGCCATCCGGTATGCCATCGCCGTGTACTTGATGTAGCCGGGGTATTCCTGCGCGTTGGACCACTCCCAGCCGTCGCCCATATCCGTGTTGAAGTTGACGAAGATCATCGGCCGGCCGGCGTCGTCGAGAATCGTGCGAAGGTGCGGGACGACGCCGCCTTTTTCCCACGTTCGGCCGGCGATAAAGGAGCCGATGCCCGGAACCTGTGGGTAGCCGTCGATTTTGTAGAACGCGCCGAACACGGGGTGATCGCGCGGGACTTCGACAATCTGGCGGTCGGGAAAGAGGCGCTTCATCTCGCGAGTGAAGGCGTCCCACTCGAACGTCCCGTGAAAGTCGTCCATCATCGCGGAGCCGCCGCGCAGGAAATACTCGCGCAGCGCCAGGATGTCGCCTTCCGTCATCCGCATGCTGCTGGGCTCGACGAAATAGATCCACGGGTGCTCGAAGAGCCGCGGGTCGTCCAGCGTCATGAGCATCGGATCGTCGACCTGGATCGCCGTGGCGGTCTTGACCCGCCTCGTCAGATTCTGCTCGGCGGCCGGCGAGTCGATGCCCCAGGGCTCGCCGTAAAAATCCTGCGGGACACGCGTCCCCTCGTTCACGAAGTGATACTTGATGCGGACGAAACGCCACTGCAGCCCGGCAAACCGGCTGTCAGCCGCAGAGGGCGCCTGCGCAGCGGCATTGCTGCGGCCCGGGGGGAATCCGGAGACGAGCGTCGCCAACGCGAACACGGCCGACGCGCCAATGGCCGCTTTCAAGCGGGCCGTCACGGCCGGCCGTCCACCAGCTTCAGGAGCAACTCCTGCGCACGCTCGTAAGACGGCGCGATTTCGAGCGCGGCCAGCGTCTGCTTCTTCGCATCGGCCTTCTTCCCGCTGCTGTAATAGGCCTCCGCCAGATCGGTGTAGGCGGCGGCGCGATCGACCGGGTTGAGCGCAATCACGGCACGGAACTCGCGCGAGGCGGTCTCGGGATCGTTCTGCTTCATCGCGATCCGGCCAAGCGCCGCGTGTGCGCTCGCGTCGAACGGATCGATTGCCGAGATGCGCTGATACACCGGCAACGCTTTCTCGAGATCGTCGGGGGCGCTCTGGCGAAGAAGATCGGCGAGCTGCCGAGCGGCGTCAATATTGTTGAAGTCGCTCGCGACCAGGGCGATCAGCTCTGCAATCGCACGCGGACGATCGTTTTTCTCCAGCGCAATCGACGCCATCTCGTCGTGCGGGCTGCCTTTCCCGCGAGCCGTGGGCACGAGCGCCGCGGCGCGCTCGAACGCCTGCATGGCTTCGTTCGTCTGGCCGCTCTTGAGCAAGGCACGGCCGAGCGCGACCTGTACGGGATAGCTGTCCGGGCTCTCCGCAGCCATCGCCTGGAGCGAGGAGAGCGGCTCTTTCAGCAAGTCCACGTTCCGGTCGCGGGGTAAACCGTCCGGCAGTCTCAGCGCGCGACGCATTGGGCCGAACATCCGCTCGACCGTCTGATCGAAGCCGGACTGCATCGTCCCGAAGTCGACCTTCAGCGAGGCCTCGAGCGCCGCGTCGGTGTCCGCGCCCTGGGCAAAGGCGCGAACCAGGTTTCGCAGGCCCTCGTCCCCATACGTGGCGACGATGTGATCGACGACGAGCGAGGCCTGGAAGTAGGCCAGGGAAATCGTCCTCGGGTTCTGGAAAGCGGCGTTGAGGTCCTTGAGCTTGAGCGTCTCGCCGCGGTTCAACCGGCTCGCGAACTCGACGTCCATCTCGCGGCCCCATTCGGAACGCGCGCGCTTCTCCTCGTATACCGAAATGCCTTCGGTCAGCCAGCGCGGGATGCGCTGGTTGGACATCTGAATCGTGATCACGTGCGCCAGCTCGTGCCAGAGCGTGGCTTCCCACTGGAACTCCCCGGGCGGCCGCGCCTTGGGCGAATCCATTGTCACGACCCGCCCAAAACACGCGCCGAGCGCGCCAATCATGCCCGGCAGTCCGAGGTTGCGGACGGCGAAGTCATCGTGCTTGGGAAAGATCTCGATGAGGATCGGCCCCTTCGGCGTGAACTGATAGCGCGCCGAGAACGTCGAGAGCGCCTTGTGCGCAAGCGGAATCGCATAGTCCTGCAGCACCGGCGCTTCGGCCTTGTCCATCCGCACGATGAGATCGCCGTCACGGACCGTCACGAACGTGTCGAGCGTATCGAGCATCCTGAGGAGGTTCAGCGTGATCTTGTCGTAGGGATCGATCTTGAAGGATGCCTCGAGCGTCGCGCGCGCGCCGGGCTCGTCGCCGGTTCGGAGCAGGTGCATGCCGAGGCTGGCGAGGCTCCGGGAGTTGTGGCCGTCCAACGCCAGGGCGCGCCGCGTGAGCGTGACGGCCTCGTCGAACCGGTAGCTGCGTGCGGCCAAGTCGCCCGAGACACGAAACACGTCGCCGTAGCTCGGCGAAATCGCCAGCGTCTTCGCGACTTCCGCCTCGAAGTCGCTCTGTTTGTCTTCGATATAGGCCAGTGCGGCGCTGAGGGCGTGCGCCTCCAGGCTGGAGGGATTGACCGCGAGCGCCGCGTCGATCGATTTGCGCGCATCGACGTGATTCGCGGCATCGACCGCCTGCTCGGCGAGGAAGATGTGGGCATCGACCGATGAGGGGTTGATCTCGAGCGCGTGCGTCGCCAGCGCAACCGCTTGCGGCGGGTCGTCGTCTTCAAGCGCTCGCGCCGATCCCACGATCGCCGGGGTCCAGCGCGAATCGGCCTGCAGCGCGAGCTGATACGAGCGCAGGGCGTCCGGGTTGTTGTACTTCTGAAGGAGGAGATCGCCCCACCCGCTTTCAATCGCCGCGTCACCCGGGGCTTGCGCGGCGGCCTCGCGATAGGCGGCGTTCGCCTCCTGGAAACGGCCGAGCGCCTGAAGCGCCTTGGCCGCTCTCGCCAGCTCACGCGCGTCGCCGCTGGTTTCGGCGAGGCTCGCGACCTTCTCCAGCCGGGCGGGGGCCTCCGTCTGCCCGAGCATTTGCTCGAGAAGGCCCAGCTCGAGCGCAGCCTCGCTGGTGGGGGCGCGTTGAGCCTGTGGAGTGAGCATCGCGTCGGCTTCCTTGTAACGCCCCCGGGCGATCGCCGCGCGCCCCTTGACCGCCACCACGTTGGGATCTCGAAGGTCGAGCTTGTCGGTCATCGCGTCAACTTCGTCGTACCTCCCTTCGACGAGCGCGCGAACGGCTGACTGAAGCGGGGTAGGTGGACGTCGAGCCGACTGGGCCGTCCCGTATCCGGACAGGGCGGTGAACACGAGCGCGATGAGCAGGAGCGACGCGGAAACAGGTCGCGGCATTGTGGTCCCGAGTTCGACGGTTCTCCGATCGGTTCGATTATAGGCTGCAAGGCGGGTGCCGTGCCGCCGCATCGAGCGCCCGATTCTCGACCGCGATTCGCCTCTGAAGGAGAACACCGAATAGGACGATGCCGAGCGGTCCGCAGACGGCTGCCCCGGTCATCATCGCGGCGCCGGTCAGCTCGAGGGCCACACCGACATAGTTCGGATGGCGCAAGACACGGTATGGTCCATGGCGGACGAGCGGGGCGCCGGGCACCACGATCACTCGGAATGTCCAGAACGGACCGAGGCTGAGGATCGCCCACCACTTGAGCGCCTTCGCAGCGGCGAAGCATGCGAGCCCCCCCACGATCCATCCGGCCGGAAGCGCCCCCCTGAGTTCTTGCCGAATGAACCCTTCGACGATCAGGGCGAGGAACGTGGCCGGGTAGGCGATGCGCATGATGTTGAACACGTCGCCAGGCGGTTCGATGCCACCACGCGCACGTTGGGCCGCCTCGTTGCGTGCCGCGAGAATGGCCTCGGCGACCATCGGGACGAAGATCAGCAGGGTCGCTGCAAAGATCACGGCTAACGACTGATGGCTCATGGCTGGCGAGGTCGAGGCGACTGGGCTCAGGCACAGGCGCAATCGCCGGCCTGTGTAATGATCGCCCGCAGGACGACTGGCGCAAACCGCGCGCCCATCGCACCGATGGTGACGCCCGCCGGCGAGCTGACGATGGCGCGCAGCGCGCGATTGAAGCGCCACTTGCCCCGGAACGCGGCGGCGCGCTCGGCGGCCAGAGCCGCCTGGACGCCGGTCCAGCCCTGGGCGAGCGCGCGCAACGCCGCGCGGGCCGCCAGCTCTCCGCCCTGAATCGCGAAGCGCAGGCCGTCGCCGGTCATTGGATCCACGAAGCCGGCTGCATCTCCCGCGACGAGCAGGCCGTCGAGCGCGAGACGGCCCGTGGCCTCGACCGCCAACGGTCCAAGAACGACCGGCGATGCGACCAGCGTTGCTCCATCCAGGCGATCGCGCAGCAGTGCGTCTGCCGCAATTGTCTGCTGCAGCAGCCGAGCGGGGTCGCCTAAAGCAGCGTCTCCGCCCATGGACGGCTTCACTAGGCAGACGTTGGTCAACCCGCCAGGCAGCGGCGCCACGCCTACATAGTGGCGTCGCCGCACGTGCATCTCACCGAAAACGGCAGCGCCCGTTTGCACCGGAACGTTCTCGAAATAGCCGCCGACCGCCCAGCGTCGTGGACTTCGTGGATGGCGTGCCAGGCCGAGTCCGAACGCCAACGTGGACCGCCGTCCGTCTGCTGCGATGACCACGGGGGCGCGCAACCGGGCCGTGCCGGCGCGCGAAGCGACCTCGACGCCGCGAACCCTGCTCATGCCGCGCCCATCGTCCACAATCGCGCGGCGCACGACGGTACCTGAATCGAGCTCGCAGCCGGCGTCAAGAGCCGCCCGCAGCAGAATCCAGTCGAGCTCGCGGCGCAGGATGGCGCGGCCAGCCAAGCCACCCGGGTAGCGTCCGGCAATGCGCACACCCCCCTCACCGGTCACGACCATGCCGTCGACGCGAAGACCCGACGCTTCGACCTTCGCACAGGTGCCCAGACGGCGCAGCACGGCCAACGCTCCTGGATTGATGGTGTCGCCGCACAACTTGTGGCGCGGAAATGTCGCGCGGTCGAGGATGCGGACCCGCGCGCCGGCCCGCGCCGCGATCAAACCCGCGGTCGCGCCGGCCGGCCCGCCACCGACGATTATGAGATCGGGCACCACTCGGGACTCGTCGCTCGTTACTCGTTGCTCGATAACAGACTCATACTTTGCCGATGACGATCGCACTGTTCTTCGATCCGAACCCCAGGCAGTTGCACAGCGCGGCACCGACCTGGACGCGGCGCCCGACGTTGGGAATGATGTCGAGGTCGCATGCCGGATCCGGATCGTGATGGTTGATAGTCGGGGGAAGAAACCCGCGCTGCATCGCGAGCGCGGCCGTCACGAGGCCGGCGGCGCCGCTCGCGCCTTGCGGGTGACCGATCATCGACTTGACCGACGATCCCATGATGCGATCGGCCTCATGGCCGAACACCTGTCGGACCGAGCGCGATTCAACGGCGTCGTTCAGCTGGGTCGATGTGCCATGAAAGTTGATGTACCCGATCTCGCTGAGTGATCGGCCCGATCGCTCGATGGCCAGCGCCATGGCACGGACGATTTCCTGGCCGTCCGGCGCCATCTGCACGCGGTGATACGCGTCGCACGTCGATCCGTACCCGTCGATGGACGCGTAAATCGTCGCGCCCCGCGCGCGCGCCCGCTCCTCGCGCTCGAGGACGACCATCCATGCGCCTTCACCCAGCACGAACCCATCCCGACCCTTGTCGAACGGCCGGGACGCCTCGGATGGCCGCGCGCTGTACGCCGTCGAGACCACTTTCATGCGGGCGAAGCCGAAGATCATCCCGGGCGTCACGCACGCATCGGTCCCCCCGGACAGCACAACCTCCGCCTCGCCGGCCCTGAGGAGCGCCGTCGCATAACCGATGGCGTCGGTCGAGCTGGTGCAGCCGCAGGAGAGCACGTGGCTGACACCGCGGAGGCGCAGCGAGATCGACACCTCGCTCGACACCATGCCGGCGATCGAGATCGGAATCGCGTAAGGCGTGACCTTCCGGCCGCGCTCGACGAAGAAATCACGATACTGACGCTCACCCACGTCGATGCCGCCGCCGCCCGTTCCGATGACGACGCCGGCATCCGGCTCCCCAATCCCCAAGCCGGCGTCGGCCCACGCCTCCCGCGCAGCGATCACGCCGATGAGCGCCGCGCGCGAGTATCGCTTGGGATCCGCACGGTAGCCCGGGTCCCAGATGTCATCCCCGCCGAGCGTCGGGATATCGTTGACGGTCACTTCGCCGACCGGCGCGGCAACCGAGCAGCCCAGGTCGGACGCGTCGAACTCGGTGATCATTCGCGTTCCACTGCACCCGCGGCGAACAGCGTCCCAGAACCGCTCGCGTCCGACACCGAATGGGGAAACGACGCCGATGCCGGTTATCACGACGCGCGGCCGACCACTTGGGGCCATGTGCGGAGCCTATACTAATGTCGAGATCGTCATGCGCAAGTGCCTGGCCTGGTCCGGAGGCGCCCTCTTCGTGGCGTCGCTCGTGATGTGCACCTGGTCGTACTTATTCTGGCTCGGGCGCGATATCCCGCTCGCCGGCTGGCGCCCTGTGGCGTTCGACGCCGGGCTCATCTCGATCTTCGCCGGTCATCACAGCGTGTTCGCCCGAGAATCGATCAAGCGGCGTTTGTCGTTCATCCCCCCGTCAATGATCCGATCGTTTTATGTCTGGATCGCCAGCCTGCTGCTCATCGGCGTGATAGGCCTCTGGGAACCGATCGGCGGCGAGCTGTATCGTGTCACCGGCGCGCGCGCCGTGGTGCACGCTGCCGTGCAGCTCGCGGGCGTCTGGCTCATCTCGCGCGCGGTCGCGGGGCTCGATCCGCTCGAGCTCGCCGGCATCCGTCAGCTCAGCGAGTCGACCGCATCGAGCGCCGCCCTTCAACCGCTGCAAATTGAGGGCCCGTACCGATGGGTCCGTCACCCGTTGTATCTCGGCTGGATGCTGGCCGTCTTCGGGGCCGCGCACCTGACCGGGGATCGGCTCGCATTCGCCGGGCTGACGTCGTTGTATCTCGTGGTTGCCGTGCCGTGGGAGGAGCGTTCGCTCGGGCAAAGCTTCGGGGAAGCCTACGATCAATACGCGCGCAGAGTGCGCTGGCGCATCATCCCGTACCTGTATTGAGATCTGTCCGTGCTGATCTGCGCGGGTTCGACCTTGTTCCTTCAGCGAAATCGCTTGAAATCGTTCACCGGTTGAAGTTCGGCTCGCCGTCGGCGTCGACGTCGGCCGCGCCGTTCCGGACGGTCGTGACGTTGCTCCCACGCGTGCCGCCCGCGCCCTGCTGCAGAAACACCATCGAGTGCTGCGAGGGCACATCGAATTTCTTCCCGCACGTCTTGCACGTCACCGAATCGTCCACGCGGATCATGTAGTCGCGGAGCTTCGCAAAGAGCGCGCGGTCGCGCTGGTCGGCTCCCGGCGGAATTCGATCCTTCCTGACTCGGACGACCCAGCGCATCTGATAGTCGTTGACCCGATGGCACCGCGGACACGTGAGCTTGTCGGTCCGCGTCTCGTTGCGGTTGTTGAAGAAGTCGCGTTCGTCGAGTGCCATGTTCGGATCATACTATCAGCATGGCGACCGAACCGGTCCGGACCTACCCCAGCGAGCTGCCAGTCCTCGCGTTGCGGCAAACCGTCGTCTTTCCGTTGACACTCCAGCCGCTGGCTATCAACCGCCCCACATCAATCGACTCCGTCAACCGCGCGCTCGCCGGCGACCGGCTCCTCTTTCTCTCGCTGCAGGGCGGCGACAAGGATGAGCCGGAGCCCGGAGACCTCCGCACGATCGGGACAATCGGCGCCATTCGCCAGATGGCGAGGGTACCGACCGGCGGCATCCACGTCATCGTCGAGGGACTGCTCAGGGGCAAGGCGGACGTCTTCACCAAGAGCGGGCTGGCGTTGAACGCGAGGGCGGCCCCTCTGCCGGAATCGAGCGACCGCACGATCGAAATCGACGCGTACGTCCGACGCCTGCAGGAGCTGATCGATCGCGCCTTGTCCATGGCAAGCGGACTCTCGCAGGAGCTGCGCGGAATGGTCGCGGGGATCGATGATCCACTGCGACTCGCGTACCTGCTGTCGAGCCTGCTCGACATCAAGGCCGAGGACAAGCAGCACATTTTGGAGCAGGACCGGCTGCTCGACAAGCTACAGGCGGTTGCCGCGGCGCTGACCCGCGAGATCGCGCTCCTCGAGATGAAGACGAAAATCGAGTCGGCGGCGCAGGAGGAGATGAACGACGCGCAAAAGCAGTACTTCCTCCGGCAGCAGATGAAGGCTATCCAGGAGGAGCTCGGCGAGGGCGAGAAGACAGAGATTCACGAGCTCCGCCAACGACTGGCAGATGCCAAGCTGCCCGAGGCGGTCGCCACGATCGCCGGACGGGAGCTCGATCGGCTCGAGCGAATGACGCCGGCCTCGCCCGAGTACCAGATGATTCGCACCTACTTCGACTGGGTGCTGGACGTGCCGTGGTCGACGACGACCGAGGATCGGCTCGATCCTGCCGCTGCCCGCGAGGTGCTCGATCACGATCACTACGATCTCGACAAGGTCAAGGATCGCATCGTCGAGTATCTCGCGGTCCAGAAGCTGAAGCGCCAGCGCGCAAGCGAGTCCGGGACACCGGGCGCGATCAAAGGGCCCATCCTGTGCTTCGTCGGCCCGCCCGGTGTCGGCAAGACGTCGCTCGGCCAGTCGATCGCGCGAGCCATGAATCGCAAGTTCGTGCGCATCTCGCTCGGCGGCGTGCGCGACGAGGCCGAGATTCGCGGCCACCGCCGCACCTATATCGGCGCCATTCCGGGCCGGATCGTCCAGGGCCTCAAACAAGCCGGGGCGATGAACCCCGTCTTCATGCTCGACGAGATCGACAAGGTCGCCGTCGGCTACCAGGGCGACCCTGCGGCGGCGCTCCTGGAGGTTCTCGACCCGTCGCAGAACCTTGCGTTTCGCGATCATTACCTGGAGATCAACGTCGATCTGTCGCGCGTGCTCTTCATTGCAACCGCAAATCAGCTCGGCACCGTGTACCCCGCGCTGCTCGACCGGATGGAGATCATCACGCTCGCCGGCTACACCGCCGAGGAAAAGGTGCACATCGCGCGGCAGTACCTCATCCCGCGACAGCTCGAGGAAAACGGTCTGACCGCGGAACAATTCCTTCTGGAGGAGGCGGCGTTGCGGCGCGTCATTAATCAATACACGCGCGAGGCCGGCGTGCGCGGTCTCGAGCGCCAGATCGGCGCGGTCGCGCGGAAAATAGCCGCGCGCGTCGCCGTCGGCGGCGGGGCCCAGGTGCACGTCAGCGCGGCCGACGTTCCCGACTACCTCGGGCCGCCGCGCGTGCTCGACGAGGTGTCGTTTCGTGTGTCACGTCCAGGCGTCGCGACGGGCGTCGCGTGGACCGAGACCGGCGGCGACGTCCTCTTCGTCGAAGCCAAGCTGCTCCCTGGGGGCCATCACAATCTGATTCTGACGGGGCAGCTGGGCAACGTGATGCAGGAGTCGGCGCGCGCCGCCGTCAGTCACATCCGCGCCGAGGCGAACCGCCTCGGCATCCCAAGCGATACCTTCGACAAATACGATCTGCACGTGCACGTCCCGGCCGGCGCAATCCCGAAGGACGGCCCGTCGGCCGGCGTGACGATCGCGACCGCGATCGTCTCAGCGCTGCGCGATCAACCGGTACGTGAGGACCTCGCCATGACGGGCGAAATTACTTTGAGCGGGCTGGTCCTGCCGGTCGGCGGCATCCGCGAGAAGAGTCTCGCGGCGCGCCGGTACGGGATCAAGGAATTCATCCTTCCGGCACGCAACGAGCCGGACCTCGCGGAATTGCCTGCTGAAGTCAAGAACGGCATGCGCTTCATTCCGGTCCAGACTTTAGACGAAGTGCTGCGCATCGCGCTCCCGGCGCCCGCGGCAGTCTCCTGAGACCCGCGATCGCCGATCGTGCGCTTGGTCTACTACATTTCCGGGCACGGCCTCGGGCATGGGTCACGGTCGATCGAGGTCATGCGCGCGATTCGCGCGATCGCTTCGAACGTCGCGATCGACGTTCGCACCGCCGCGCCGCGATGGCTGTTCGAATCGGCCGCCCCTGCCGGCGTCGTGTACCAGGCCGTCCAGACCGACACCGGCGTCGTCCAGACCGACAGCCTCACGATCGACGAAGAGGGGACAGCCCGCGCCGCCGCACGGTTCGATCGGGAGTTCGAGCGGCGCGTGGAAGACGAGGCGCGAATCCTGCGCAGCCTGCGCGCCGATCTCGTGCTCGCCGACGTGCCGCCGCTGGCGATGGCCGCCGCTCATCGCGCGGGCGTGCCGGCTGTCGCGATCGCGAACTTTACATGGGACTGGATCTTCAGCATCTATCGCACCTTCGACGGCCTGGCCCCGCGAGCGATTCCGACGATACGCGCCGCCTATGCGACGACGTCGCTCGCCCTGCGCCTTCCATTGCACGGCGGATTCGAGACGATGCCCGTCGTCCGCGACATCCCGCTCGTCGCCAGACGCTCGTCGCGTGACCCGGCGGACATCCGGAAACAGCTCGGCGTCGATCCGGGTCGGGTGCTGGTCCTGTCGTCGTTCTCCGGATTCGGGCTCGACTTGCCGCTGGCCGATCTCGCGCGCTCAACCGATTTCGCCCTGCTCTCGCCCGAACGCGATCCGCCACAAGGTCTTCGCTACGAGGACCTCGTCGCCGCCGCCGACGTCGTCGTCAGCAAGCCGGGATACGGAATCGTGTCGGAGTGCGCCGTAAACGGCACCGCGCTCCTCTATACCTCGCGGGGACGCTTCATCGAGTACGACGTGCTGGTTGCGGGCATGCCTCGACTGCTTCGCAGCCGGTTCATGGCCCCTGACGACCTGCGTGCTGGCCGGTGGACAGCTTCGATCCACGCGGTCCTGGCCCAGCCGGCTCCTGCGGAGCGCCCGCGCGCGCACGGCGCGACAGTCGCCGCGGAGCACATCCTCGACATGATCGGGTGAGAATGCCACTACAATTGCTGCCTATGTTGAACCGCCGCGCGTTTCTTTGGCTCGCAGGCGCCACGGCTCTCCCGGTGAGCCGCCTGACCGGGGGCCGCAACCCGGGCGCCCCAGCGTGGGTCTCGGCGCAGCGCGGCGGCGGGCCTGCCGCTTATCCGGATCCGTTGCCGCCGAGCGTCGCCGCTCTGACGTCAATGCGCGACCGCGCGAAGCCGATTACTTCGGAGGAGCGGCGCGGCCGCATCGAACGAGCGCGCCGCCTGATGGCGGATCGGAAGATCGACGCGATCATTCTGACCGCCGGGACGTCACTCACCTATTTCACCGGCATCCGCTGGGGCGGCAGCGAACGACTGTTCGCCGTCGTGATTCCGAAAGTCGGAAACCCGTACGTCGTCACGCCCGCGTTCGAGGAAGACCGCACGCGCGAGCAGCTCGCCGCCGGACCGCTCGCGCACACAGACGTCGCGACGTGGCAGGAAGACGAGAGCCCGTTTGCCCTCGTCCAGCAGGGATTGAAAGATCGTGGCATCGCCGGCGGTCGCATCGGGGTCGAAGAGACGACGAAGTTCGTGTTCGCCGACGGCATGGCCGGCGCGGCGCCCGCGCTCCGAGTTGTCAGCGCAACGCCGGTGACGGCCGGCTGCCGAATGATCAAAGACGCGCACGAACTGGAGCTGATGCGTCTGGCCTGCCAGGTCACCCTGACATGCTATGAGGCAGTCTTCAAGGCGCTCGCGCCGGGGATGACGCAGGATCAGGCCGGGCGCCTCATCGGCGCGGCGTACAACCGCCTGGGCTTCCCCGGTTTTGCCAACGTGCAGGTTGGCGAGTACACCGCCCTTCCCCACGGATCGATCACTCCACAAACGATCCGCGAAGGCACGATCGTCATGATCGATGACGGATGCACGGTCGAAGGCTACCAATCGGATATCACGCGGACATTCGTGCTCGGCAAGGCCACGGACAAGATGAGGAAGGTCTTCGAGATCGTCCACGCCGCGCAGGCCGCGGCGCTCAAAGCCGCGCGACCCGGCGTGCCGCTCGAGAATATCGACACCGCCGCGCGAACGGTCATCGTCGACGCCGGCTACGGGCCCGGATTCAAGTACTTCACCCACCGCCTGGGCCACGGCATGGGAATGGACGGACATGAGTGGCCGTACCTCGTCAAGAACAACATGTTCGGGTGGGAAACGGCTCTGAAGCTGCAGCCCGGGATGGTCTTCAGCGACGAGCCCGGCGTTTACATCCGCGGCGAATTCGGGGTGCGCCTCGAGGACGATATGCACATCACTGACACCGGAGCGGAACTGTTCACGCGTCAGAGCCCGTCGATCGAGAACCCGTTCGGATCCTGATTACATGGGGGCACGGAGGTCCTTGTGGTGCCCGAGCTGCGTCTCAGTCCTTGATGCAGGTCACCAGCGACCAGATTCTCGGGATGTTCACCTTTTCGATCGAGATCGGGTTGAGGTCGGCCTGCGCGAGGAACGCCGGCAGATCCAGGTCCGACTTGAAGCCGATGTGCACCGTGGCCGGTGAGATGATCCGCTCGATCCGCGCGACGAAGGGGTGGCGGCTCAGAAAGTGATTGAGGATGACGATGCGGCCGCTCGGCCGGCAGACGCGCCTCATCTCGCGGGTGACTGCGACCGGGTCGGGCACGACGCTGATGACGTATGGAGCGTAGACGATGTCGAACGTGTCGTCGGCAAACTTGAGGTTGGCCGCGTCCATCTGCATCAGGCGCACGTTCGGCAGACCCTTGCGTGCGATGCGATCCCGCGCCTTCTCGAGCATCGGGCTCGAGAGGTCGATACCGGTGACGGAGCAGTCGCGCGGATAGAGCGCCGCGTTGATGCCGGTGCCGACGCCGACCTCGAGCACCCGGTTCCCCGGCTTGATGTTCATGCGCCGAATAGCGTCGACGCGGCCCGGGTGCAGCACCGGGCCGAACATGATGTCGTACACCCACGCGAGCTTCTCGTAGACGTTCGCGACGAAATCGTTTTCAACGACGGTGACCGACAACGCGCGCGTTGCCGCGTCGGATCCCACGATTTCTTCTGCGTCGCGCGAACGAGTCGAATCGAATAACGCCATCGGGTGCCCTCGGCCTGAGCGACTATACCTTCGGACGCCTAACGAAGTCCATCAATGACTGCCAGCGCCGCGTCTACATCGCCGGACTGGGTCGAGATTTGCATACCCTGGACGGCGCCCCGCAGTTCCGCGGCGATGCCCCGTGCGATCGCAATCCCCTCTGCGGCCGCGGTGTCCGGACCATCCACGCGGCGCATGCGCTCGAGGAGCGCATCCGGCACGCGGACACCCGGCACCTCATTTGCCAGGAACTCCGCGTTCCGCGCGCTCTCGAAGGGGAAGATGCCAGCAATGACAGGCAGCCGCGCGTGGTCGATCCGCTTCAGGAACGACTCGAACGCGCGAACGTCGAAAATCGGCCGCGTGACAACGAACTCCGCGCCCGCCTCGACCTTGTACTCGAAGCGCCGCAACTCTTGATCGAGGTTGGGGGCCGCGGGGTTTACGGAGACGCCGATGTGAAAACTGGTGGGAGCGCCAATCCCCTGGCCACCGATGTCACAGCCGTGGTTCAGCCGGGAAACGACGTTGGTCAGCCCGATCGAGTCGACGTCAAAGACCGCCGTCGCGTCCGGGTAGTCGCCGACGCGGCCGGGGTCGCCTGTGATGAGCAGCAGGTTGCGCAAGCCCATGGCGTGAGCCCCCAGCAGGTCCGACTGAATGCCGAGCAGATTTCGGTCGCGACACGCATAGTGCAGGACTGTCTCGATGCCGGCTCGCTGCTCGATCAGCACGGCGAGCGACAGCGCGCTGATGCGCGCGCCCGCACGAATCCCGTCGGGGATGTTGATCACGTCGACACCCCGTATCTTGAGCCGCTTCGCGCGTTCGACGATCTCATCGGTCTGGAAGCCGCGTGGCGGAAGCAGCTCGACCGCAACGGCGAATGTGCCGCGTGCCAGGGCGTGCGCGAGCCGCGATTTCTGTTCGCGCGCGACGGGCGGCGACGCAATGCTCGGCGAGGGCATCCCTGAAGCGACACGCGCGCCGCCTGCCGTGGTCAGTCGAGGCCCCGTCTGCCCCACGCTCGACGCCAGGCCGCGGACCGCCATCTTGATCTGCCGGATGTGCTCAGGCGTCGTCCCGCAGCAGCCGCCGACGATCCGGACGTTGTGCAGGATGAATCGGCGCGCGTACGACGCCATGTATTCAGGCGAGCACAAATAAATGTTGCGGCCTTCTACGTCGCGCGGCTTGCCGGCGTTCGGTTGAGCCGACAGCTTCGACCTGGTTACGGCGGCCATCCGCTCGATCGTGTCGAGCATGGGCGCCGGACCAACGGCGCAGTTGACCCCCAGTACCGTCGCGCCGCGACGCTCGAGCTCCGGCGCAAACCGTTCCGGCGGCGTGCCGTCCAGTGTGTTGCCGTCTTCCTCGGTCGTCATTTGCGCCACGATCGGCAGGTCCGACACGCTCCGGACCGCATCAATCGCGGCGCCGATCTCGTTGAGGTCGCGAAACGTCTCCAGAACGAACAGGTCGACCCCCCCGTCGATCAGGGCCTCCGCCTGCTCGCAGAAGTAGTCGCGCGCTTCATCGACGCCCGTCTTGCCCCATGGCTCGATGCGAATGCCCAACGGACCGATTGCGCCCGCCACGTACGCCCGCTCGTCCGCCGCGTGTCTGGCAATACGGGCGCCCTGCGCGTTGATCGCGTGCAGCTTGTCGGCCATCCCGAACGACCCGAGCTTGATGCGATTCGCGCCGAACGTATTGGTCTCGACAATGTCCGCGCCAGCGCGGACGTACTCCTGATGCACCTCCGCGACGAGGTCCGGCTGGGTCACGTTCAGGGCGTCAAAACTCTTGTTGATGAACACGCCCTTCGCGTACAGCATTGTCCCCATCGCGCCGTCGCAGACGAGAACGCGGTCGTCAAGGGCTTCCTGGAATCTCTGCATTGGCCCGTCGCTCGATGAATACCGATCGCCCAAACAGCTAGATTACCAAATTCACGTCTCGAGCCGTTCGGTCTTGAACGTCTCGGCGTCGATCAGGAGATAGGAGCTCGTCACGATGTCCAGGCCGATGGAGCGGACGCCCTGTCGGACCGAGTCGGTGAATTCGTGATGATGGCCGAAAAGGTGCAGGCGAGGCTTCATGACGGCCAGGACCTCGTTCAACACCGTTTTGCCGGCGTCGAGGCGCCGTCCTGCCGGATAGAACGGCCGGGGCGCCTCATGGGTCAGCAGCAGGTCGATGTTCGTCAGTCCTTTGCATGCGATGACTTCTTCCCGAACGAAGTGCCGGCGTTTGTCGTCGCGGCTCTTGCCGAGTTTCAACGGTCCTGACGACGCTCGGCGGCCGCGCGACGGCGGCAGCTGGGCCGCGGGAGTGTTGTACCAGCTCGGAGCGAAAGTGCCTCCAAGCGCCGCCACCCGCCACGTTCCGACGCGGTGTGGTCCGCCGTTTGGAAGGTAGTGCAGGGTGGGGAACAGTTGACGACCGGCGACCGCGGCCGCGACCACATCGAAGTCCTCGTTGTTGCCTTTGATCCAGTAGAGCGGGGCCACAGGTTCGAAGTAGCCGCCTTCGTTGCTGGCGACGTCGCCTACGCACACCCACAGGGGTACGTCGGCGTGCCGCTTCATGATGGTTTGAGCCGCGTCGAATGCGCCGTGAATATCGCCCAGGGCGCCTATCCGCATGACGACGTGATTCAAGATTCGGGATTCGTGAGTCGTTCAGTCACGCCGTCAGCGTCCGAGTGCGCCCCACGAATTCCGAATCAGAAATCACGAATCACGGTCGGGCGCTCGACGGCGTCGGGGAAACCGCCGCCGGTACAAGCAAGTCATCTTTGTCCCAGATGAAATCGTCTTTGCTGTACACCGCGAGCTCGTAGTCCTTGCCCATGAAGATCGCGCCGACAGGGCAGGCTTCTTCGCAGTACCCGCAGAAGATGCAGCGCGTTTTGTGGATCTGGTACACCGATGCGTACCGCGGTCCGGCCTGCACGGTCCCATCGTTCTCGGCCGCTTCAAGATAGATAGCATCCGCCGGACACGCGACCGAGCACAGTCCGCACGCGACGCACTTCTCAAGCCCGTTTTCATCGCGCATCAGCACCTGTTTCCCGCGCCATTTCGGGAACATCGGAACTTTCTGGTCTGGATAGTTCACCGTAATGGGCTTCTTGAAGAGGTGCTTGAGGGTGGTGGCAAACCCGATGACGAGCGGGCCAATCACAGCCATTGCCCTCAGTTTACCCGGCCGATAAGATCAATGTAAACCGATGCAAGTCCTTCTCACGACGCTGGTCGTCAAGCTCGCGGTCATGGCCGCGCTCGCGACGATGCTCGTGCGATACCGGCGGTTCCGTCGCATCCTCATCTTCGAGCGCCGGGCGTGGCCGGACCGTCTCACTTTCGCCCTCAGCCTCGGCATTCCGCTGGCCAGCGGCGTGGCGTCGCGGCTGCTGCTTAACTACAACGCGGCGGACTTGACCCTCGAGGGGTCGTTCCTGGCCGGCCTCATCGCCGGGCCGTACGCCGGTGCCCTCGTCGGGGCGATGGTCGGGCTTCCCCCGGTGTTCGCCGGCGAGTGGATTGCGCTCCCCTTCGCGATCGGCTGCGGTTTTGCGGGCGGCGGCCTGCGCGCGCTGTGTCCAAAGGAGTCGATCTGGCATTTTTCGCCGTTTGTCTTCACGACCATTCATCGCCGGGCCTGGCAGATGCTGCGCTCCCTGCAGGTCGACTGGCAGGTGGTCCTCATCCTCGCGCCGATTGGCCTCGAGCTGTTGCGCCAGGCGCTCGCATGGCGTTGGAGCGAGCATCATCGCCTGTTCTACATGGCGCCTGGTTCGGTGTGGATGCTGGTCGCCGTCCTCCTGGCGACGGTCCTCTCGGTGGCGACACCCATCAAGATTTGGAACAACGCGCGCATCGAGCACCGCCTGCAGGAGCAGGAAAAGCTGTTGCTGGCCGCGAAGATCGAGGCGCTGTCCAGTCAGATCCACCCGCATTTTCTGTTCAACACGCTTGCGTCGATTTCGTCGCTCATCCGCACGCAGCCGGAAGCGGCGCGAATGCTGATCACGAAGCTGTCGGGTCTCCTGCGCCGGTTGATGCGGAGCACGGACCATTTCGTCACCCTCCGCGAAGAGCTCGAATCGGTCGACGAATACCTCGACATCGAGGTGGTCCGCTTTGGTCCGCAGCTGACGGTCGTGAAGGAGGTGTCGCCTTCCACGCTGGACGTCACCATCCCGAGCATGATCCTGCAGCCGCTCGTCGAGAACTCGATCAAGCATGGGTTGGCGCGCAAACTCGGCGGCGGCCGCATTACCATAAGGGCCATGTTGCGGGACGGCCACACCATCATTGAAGTCCACGATGACGGTCTGGGCATGACCGAGGAGCGGTTGGAACATGCACTCGGAGACGGCATCGGGCTGAGCAACGTCAACGAGCGGCTCCGGACCATCTACGGCGCGCAATACCAGCTGAAACTGACGAGCGCGCCTGGCCAGGGCACGTGCGCGCGCGTCGAGATCCCCGAGCTGGCCGTGCTCGAGCGCGTGACTGCGTAATCATGGACCTGCGTGCCGTTGTCGTGGACGATGAACAGCTGGCTCGCGACGAGCTGGGGTACCTGCTCGGCCGCGTCGGCGGCGTTGAGATCGTCGGCCAGGCCGGAAACGGCGTCGAAGCGCTGGCGGCCATCCAGCGGCTTCAGCCCGAGATCGTGTTTCTCGACGTCCAGATGCCTGGCCTGACCGGCTTCGAGGTCGCGCGGCGTCTGCTCGAGACCCGCGCGCCGTCGCAGATCATCTTCGTGACGGCTTACGATCAGCACGCGATCGAGGCCTTCGAGGTGAACGCGGTGGATTACCTCCTGAAGCCCGTCGAGCAGGCCCGCCTCGACGTGGCGGTCGACCGCGCGCGTCGGAGGATCTCGGTCGAGCAGGCGCTCGACCGGGGAGCGTCGCCGGGCGTGGACCCCGCGCAGCTCGAGAAGATCGTCCAACTGGTCGCCGAGCGTCAAAGGCGGCGTGAGCGGCTGGCGATCAAGGTCGGCGAGCGATTCATGCTCGTGCAAGCCGAAGACGTCATCTACGCGTCGCTTGGCGACGATGGCATCGCCGTCGTCACCGATGCGCACGCCGGGACGTCCAACTATCGCACGCTCGACGAGCTGCAGGACCGGCTCGATTCGAGCGTTTTCTGGCGCGTGCATCGATCACACCTGGTGAACATCAACAAGATCAAGGAGATCGTCCCTTGGTTCAGTCGGAACTACATCCTGCGAATGAAGGACGCGAAGACGACGGAGATTCCCGTGAGCCGTACGCAGACCAAGCGACTCAGGGAATATCTGAAGCTGTAGTCGACCCGGCGGAGGCGGCGCTCCCGGTGGCAGCGGTCGCGGCCGCCGCCATCCCGGCGGACGACCTGCGGCTGGCGAGCCCCGGGCTGCGTCTGGCGCAGCTGAAAGAGGAGCTGATCGCGTGGGTGAAGACCCTCGTGTCGGCCGCTGTGTATGCAATCCTCATCGTGACCTTTGGCTTCCAGGTGGCGCGCGTCGAGGGCCAGAGCATGGCCCCAACGCTCGAAGATCAAGACCGGCTGATCGTCAACAAGCTCGTGTACCGTATCGGGGAGCCGCGGCGGGGCGACATCGTCATGCTGTACTACCCGCTCAACCCGGAAAAGTCGTTCGTCAAGCGCGTCATCGCCGAGGAAGGGGACACCGTGCGCATCGTCGACGGGCGCGTGTACGTCAACGACATCCCGCTCAAGGACGACTACGTGCCTTCGGAATTCCGCAGCCACGACGATTGGGGGCCGCAAGTGATTCCCGAGGGGTACGACTTCGTCATGGGCGACCACCGCAACAACAGCTCAGACAGCCGTCATTGGGGCATGGTGCCGAAGAAATACATCATCGGCAAAGTCCAGCTGCGCTGGTGGCCTGTGCCCAACGCGCGGGTGTTCTAATCCCGGCTCGAGACAAGCCGCCCGTCGCGTCTGCACGCTATCAGGCGGTGAGCCGCGTCCTGCAGCAGGTGTGTGTCATCAACCTAAGCGTCGCGGTGGCAAAGCTCACAATCGGCTACGTGAGCGGATCCATCGGCATCGTGTCCGACGGTTTTCACTCGCTGACCGACGCCGGATCGAACGTCGTCGGCCTGGTCGGTGTCCGCGCCGCCAAGCGCCCGCCCGACGAGGATCATCCTTATGGACACCGTAAGTACGAAGCCGTGGCCGCCGGCGTCGTCACGCTGTTCTTGCTGCCGATGGTCGTGGAAGTGCTGCGCAGTGCGATCGGCAATCTGACGGGGCGCACGCCGCCCCACCAGGGCGGCTCAATGGGCATCGTTGTGATGCTGATTACGGTCGGGATCAACCTGTTCGTGATCAAGTATGAATCGCGCGCGGCGGAACGCCTGACGAGCGAGGTCCTGCTGGCGGACGCCACGCAGACCCGGGGCGACGTGTGGACATCGCTCGCGGTGATCGCCGGGCTCTTCGGCTCACGCGCGGGGCTGCCGCTCCTCGATCCGCTTGCCGCGATCGTCGTCGCCGGCTTCATCGGGCACGCCGGGTATCAGATTGCCAGGACGGCCGCGAGGATTCTGAGCGATCGTGTCGTGTTCGCCGAGTCGGATGTCGAGCAGGTCGTCATGAGCGTCCCGGATGTTCTGGGCTGCCACCAGATCCGCACCCGAGGCACTGTGGACCACGTCTTTCTCGATCTGCACGTCTGGCTGCCGCCCGACATGCCGCTGACCCGGGCACACGAGCTGTCGCACGTCGTGAAGGACCGGTTGATGGCGCGCTATCCACAGATCGTGGACGCGGTCATTCATATCGAGCCGCCGCCGCCTTGACCACTTTGATTTCGAACAGCTTGGGCCACCACTTCCCGGTCACAAAGAGCCGATCGTGCTCGGCGTCGTATGCGATGCCGTTCAGCACGTCCGTCCGCGCGCGTTCGGACGCGGTGAGCAGCCCCGTCAAGTCGAGCACGCCCGTGACACGGCCGGTGTCGGGCGCGATGCGCGCCACCTGGTCGGTCATCCAGATGTTGGCGAAAATCTCGCCCTTGACGAACTCCAGCTCGTTCAGGTTGCGGAGCGGCGCCCCGGCGGCGGTGACCCTGATCCGTCCCTTCTCCGCAAATGTGACCGGATCGAGCCGCCGCAGTTGGTCGGTGCCATCACTCATGATGAGGTCGGTTCCGTCGTGTGTCAGCCCCCACCCCTCGCCGGGATACGAGAACTGCTTCTTCGGCTCGAACGTCTGCCGGTCGTAGACGAACGCGACGTGCGACTGCCAGGTCAATTCGATCAGATCGTTCTTCCAGACCGTGATGCCCTCGCCGAAGTGCTCGGCAGGGATATTGCGCTTCTGCACGACCTCGCCGGTTTCGAGTTTCACTTTTCGGATCGAGGACTGGCCGTGCTGACCCGTCCCTTCGTAAAGGAAGCCGTCTAGGTACTGCAGACCCTGGGTAAACGCTCGCGGGTCGTGCGGAAACACACGCTGGATCTGGTAGCCATAGAGCGGGACATCACGAGCGGCGGCGGCCCGCTGGGGCGCGGTGAATCCTGGTGTACGCATGACCGCGAGTATCGCGATTGCGGCAGCAAGTCGATGGACGTATGGATTTTCCTTCAATATCCGGCTTCCTTGTCCACCACGTTCAGGAGCGGCTCACCTTTTTCGAATCGCCGCAGGTTATCAGAAAACAGCGTGACGAGCGGCGTCCAGTAGTCCTCCATCGCGCCTGACGTGTGTGGTGTGACAATGACGTTGGGAAGGTCCCAGTAAGGGCTCGATGCCTCGAGCGGCTCGCGCGTGAAAACGTCGAGCGCCGCCCCGCCCAACCGGCCGTCCCTCAAAGCCGCAACCACCGCGTCGTCGTCAACGAGCTTCCCGCGTGCGATGTTGATGAGCAGCGCGCCCGGTTTCATGCGATCCAGCTCGCGGGGCCCGATGATCTGCCGGGTGTCTGGCGTGTGTGGCATCGAGAGCACGATGATGTCGCTCGAAGAGAGGACGTCGAGCAGTCGATCGGGTCCGTAGATATCAACCCCCGGCAGCTCGCTCGGCGCCTCGGGCCGCCGTCTTATCCCGGAGACGTTCAGACCGAACGGCGCCGCGAGCTTCGCGATCTCGCGTCCGATTGACCCGAGCCCCACGATGCCCATCCGCGCTCCGCGCAAGGTCCAGACGGCGGCGCCCTCGAGTCTCTCACTCCGGGGGCCCCGATCCCCCCGACTCCTTCCGGCGCCTCTGCCCCCGGGATCGAGCTCTTCCTGCGCCCAGCGGTGCGCGGACTGGGCTCTTATGGCGAGCGGCAGCCGCCGCGCCAGGGCAATCGTGACGCCGATCACGTGCTCGGCAATGGCGCGTGCCCGGATCCCCCGGGCGCTCGTGATGACGACGTCGCTGGCGTGGAGCTCCGGGAACATCAGGCTGCCGATCCCGGCTGCCGGACTCTGAATCCACCTGAGCCGCTTCGCGGAGGGAAACACATCGCGGTCGATGAAAGGTGTGAACGCGACATCGGCGTCTGGCAATTGACGGTTGATGGCATCGCGATCCCACGCTTCGAGAAACGTGTGCCTCGGAAATTCGTCGCGGAGGCGGTCGACGAACGGCTTGGGCATGACCCAGATGGCCGCCGGGCTGATGATCCCGACGAGGACGTTCATCGGCCTGCTCGCTCAGACTCCTGACGGTCTTCTGAACAGGCCCGATCGCCCACCGCGCTTGAGCATGAGCTTGATGTCGCCGATCGTCATGGTCTTGTCGATGGCCTTGACCATGTCATAGATCGTGAGGGCCGCCACGGCGACGGCGGTGAGCGCTTCCATCTCGACGCCGGTCTGCGCGGTCGTGCGCACGCGCGCTTCGATATCGTAACCGCTTGCCGTCGGAAACAGCTCGACACCGATGCTCGCCAGCGGCAAGGGATGGCAGAGCGGAATCAGTGAAGAGGTCCGCTTCGCCGCGAGAATGCCCGCGAGCCGCGCGGTCTGGAGAGGATCGCCCTTTTTCACGGCGCGGCGACGGATCTGCCGCCGCGCCTCGGCGGACATGCGAACCGACCCGCGCGCGACCGCTTCGCGCACGGTGACGGGCTTGCCGCTGACGTCGACCATCTTGACGCGGCCAGCGGCGTCCACATGGGAAAGCTTTCCGGCTCTCTTAGTCATGCTCCCCTTCGCCCTGCGCCAGGAAGAACGAGAGGCTCTCGAGCGAGACGGTCAAGTCGACACCCTTCAGCTTGACGCCCGGCGGGACCTGCAGCGTGCCGGGGGAGAAATTCAAGATCGCCTTGATCCCGGCCGCTACCACCTGATTCACGACGTTCTGCGCCGAGGGGGCGGGGACGGCAATGACGGCAATCCGAATGCCGTCGCGCCGAGCGATCCGCTTCAGGTCGTGAATGTCATGGATGGGCACACCCCCGCGCGACTGCTGCCCGACCTTCTCGCGCAAGTTGTCGAAGAGCGCTGAAATCTCGAACCCTTCCTGCCGGAAGCCGGGGTAGTCCGCCAACGCGAGACCCAGATTGCCCGCGCCCATGATCGCCACGCGCAGCTTCCGGTCGAGCCCGAGAATCTGGCGAAGATGCCGCTTGAGATCGCGAACATAGTAGCCGACGCCTCGGACCCCGAACTCGCCGAAGTACGCCAGATCCTTCCGGATCTGTGCCGCGTTCAAATGGAACTGCTCGGCGAGCGCCTGCGACGAGATCGTGCGCACGCCCGCTCCTTCGAGCGTGTTGAGGCAACGCAAGTAGACCGAGAGGCGGTTTGTCGTGAGTTCGGAGACCTGCTCGGCACTCTGCTTGGCCGTCGGGGGTTTGGCCGCAGCTCTGTTCACCTTGTTCGCTTGTTTCACAAGCCCGGACCGGATTGTAACAAAAACCAGTGCTAATATCGCGGCCCTATGGTCACTCGCGTCTCGGAACCGACGGCGTTCCAGCCCTACGTTCCCGCATCACGATCGCCCGCCGAGTTCACGGCGAAGGCCATCGTCATCGGCGCGATCTTCGGGTTGGTCTTCGGCGCGTCCACGGTGTACCTCGGCCTGCGCGCGGGGCTGACTGTCAGCGCGTCGATTCCGATCGCAGTCCTTGCGATCTCGGTCCTCAAGAAGCTGGGCGGCTCGACGATCCTCGAGAACAACATCGTCCAGACGATCGGGTCCGCGGGAGAAACCGTCGCCGGCGGCGTGGTCTTCACCATCCCGGCGCTCATCTTCCTGACGCCGTACGGTCCGAGCTACTTCAACTATTTCCAGATCACGGTGCTTGCCCTGGCCGGCGGCATTCTCGGCATTCTGATGATGATCCCGCTCAGGAGGGCGCTCATCGTCAAAGAGCATGGCGTGCTGCCCTACCCGGAGGGCTCGGCCTGCGCCGACGTTCTGATCGCCGGTGAACGCGGCGGCCAGCTGGCCGCGACGGTCTTCACCGGGCTGGGCATTGGGGCCTTGTGGAAATCGCTCTCCTGGATCGTCCAGCTCTTTCGAACGGTCGTCGGCTACAGCATGAGCCGCGCGAGCTTCTTCCCGAACGCCACGTTGAACGTCGACATCTCACCCGAATACATGGGCGTCGGCTACGTGATCGGCCCGCGGATTGCGGGCGTCATGTTCGCGGGCGGCGTGCTGTCATGGATGGTCCTGCTCCCTCTCCTGTCCATCCTCGGTCGCTACATGCCGGGACCTTTGCCGCCGGTCCCGGCTAGCGGACTGCGGCTCGACCAGATGAGCGCGCAGCAGATCTGGAGCGCCTACATCCGTTACACAGGAGCGGGCGCCGTCCTTGCCGCAGGCATCATCACGCTCTGCCGGACCATTCCAACGATCGTCTCCTCGTTTCGCGACAGCGTAAAGGACTTCGGCGCGCGCGGGGCCCGTGGCGCGACGGTTCGCACCGAGCGGGACATGCCCATGAGCGTCGTTCTGGTGGGATCACTTCTGCTCGCCGCCTTCCTGGCCCTCACGCCACAGCTGCCGACCCAGGGAAACATCCTCGCCGCTCTGCTGACGATCGTCTTCGGCTTCTTTTTCGTGACCGTGTCTTCTCGCATCACGGGTCTCATCGGCACCTCGTCGAACCCCATCTCAGGGATGACCATCGCGACGCTCATCCTCACCTGCTCCATCTTCGTGGGCATCGGCTGGACCGGCGACGCTTACGCCCCGATCGCCATCTGCGTCGGCGCCGTTGTCTGCATCGCCGCCGCCCAGGCCGGCGGCACCTCGCAGGATCTCAAGACCGGGTTCCTCGTCGGCGCGACGCCGCTCTACCAGCAGCTCGGCCTCGTTGTCGGCGTCGTGACATCTGCGTTCGTCATCGGGATGACGACGCTGTACTTGCACAGCGTGATGGGCATCGGGTCGACGTCGCTGCCCGCTCCGCAGGCGACGTTGATGTCGACCATCATCAGAGGGCTCCTCAGCCGCAATCTGCCGTGGGGCCTGGTGCTGGTCGGCGTCTTCATTTCGGTGACCCTCGAACTGTGCGGCATCCATTCATTGTCGTTTGCCGTAGGGTCTTATCTGCCCATTGCGACGACCGCGCCGATCTTCGTTGGCGGCCTGGTCCGCGCGTACGTTGAAAAGAAGACCGGTCACAAGGAAGAATCAGAGGTGGGCGCGGGTACGCTCTACAGCTCGGGGCTGATTGCCGGAGGCTCCCTGGCCGGGATCCTCTACGCGGTCCTCTACGGGCGTAACATGATCCGCGATGCGGAAGACGTGCAGGGGATCGTCCCGTTCGTTCACGAGGGAACAAGCGGCATGCTGTTCGGCGCGCTGCTGTTCCTGACCCTGGCCATCATTCTCGCGCGGGCGGCACAGAAGAAGATTGGGTAGGGCCGAGGCTCCATCGATGAAGCGCGCTGTTCTGGTTCTTGCCCTTGCGGCAACCGTGTCCGCGCAGCCCAGCCCGCGCCGAGCGACAAATATCGCGGCGCTCAGAGGCTTTCCCGGCTTCTATCACGGGCGCCAGATTCTTCTCGCTGCCACCGTGGGGCTCGAAAAGGATGAGCTGCGCGCGTCGGATCAGGGTGAATCCCTTCACTTGATCGTCAAAGGCACGGCGCCGGACGGCCTGGACGAAATCCGCGGCGAGTTCTGGGATCTCGGCCGGATGAAGCCGGACGACATTCGATTGAGCAATTACGACCTGCGCGCGACGTTCAAGCTGGAAAGCGATACGCCCTGGCCGCGCCCCGGCGAGGTCATGGCCATCGTCGCGACCACGGTCGCGCCCGGGACGCCGCCACCGGCCCCGTCGATCAGGGCCATCGTGCTGCACCCGTCCCGCTATCTCGACCAGAAGGTCACCATCGTTGGGCAGTTTTCCGGACGTAATCTGCTGGGCGACCTCCCCGAGGCACCTGGCAAGAGCCGTTACGACTTCGTGCTGCGATCCGTGGACGCCGCGGTCTGGGTGATCAACATACGGCCCAAGATCCGCGACACGAACAACAAGGAGATCGAGCTGGCGCTTGACTCGCGGGTCGACTCCAGCCGGTGGCTGGAGGTTCGTGGAACGGTGCAGCAGGGACGCGGCCTCATGTGGCTCGATGCCGAGGCCGGCAGCCTCAAGTTCGCCAGGCCGCCCCAGGAGACGGCTACAACCGAAGAGCCCATCAGGGTTCCAGCCGGGCCGCCGCCCGAGGTTATCTTCAGCACACCGACCGAGGACGAAACCGATGTGCTTCAGACGGTCAACGTCAGGGTGCAGTTCTCGCGCGACATCGATCCGTCGACCATCAAAGGACGCGTCCGGGCGCAGTATGTGGGAGTGCAGGCGCCCGCTGGCGGGGGACCCACCGCGCCGGCCGTTGATTTGACCGCGCAATACAACGGCGCCAACCGCGTCCTCCAGGTTCGTTTTGCGAAGCCGCTGGAGCGATTCCGGACGTTGAAGCTGGACCTGCTCGACGGGATCCTGGGGACTGACGGTCAGCCGCTCAAGCCGTGGAGTCTGACTTTCTCCATCGGCGGATCATGAAACATCGTCATGCCATGAGCCATCAGCCCCGTCAAGGCACGATTCGGAACGATGTTAGCGTCCTGGTGTCTCCGATCGCGATTTCCACGATGTAATCACCCACGCCGAGCGGCGTCAGCGGAACCTGCGCCGCAACCCACCGCGCCCCTTCGCCGTCGTCGCGAAACGCAGTGGCGACAGGAACGGCCATCGCCTTTCCATTTCGATCGAGCAGCCGGGCGGACGTCGCCGGCGTACTGGAACCGGGCGCCGGGACTTCAATCCTCATCTGCTCGCTACGGCGGAATCGAAGATCAGCAGTGGGCACTTCCTTGAGGCCCGTGAAGGGCCCTCGTCGCACGATCAAACTTCCATACACGTCCGGAGGCGACGGCAGCGGCAGTGGCACCAGGTCGGCCGACGTGGCCAGCAGGGAAGTTGCGCGCGTGTGGACATTCAACGAGTAGTCTCCGGGGTTGAGCCGTTCCGTCGGCGACAATGTCACCCTGAACGTGCGCGCGCCCGCCGGCACGGACGCGTGCGCCGTCGCCAGCGTCATGTCCTCTTTCGTCAGCGTGATGTCCGCCTCCGCCCCCAGTCGCCACGTGTCGGCGGTGCCGAGCTCCCCCACGACCCACACCTGCGGGCGGCCGTCGGCGTTCCAGCTGCTGGCGGCGCGCAATCGTAGCGATGTTTCCCGGTTGAAAGAGCCGAGCGGGCGCAGCGCCGCTTCTATCGTGAGCGCCTCGCCTTCTTTCGGCGACGCCGGCGCGCTGGCAGCCCCCGCGCGCGTCGCACGCGTGACCTCGGCAGCCGTCGCCGCAAGATAACCGCGCCTCGCCCGTACCTGGACGCCGGGTCGCTTCACGCGGACGGTAATTGCGTGGAACTTGCCGTCCAGCTTTCCGTTCGAGTAGTAGCCGAGCAGGTAATACGAGGACAGATCGTTGACGATGCGGCGGAAACCGCCTGCAAGATCGTTCGATTGAACAATCGGCAGGCCATCGGTCGCGTCGGCCAGCGTTCGCAACGATGTGACGCGTTGCTTGAGCATCGCCTGATCCACTGATGGCGGCATGACCGGGGGCGGAGGGCCAGGCACATCGCTTCGCATCAGCGGTGTGTCGAACACGGCGAGACCACGAGGATCGATGGGGTAGAACGACGCGTTGGCACGATTGGCTTCGTCGAGGATCTCCCGGAACTCCTGATCGTTGTCGAGCTGCGCGAGGTTCACCCGATCGGTGGCGCAACTGGTGCTCGCCCGGGACCCGGCCGGATCCTTGGTGGAAAGCTTCCCGCTGCGCGGGTCGATTCTCACGCCCGGTGCCGTCGGCACGGGCTCGCAGTTCAGAGGTCGCATGAGCCGGTAGTTTGGCTTGAAGAGCACCCATCCGTTCGAAATCGCCAGGATGGCCTTCCGTTCCTCCCGGACGCCGCGGAGGAAGCGAACGAGATCCTGGAGGGCGTCGAGCGTTCGCTTTTCGTGACGGCGATCGATCATCTCCGCCGCGACGCCGTTTTGATCGGCGCACTGGGACTGTGGCGGCTGGTTCGGGTAACAGGACCCGTACTGACGATCCTCGGGATCGACAGGATTGCCCTTGTCGCGATCGCCCCAATACCAGTAACGCTCGAGGATGCCTTCGATCGTCGTCGTCCTTCGCGCGAATGCCATGTCGTCCGGCGACATCTCCGGTGTCATGACGCCGATCAGATCATCCTGGCCAATCATGCGATCGAGCGCGTCAATGAGCGGCTTGGCGATGTTGTGCGATCCCCCGATATCGACGTGATACGTGTCCAGGAAGAGTACGAAGACGCGCGCGCGCGAGCTCTCCAGCATCGATCGCGACTCGGCGACCGTGGTCGGCTCGACGCGCGTCTCCTGCGGCCCGGCCGTGCGGATCAGCACCCGCTCGAACTGTTCGAGCTGCTGCCGCTGCCCGTTTTCCAGGACCTCGAAGTCATCGCGCGTCAGATCGGTGACGGGCGCGCCATCCTTCGTGGGATACGCGTCGACGCGCACATAGTTGGCTTCGGTGCGAAAGGTCGGCTGCTGGGGAGGGGCCGGCTGTTGCGGCGGCGGGTCCTGCGAGATGCCGCCGGAGGCCAGGTATGCCGTCGCGGCGAGCACGATGACCGCCGTGAGCGCCAGACCGTTCTTCATTGTGAGCTCCCGTGCGCTGGCGAGGTTCAGTCTACACCGGGCCCTGAGCCAGGAGCGCCTCGATTCGCTCGCGTGTCCTTGCGATCAGCTTGTCGCGGCCATTTACCGTCAACCCTCCGGTTTCTATCGGCTCGCCGATGCGAACGCTGACGGTGACCGGCCGGATGATCTTGCTCCCCTTTCGCATCGCATCGCGCCCCCCTTGTACCGCAACCGGAACGATTGGGGCCTGAGCCTTGATCGCCATCACGAACCCGCCCTTCTTGAACGGCAACAGCTCTGCCGTCCGGCTGCGGGTGCCTTCCGGGAAGATCAGGAAGGAGTTGCCGCTCCGAATCGACTGCGCCCCCGCGTCGATCGACCGCATGGCAGCCTCTTTGTTCCGGCGATCGACCGGAATGAATCCGCCGACACGGAACGCGCGCGCCAGAAGGGGCAACCGATTGAGCTCCGCCTTGTAGAGGATGTGAACCTGCGGGTGAAGCGCCTCGAAAAGGACGGGCGGGTCGACGTTGCTCTGGTGGTTCGCACAGAACACAACTGCGCACTTCGGCACGTGCTCCCGGCCGGTCACGCGGTAGCGAATGCCGCTCAACCCGAGCGCAATGCGCACGCCGAGATGGCCGAGGAAGTACAGAAAATCCTTGCCTCCGAAGAGAATCGCGAAGGTCATCCCGATCGGCGCGGCGACGAGCACGTAGAGGGAGACTCCAACGTAGGTGGCGAGAGAGCGGACAGCCGCGATGAGCACGCGCGCGGATGATAAACGAAAACGGCCGCCTGCCCCCTGGGACAGAACGGCCGCTTCGATTCATGTTAAGGGTTGGTGGTCAAACGCTTCGTCGTTTTGCTACGAGGCCTTGCCCCGCGGCGGTGTTACGAAGCCCGTACCGCGCGCCGCGCCGGGACCGCGGTTTGCACGACGCGAGCGGCGGCCGCTTTTGCCACCTTCGCGCGCTGCGCCGGCGCCGGAGCGGGCCTGGCCGCCGCCTTGACCGTGAAGCAGCGCTCCAAGGCGCGGTCCACTCGCCCTTCGATCGCGGCAGCCGTTTCACGCATGACCTCGGACACCTCAGAGATGATCAGAAACTTCGCGCGGTCGAGCATCCGCTTCTCACGAAACGACAGGCTCTTGGACTTCGCCAGAAACGTCAGGCTCTTCAGGACGTCGGCGACCTCGTAAATCGACCCGCTGCGCATTTTGTCCGAGTTGTCCTTGAATCGGCCTTTCCAGTTCTGGTGATTGTCAATCTTGCCGTCGCCGAGGAGTCCGAAGAGGCGCTCGACGTCGCCGTCGCTAATTGCTCGGCGGAGGCCGACGCCGTCCACATTGGACACGGGCACGAGCACGGTGGTGTCGTTCGCCACAATTCGAAGATGATAGAAACCGCAGGTGGTACCAAGAATAGTTTTGTCTTCGATGCGCTCGACGATCCCGAGACCATGATTCGGGTAAATGACCTTGTCGCCGACCTGAAATGTCACGGTTCCCCCTGTTGGAAGCGCTGAATATGGAAGGCCAAGTCGTACCGGCAGCTTCATAAGTATAACCGACCTGATGTCCGAATTCAACGCAAAATGGCCAAAATACGGCCATTTTTTGCCCGTTCAGGCCTTGGGCGATCTCCACGATCGTCACCTTAAGTACCAGTGCGGGGGGAAGTTGCTCATCAGGATGCGTGACTTCGTCCGATTCGAGTCAGCCTACGCTTGCAGTGGAAGCCTTCCCAAGAGGGGCCGGCGAACCAGCTCAGCGAACCAGCTCAGCAGTGGTATGGCCTAATGAGAGTCCCTTCAGCGTTCGGGCCGGCCGGCCAGGTCTGACAACTCCGACCATACGGACGAGGCACGCGGCCGCGTGGACCCTTGAAGTTACGCGAGGCTTTCGGTCAACGGGCCACGCGCGAAGTCCGCAGTTAGAAGTACGCGGGAAGAAGTACGCAGTAAGATGACGAAACGCAAGGGGAGACGAGATGATG
>DATKHR010000155.1:0-2943 GCA_035510155.1 Vicinamibacterales bacterium
AAGGCCCACGAGCACGCGCGTTGGATCGGGACCGGCACCGATGAACGTATGCGGCACGCCCGTCGGGCCGAAGGCGAACCCGCCCGTCGTCAAATCCACGCGCGTGTCGCCGACGTAGAGCGTGAGATTCCCCTCGAGTACGTAGAACCACTCGTCTTCATCGGTGTGGACGTGCCACGGGGACCCGAGCCCGGGCGGAACGAGGAACTCGATGAGGCCGTACCGTCCTCCCGTGTCCGCACTGCCAATCTTCACTGTCTGGAGCATGCCGGCGAGCCAGAATGCCTCGCCCTCGTCGTTGGTGACATGGTGGACGACGGGCTTGAGCGTCGTGAGATGCGCGAAGACGGCAGCCATATCGTCGTCTGTCATGCCGCCGAAGGCGTGCCACGGCATGATCTGGTTGACGCGGCGCGCCTTGACGTAACCCGTGCGCATGACTTCCTTGAACAGCGTGACGTCGTAGTAGGGAATGCCGCTCGGGTCCGGAGTGAGATTGGCGCTCGCGACGCGGCCCCACGGACCCTCGAAGACAAATCCGCCGGCGAACTCCAGTCCGCGGATCGGCTGGCCGTGATCGTCCTGCGGCGTGTGGCATTCGCCGCACGCGCCAATGGTCACCAGATAGGCGCCGCGCTTCGCGGGCGTGGACAGGTCGGGCGCTGGCACGGGCGCGCGCAGCGGTTCGGGCATGCTGCGAATCAGATAGCGCACAGGAACCACGATCTCGGTGGCGGGCTGCTGCCGGCGCACGGGCGCCAGCGACCGGAGATACACGACGATAGACGCGACATCTTCGTCGGACATCGACCGGAAGCGTTGATAGGGCATCATCGGAAACAGCGCCCGGCCGTCGTGTCCGATGCCTTCGCGAATCGCGCGCGCGATTTGATCGTCGGTCCAGTTGCCGGCGCCGGTTTCCGGATCGGGGGAGAGGTTGGGCGCCACCACCCGCCCAGGAAGACCCTTGAGTGGCATCTCCTGGCCGGCGCCGAGCATGCTCGACTCGACCGGCGCATCGTGCTCGCTCCACCGGTGCGGCGAATGGCATTCCATGCACGGCGTGACGTGTTCGACGAGATAGGTGCCGCGGGCCAGACGTTCAGGCGTGGGCGTATATCGTCGCGTCGTGAGCGGGCGCGTACGCGGACCGACGAACGGCCGCCACCCGATGGTGAATGAAACCCCCGCGACGAGCACCGCGACCAGCGTCACCAGCGACCCGAAAAGGACCTTCACGATCTTTTTCATGTCGAGCAGGCTATCGAATCGCTCGCGGGCGCGTTCCTAAATCTTTCCTATCCCGACGCTAGTTTTCTCCTAGCGGGCCGCATTGCGGTCGGCCCGACTTGGTGTAGAACTGTGGCGTGCAACGCGCTGAGCCCACTGGGCCCCTCCCTGCGGAACTCAAGACGTTCATCGAGCGGGGCGTGTCCGTGATGGTTGGCACGCGCGATGCGGAACTGGTGCCTGAACTCGTCCGCGCCTGGGGACCGCGCGTCAGTCGGGATCGGAGAAGCGTCAGCGTGTGCGTCGCCATGGCCGTGGGCGGGCGGACCCTCGGCAACCTGGGGGACAACGGGTGCATCGCCGTCACCTTTGCGTCTCCCGGCAATTCCGAGGCGATTCAGATGTGGGGTCGATGCATCGGGACAGGGCCGGCGCGTCGCCAGGATCTGGCCGCCGTCCAGGAGCATCGCGACGCGTTCACTCTGGTGAACAAAGGCCTCGGAGTGCCGAACCCCTTCATCGAAGCCCTGTGGCAGCGCGAGCTCGCGGGATCGCCGGACATGGTCACAATCCGGTTTGTGCCCGAACAGATCTTCAACCAGACACCCGGACCGGATGCGGGCTCGCCGCGATGAGCGCGCTCCGCACGTTGACAGTACCGCTCGAACGCATCGCACCGTGTTTCGAAGGCATCGTTCCCGCATCCGTCTGCTCGTGCTCGCGCGAAGGCCTGCCGAACGTGACGTTTCTCTCCATCGTCCACCGGCTGGACGAGACGCATGTGGGGCTGTCCTTTCAGTTCTTCAACAAGACGCGGAAGAACACGCAGGAAAACCCGCGCGCACAGGTCATCGTCGTGGCGCCCGGCAGCGCGGATCAGTACCGCCTGGACCTGAGGTACCTGCGGACGGAGACCGACGGTCCGGCCTTCGATCGCATGCGGGTCCGGCTGGAAGCCGTGGCATCACAAACGGGCATGGGCCGGGTGTTCAGACTGCGCGGCGTGGACGTCTACGAAGTCCTCGATTGCCGGCCGGTGAACCAGGAAAGCCGCTCCGAGATCCTTCCCCAGGCCGAGAGGATGCGCGAACTCGAAGCCTTGACCGAGCGACTGGGCAGCTGTGAAAGCCTCGACGCGCTTCTCAGCACGGCGCTCGAAGCCCTTGCCGATCTCTTCGGGCATCGTCACTCGTTCGTGCTGTTTCCAGACGAGGAGGGGACCCGACTGTTTACGGGAGCCAGCTACGGCTTCGAGCCGTCGGGCGTCGGATCCGAGGTCGTGGTCGGCGAAGGGATCCTGGGCGTCTCGGCTGAGCGCCGTTCAGCCGTGCGAGTCACGAACCTGGCCCTGGACAGGCTCATCGCGCAGGCGGTGCGATCAGGGGTTGAGCGTCGGGGCGAGCAAGGCAACCTCGAAAAGGAGATTGCCCTTCCGGGCCTGCCGGACGTCAAGAGCCAGCTCGTACTCCCGCTTCTGTCACGGAACAAGTTCCTCGGCGTGTTGTGCCTGCAAAGCGCGGAGCCAGGCCGCTTTCTCGAGGCCGACGAGCGCGTGATGCAGATCGTCGCCCGCCACCTCGCGGCGTCGATGGCCAACACGATGGCCACGCCTTCGGCCGAAACTCGAGTGGCCGCGCTGCAGTCCGGCCCCGCGGCACCAGCCGCGAGTCATGCCGTCGTGAAGCACTACCGGTCCGATGACAGTATCTTCAT
>DATKHR010000156.1:0-11003 GCA_035510155.1 Vicinamibacterales bacterium
CTCGAATGCCACGCCATTGCTGGGGGTCACCAGCACCGCCGCATACCGCGCCCCTGCTGTGAGATCCTCGCGGATCATCACTCCGGCTTTCGCCCACGGGTCGGTGTTCGGCACCGTCGCCACCCGCGCGATCACCTGCCCATCGCCGGTCAGTGGCTGATACACAAACTGAAACGCGTCCGCCGTGCCCCAAATATCTGCGCCCGAGCCGGAGACCGTGAACGCACCCGGCGAGGTCACTGTCGCACTGCCGGCCACGCCGACGCTGCCGATATCCTGCGCTTGCCACGGGCTGGGCAGGGTCACCATCACGTGCACCGGCAACGAGACTGTCGACTGGCCCACGGTGTCGTACGCCTTGGCCGTCAGCGTGTAGCTCCCGGCCGCCGCATTCGCCCAGCTCGCCGTATAGGGATTGCCGGTGCTCGCGCTCGTCGCAATCAGCGTCGTCCCCTGATAGAACTCCACACGCGCGATCCCGGCTCTGGCGCTCGCCGTGGCGCTCAGCGCAATCGTCGCCGGTGCCCCGTAGCTCGCCCCGTCGGCCGGCGCCGTCAGCGTCACCGTGGGAACGTCGGGTGGCCCCGTCGTCACGCTATCGAAGGTCGCGGTGCCCAACGTCGCGTTGTTGTGGCTCGTGACCGCGAGCCCCACATAGACGGTCGTCGCCGTCATCGACACCGTGTCGCTCCCGACGAGGACCCACGTAACCCCATCGGCCGACGCGTATGCCGTCATCCTCGTCCCGGTGCGCACGAGCTTCACCCATTCGGGTGCGGCCCCTGTCGCTGCCGTATACGTGCTCGCGCCGTTGCTCGCGACCCGCCGCTCGAATGCCACGCCGTTGCTGGGGGTCACCAGCACCGCCGCATGCCGCGCCCCTGCTGTGAGATCCTCGCGGATCATCACTCCGGCTTTCGCCCACGGGTCGGTGTTCGGCACCGTCGCCACCCGCGCGACAATCTGCCCATCCCCGGTCAGTGGCTGATACACAAACTGAAACGCGTCCGCCGTACCCCAAATATCTGCGCCCGAGCCGGATACCGTGAACGCCCCGGCCGAAGTCGACGTCGCGTTGCCGGCCACGCCGACGCTGCCGATGTCCTGCGCTTGCCACGGGCTAGGGAGGGTCACCATCACGTGCACCGGCGCCGAGACCGTCGAAATGCCCAGGGTGTCGTACGCCCTGGCCGTGAGCGTGTAGCTCCCGGCCGGTACATTCGCCCAGCTCGCCGTATATGGATTGGCGGTGCTCGCACTCGTCGCGACGAGCGTCGTCCCCTGATAGAACTCCACGCGCTTGATCGCGGTGTTGCTGTTCGCCGTGGCGCTCAGCGCAATGGTCGCTGGTGCCACGTACCTCGCTCCCTCAGTCGGTGCCGTCAGCGCCACACTCGGGGGGATGTCACCGCTGCAGCTGAGCAGGGCGTTATACACGTTCAATCGACCGCCGCTGATGGTATTGGTGGCGAGTGCGGGGATCGGCTGAACGTTGTTGAGGAGCGACGTCTTAAGGTCTGCGGTGCTCAAGTTACAGAGCGAGAGGAGCAACGCCGCCGCGCCAGACACGTGAGGCGTGGCCATCGACGTGCCGTCCAAAAAAATATAATCGCCACCTGGATACGTCGACAGAATCGAAACACCAGGAGCGCCGAGATGCACGCTGTTTTTACCGTAGTTCGAGAACCCGGCAAGACTGTCGGTCGAGTCGGTTGCCGCGACGGCGACGATGTTGGGCGCGCTGAAACTCGCGGGATATAAGGGAGCGGTGTCATTGTTCGTCCCGTTGCCGAGGGCGTCGCCGTTGCCCGCAGCCGCCACGAACAGCATATTGTTCGTATTCGCCTTGTTGATCTCGTCGAGAAGCGCCTGGGAGAACGGCCCCCCGCCCCAGCTGTTCGACAGCACTCGAACGTTCGCTCCTGCACCAAAGTGGGCCTTTGCTTGAATCGCGAATTCCATCGCGCTGATCGCATCGGCGTTTGAGCCGCTCCCCGAGCTGTCCAGGAACTTGATCCCCATGATGCTCGCGACCTGGTTCACTCCCACAACGCCGAGTGCATTGTTTCCGACGGCGCCCACGGTCCCCGACACATGTGTCCCGTGATAATGGTCGTCAAGTGGATCGCATGTCAGGACCGGAGGGTTGACCATGGTGTTCACCTTGAATCCATGGGTGCCCGCGGCGCATGTGATATTCCGCCCGGCGATCCTCACAGTGAATTGTGCCGGCGCGGACCAGATGTTGTTTGCGAGATCCGGGTGCGTGTAGTCCACCCCGGTGTCGATAACCCCGACGACATTAGCCTTCGAGCCGGTCGTCACGTCCCAGGCGGGAGTGACATTGATATCGGCACCGGCCACTCCCGCAGTGCCGTTGACGGCCTGCCCCGTATTGAACAGGCCCCACAACTGCGGGAACATCGGATCATTGGGCAGACTGATCGCACGAACGATGAAGTTGGGCTCGACGTATTCGACATCGTTGCGAGTCGAAAGCATTGACAAGAGCTCGGCTGTCGTGTGCTTAGGCGAATGCAGTCGTCGTAGCGTCATCTCCTCCCCGACGGGCTCATCGCGGTCGGCCTCGACATCCTGCGAGATCTGAGTGAGGTTCGTGGAGCTTCGCAACTTGAGGAGCACCTCGCCGGCCACGGCTTCGTGTCCAGCGATCGTTTCAGTGGCGCTCGGACCTCGAGCGACCTGCGCCGAAACGACGAGGACCAACGACGAGGCAAGCGCCAGCAAACACACGACGAAGCTCCCGCGGCGATTGGATTGCGGCATAGATCTCCCCTGATGCAAGACTACGGATGAGCTATGCGTATTATACGGGACCGTGGCGTAGCCGACGGCGTTGTCACGCGCGTTGCAGGCCACGTCCCGCACCCGCTGCACGAAACTCGCCGCCCATGCACACGACTGCACCGACTGCAGGCGCAGTTCTGAACAGTCGTGGAGTGCTGGAGCCGAAACCACTCACAACATGGAGAGTGTTCGCGTCGTGTCCGGAATTAGAGGTGAGAGCGGAAAGCCATCCGAGATGCTGCGGGCGTTGATTCGGCTCATGGTGCTGACCTGTTTTGGGAATTTCATCATCATCGCTTTGCTCCCGTTGCCTGCCCACGTCCAAATGCACGGACTCTGGTCGCTGGCGACTCTGGTCGGACTCGCGTGGCTGATCTGTCCTGCTGCGATCGCGACGGCGGCGTTCTATCGTGTCCTGAAAAGATGCGCGCCGTTCATCGATGCGAGCGCCGAGGCGCAGACCCACTTCCTGGACGCGTTGAACCCCAAGTACATCGACGGCGCGATTGTCTTCTCCGCGGCCCTCAGCCTCTTCCTCGAGCTGGGGATCATCCGGTGGCAATCGACGGTGCTGGAATTCTTCGCGTTCTACAAGAATTTCAGTCTCCTCGCGTGTTTCCTGGGGCTCGGGTTGGGCTACGCGCTTGCCTCGCGGGACCGCATCCCTCTGGCCCTGGTGATTCCTCTGCTCGCCTGGCAGTTCGGCTTCATGATCTTCGTCAGGTTTCGTCCGGGCACGCCATTCCGAACCATCCCGTTCCGCGAGCAGCTCACGATGGGAATCGGCGGAGCCGACTTGACGCACATCGTTGTCCTGTATGCGCTGCTGACCGTTGTTTTTGTGATGACCGTTTGCGCGTTCGTGCCCGTCGGCCAACTGTGCGGTCGTCTCATGGAGCGTCGCGCGAAGTTGCGGGCGTATGGCCTGAACCTGCTCGGCAGCCTGCTCGGCGTGCTGGTCATGTTGCTCGTGAGTGCGCTCTGGACGCCTCCGCTCATCTGGTTCGCGCTGTGCTTCCTTGGCGTTCTGCTGTTCCAGGCGAGAACGCCTTCCTCGATGATCGTCGGAATTGTCTTCACGGCGGTTTGCACGATTATCCTGGCGTGGCCCGTGAACCCTCTGTGGGAGCGAGTCTATTCCCCCTATCAATTGCTGGAGATTGGGCAGAGCGAGGATACCGGCCTGCCCGTGATTCGCGCCGCCGGCCACTACTATCAGCGCATACACGATTTTTCCCAGGGGAAAATGAGTCCGCGATTGAGCAATGTCCGCGGATACTATGATTTTCCGTACAAGGCTCACTCCAGCCTGGCGGACGTTGCGGTCGTCGGCGCTGGAACCGGCAACGATGTCGCCGCGGCGCTGCGCGCCGGGGCCCGGCACGTCGAGGCCATCGAGATCGATCCGGCCATCCTGCTCGTCGGCAGTTCCAGCCACCCGGAAAAGCCGTATGACAATCCCCGGGTTCACGGCGTCGTCAACGACGCCCGTTCGTTCCTCCGGCGGTCGGACCAGCAGTTCGACCTCATCGTCTACGGGCTGCTCGATTCCCACACGCTTCTCAGCCATGGTTCGAGCGTGCGCCTCGATTCGTTCGTCTACACCGTGGAGGGATTGCGCGAGGCCCGAAACCGGCTGAGAGCCGATGGCGTGCTTTCTCTCTCGTTCTCGCTCATGTCGGATGCCATGGGGCGCAAGATTTATCTCATGATGCAAGAGGTGTTTGACGGGCGGCCGCCGATTTGTGTGGCGGCCGGCTACGACAGCTCGGTCATCTTTCTGGAGTCAAACGACGAAACCTGGGCGCTTCCTCCCAAGCTCGTTGAGGACGCCGGGTTTACGAACCGGACGGCGTTTTACGCCAATCCATCGCTACATGCCGACGTGTCGACAGACGATTGGCCCTTCTTCTACATGCCGCAGCGCGTCTACCCGGTCTCGTACCTGGTCATGGTCCTCCAGGTCCTGCTTCTCTCGGTGCTGATCACAGCAAACTTCATCGCAGAAGCGCCAAAGTTCAGCCACCTCTCGTTCTTTTTTCTTGGCGCCGGCTTCATGTTGATCGAAACCAAGGGCATCACGGAAATGGGTCTGACGTTCGGCAATACCTGGCAGGTGATTGGCGTCGTGATAGCGGGTATTTTGACGATGGCGTTTCTGGGGAATTGTGTGGTTCAGTGGCTGAATATCAGGCGCGCCGTGGCTCCCTCCCTGTTTCTGTTGGCGGCGCTGGCCATCGGCTGGTTTGTTGCCAGGTCGGGTGGGTTTGCCTCCACTCCCGTGGGGCGGCTGGAGACCACCATCGTGCTCACCGGCCCACTGTTCTTTTCGGGCATTCTGTTCTCGACTCTGCTCGTGAACAAGGGGCTGGTGTCGGGGATTCTGGCCTCGAACCTCCTGGGGGCGATCTGCGGCGGATTGCTGGAATACCACTCGATGTACTTCGGTTTCCGGTCGCTCTATCTCGTGGCGATCGGTTGTTATCTCCTTGCGTTTGTGTCGGAATTGATCTTCGCGACGTCACCCCGCGCAACAAACGATGGATGGCAGCGTCGGTCGCACGACAGAAGTATCCACAACGTGACGAGCGTTGACGGCAAAGGCACGCTTGCGTCCGCTGAATGAGGCCCAGCTCGACGTGCCTTGCCTCAGTTCGATTTGAGCAGGTACAGCGACAAGAGAATCAGAGCGACGATCACCAGGAGCGTGATCTTGATCCAGCTCCAGGGACGCTGGCCGGCCATCCGGCCGGTCACGCCGTTGGCCGCCACCTGATAGACCCGCGCCCCATATGTGTAGGTGAGCAGCCATACCGGCACCAGAATGTGCTTGAACGTCTGATCCCGGTATTCTGACTCGACACGCAAGTCGCGATAGGTGTCGCCCGGCACGTCTTCCCCGCACAACCCGCGCAACTCGGCGTCCATCTGCTCGCGCGAGCGCGCGGCAGCCGCAACGAGATCAATCTGATAGCGCTCGACCGTCCACCCCGCCAGGTACGCGGGATCGTACGGCACCAGCGACATGGTTGGAAACGGCTCGATGCCCCGGAGGAGCGCGCTCGAGACCCCTGCCGACGCCGGCACGAGCTCATCGTCGAACTGGTGGTCGAGCCCGCCTGACGCGGGCGACCATTCGACGCGGCGTTCCTGCTTGCCGTTGACGGTCACGTAATAGTACCGGCCCGATTCAGCCGTCCACTCCGCGTGCGCCTTCGCGTCGAACGTCCAGTAGGGAAGATACAGGCCGCGCACGGTGTCGGTGAGCGCGCGCCGCTTCAACGCGTTCGGTGCGAGCCACTGGCGGCGGTACCACGCGTGAATCAGATCACGCGCTCGTGATTCGCCGACGGCAAACGGCAGCAGCGATTCCGGGGTGAACGCGGCTTTGATCTGATCGTACGGCACGAGCTCGGTCGAGCCGCAGAACTCGCAGCGCTGGCCGACGCGCTCCGGACTGAAGACCGAAATCGCGCGGCAGCTTCGGCATTGGACCGCGACCTTCTCCGTTTGCCATCCGCGCTTCGAGTCGGGAATCTCCCGGAGCGCGGCCACCAGGTCGTGCTCGACAATGACCGTGTCAGGGCCTCGTGTCTGGAGACTCGCGGGAGAGACCGTCCCGCAGAACGGGCAGACGAGCGCCTTCTTCGACGGATCCCAGCGGGCTTCCGCCCCACAGGCGGGGCACTCGAATTTCTGCTGGGCGGTCGCCGAGGGGGCGCTGCCCTTCACTGACGTCGGCGGAGCGCCGTTATCCAACGAAGTCCCGAAGCGCCGCTCGTGTGATCCGCCACTGTGCGCCGATCTTCTTGCCCTTCAGATCCCCTGACTCGAGACTCGCAATGACGTCGGCTTCTGAAACGCCGAGCGCCGTCGCCGCCTCCGCCGGGCCGATGAGCTCCGGCAGCGCGCCCGCAGCGGCGGGGCTGCCCGAACCGGCCGCAGCACCCGAACCGGACCCGCTGCCTGATCCGGCTCCTGCCGCCGCCTGCGTCGCCTGTCCGAGAATGCCGCCGGGCTGATTGATCATCTGCTGCGCGATCGAGGCGCCCACCGCAAGCTCCGCGCCAAGGCCGCCGACGCCCGCCCCGCCCTTCTCGAGCCCCTGCGCCATTTGATACTTCACGTAGTCGTTCAGATTCCCGATCGCGGCCATGCTCGATCGCTTGTCAATGGCAGCTTCGACTTCGGGCGGCACGGAGACGTTTTCCAGGATGAAACTGGTCATCTCGAGACCGTACTTGTCATGGAGCACGGGATTGAGAACCGGCAGCAACGCGTCACCCAGCTCGCGATATCGAGTGGCCACATCGAGCGCCGGCACCTTGCTCGTCGCTAACGCTTCGCTGAACGCGCCCACCAGCCGCGATCGCATCGCATCGGAGAACTCGTCGATCCGAAAGTGCTGATCCGTGCCGGCGACTTCTTTGAGGAACTTCTGCGGTTCTACGATACGGAAATCGTACGTCCCGAACGCGCGCAGACGGACGACCCCGAAGTCGGCGTCGTGCATCATCACCGGGTTGGACGTCCCCCACTTGTTGCCCGTGAAGACGCGCGTCACGAGGTAGTAGACGTCGGCCTTGAACGGCGACTCGAACCCGTACTTCCAGCCTTTCAACCTGGTCAGCACCGGAATGTTGTCGGTGGTCAGCGTGTGCTTCCCGGGACCGAACAGGTCTCCGTACTGACCGAGGTAGACGAACTGGACGACTTGCGACTCGCGAACGATGAGCTGCGCGCCGCGCTTGATCTCCTTGTCTTCGTCGGGAAACCGAAACGAAAGCGTGTCGCGGGAATCGTCCGTCCACTCGATGATCTCGATGAACTGACCCTTGATGAAATCCATCAGTCCCATGCTGTCTCCTTCAACTCTCCAAATCGTTGCCGATCGCGCCCGACGCGCAGAACCTGTCGATGACGTCGACCACGAAGGGCCACACATCGGGAAGCGCCGCCTGGACGGGCGCCATGCGCTCGAGAACCTGACGCTTCGTGACGCCGTGCGCGCTCCAGCTCCCACCGCCGGCGGCCATGTTCTGCAGGAGCGCCTGCAGCCGATCGAGCGCGTTGGCGACACGCGACTCGCGCGTCTCGAACGCTTCGAACTCTTCCCAATCGGCTCGGAGCCTCCGGGCTTGATCGATGGGCAGGATTCCAAAGATACGATCAGCAGCGGCGCGCTCGCGACTCTCTTTCGTGACGTTCGCGCGGGAATCGTACGCGAACGTATCGCCGGCGTCGATCTCTACCAGGTCGTGAACCGCGAGCAGCTCGAGCACACGAAGCATGTTGACGCCGTCGGGCGCGTACTCGCGCAACGCGACGGCGGCGAGCCCCAGGTGCCACGAATGCTCCGCGGAATTCTCCAGACGAGAGCGGTCGGTCAGCGGCGTGCGCCGGACAATTGTCTTCAGCTTGTCGGCTTCGACAAGAAAGGCCATTTGCCGTGTCAGGCGGTCGGTCGGCATTTACGTGAATTCGAAAATTCGAAATCCAGAATCAGGAATTCGGAATTAGTATAGCCGCGTATGAATCGGCTGTCGGTCGTTTCCGCCCTGATACTCAGTACCTTCACGCTCGCTGCCCTCTCCGTCGTGGGCCACGGGCAGACTTCGACTCCGGTGAAATCGGCACCGGCGTCGTTCCGAGTCGTCGAAGCCACGATTCCCGAGATGCGGATGGCGATGGAGCAGAAGCGGCTGACGTCGCGCGAGCTGGTGAGCCAGTATCTCATCAGGCTCGCCACATACGAGGACGTCCTGCACGCCGCCCTGGCCGTCAATCCGCGCGCGCTCGAAGAGGCCGACGAGCTCGACCGCGAGCGTGCTCAAGGACGAATCCGGGGACCGCTCCACGGCATACCGGTTGCGCTCAAAGACAACATCCATACAACCAACATGCCGACGACCGGCGGCGCGCTCGCGTTTGCGGGCTACATTCCTCCGTACGAAGCGACGCTGACCAAGAACCTTCGCGACGCCGGCGCGATCATCGTGGCGAAAACCGGGTTGACCGAGCTCGCCAACTGGGTGGCCGGCAATCCGAACCCGATGCCGGGCAACTACAACGCCGTCGGCGGATTCGGCTTCAATCCGTACGATCCGCGCTCCGATCCGCGCGAAGGCACGTTCGACGGACGGCCCGCTCTCCAAACAGGCGGATCGAGCTCCGGCATCGGCACAGCGGCAAACCTCTGGGCGGCCAATGTCGGGAGCGACACCGGCGGCTCGGTCATCAGCCCCTCGAACGCCAACATGCTCGTCGGCATCCGTCCCACCATCGGTCGTGTCAGCCGCTACGGGGTGATCCCCATCACCGCGGATCACGATACCGCCGGACCGATGGCACGGACGGTCGTCGACGCCGCGATCATGCTCGGCGCGCTCGAGAGCCCGTCCCCCGACCCGAACGATCCCGCGACGACGACTTGTACGCCGCCGCCCGGGCGGGACTATACGAAGTTCTTGCGCGCTGGCGCCCTGAAGGGCGCGCGCATCGGCATCCCGCGCGCCTTCTATTACGACCGCGTGACGCTCACCGGCGATCCTCCGGCACCCGACGAACCGGCGCCAGGCGGCAGGGCGGGCCGACCTCAGGCGGGGAACCGGGGTCCGCAGGTCGGGAACCGCGGCGGATTGAACGCCGAGCAGGCCAAGGCGATGGCGGACGCTATCGCGGTGCTCAAAGAGCAGGGGGCGATCGTGGTCGACCCGGCGGATGTTCCGAGTTTCGTCGACAAGGATCCGCAGAAGAACTTTCTGCTCTGGGATTTCTGCTCCGGCGCCGATCAGGCCAAGGGCAAAGACGCGAATTGCTCCGTGAACTTCAAGTACGGGATGAAGCGGGATTTCAATCTCTGGCTGAAGAGTCTCGGTCCGTCCGCGCCGGTCAAGTCGCTGACCGAGCTCCGGAATTGGAACCTCGCGCACGAGAAGGCAGGCGCCATCCGCTACGGCCAGTCGCGCCTCGATATCTCCGACGAGATGGATCTCGACGCCGATCGGGCGCGCAACGAGGCCGATGTGAAGAAGGACATCGCCCTCAGCCGCGTCGCCGGCATTGACGGCGTGCTGAACGGCCCCGCACCCGCGAGTCAATCGGGCGGACCCGGGCGTCAATCGCCCGCCGCGAGTCAATCGAGCGGACCCGGGCGTCAATCGCCCGGTGTAAGGTTAGACGCGATCCTCACGCCCGGCGGTACCGGCGCCGGCCTCGCTGCTCGCGCCGGCTACCCGATCATCGTTGTCCCCTTTGCGCTGGTGCCCAACGCCCCAACGCCGCCACTCCCCGAAGGGTTCCACGCGAAACCAGCGCCTTTTGGTGTCGGTTTCACCGGCGCGGCATGCAGCGAGCCAAGACTGCTCGAGATTGCCTACGCGTTCGAGCAGGCGACCAGGAAACGCATGCCGCCGACGCTTGTCACTCGGGGGGCCCCTGCACCCCGGACGCCTTAATCAGAACCGGGGACACCTTCCCCGGTGGCGCAGCCACACTCGTCGGTCTCGGTTCAGGAGGTGCTATTCATGGCCGGTCAGCAAGCCCTACGATCCGCCGTCGCACGAACCTCGGGATCGGCGGCCATACGATCCCTGCTCCTCACCCTCACCGTGCTCGGCGCGGCTGACGCTGCTCTGGCGCAGAGCGCGATCGGCGGGGCCGTGCACGACCCTTCCGGCGCCGTGCTCCCCGGAGTCACGGTCGAGGTCTCGAGCCCTGCGATCATCGAGGGGGCGCGGACGACGGTCACCGACCCTGCCGGCCAGTACGTGATCCTCGATCTTCGGCCGGGCACCTACACAGTGACGTTCACCCTGACAGGCTTTCGAACCGTTCGTCGCGAAGGCATCGTCCTTCCGACCTCGTTCACCGCGACCGTGAACGCCGATCTCGCCGTCGGTCAGATCGAAGAGGCCATTACGGTCACCGGCGACTCACCGCTGGTCGACGTACGCGAGTCGGTGTCGCAGTCGGTGATGAGCCGGGAACGTCTCGACACCATCCCGACAGGAAAGGATCCGTTCGCGGTCGGTCAGCTCATCCCCGGAGTCACCACCTCAACACCGGACGTGGGCGGAACGCAGATCATGCAGCAGCCCACACTTCAGGTCCACGGGTCTTCGAACAACGACAATGTATTCATGGTGGACAGCGTCCAGATGCAGCACATGGGGTTCGGCGGCAATCAGACCGGT
>DATKHR010000157.1:0-14710 GCA_035510155.1 Vicinamibacterales bacterium
TCTGACGGGCGAGCTGTTGCGTGATCGTCGACGCCCCTTGCGTGACGCGACGGTGGCGGACGTTAGCGATCGCCGCCGACATCATGCGGAACAGGTCGAACCCGTGATGCTCGTAAAAACGCTGGTCCTCGGTGGCCAGCAGGGCTTTGACGAGCACCGGTGAGATCTGGGCGATCGGGACGTCTATCCGCTGTTCCTTGAAAATCGTGAATGCGAGTCGATCGGAGGCGTCGAGCACGACGCTGGCCTGATCCATCTCGCCGATGTGGGACAAGGCTTCGGCATCAGGGAGGCCGCGAGACAGGCTGACGAGGAACTCCGCGCCCGCACCGGCCAGCAGAACAACGCTCAAGAGGGCGGCCACAAGGGAGCCGACGACGCCGTAGGCGACGCGCGGGTGTTGCTCGCGAGCGATGTGGTACTCCCGTGCGAGCGCGTCCACGCGCCGGCGGATCCAGTCGATCATGCTGGGTCAACTCTAGCACCTCACGAGCAGTCGTCATATCATTGCCGCCATGCGAGAAGCTCTGCTGTGCGCGTGCGCAGTGAGCGTCGGGCTGTTGGTGCAGGCCGCACGACCGTTGAGCGTCGCGTTGTCGGCGCAGGGCACGCGAACCTTCAAGGCGCGGCTCTCTCCCGTCCCGATCGATGTTGCGATGCAGGCGACTATTGCGGGGACGGGAGCGGTCACCGCCTCGCTTGCCGGATCGAAGCTCACCATCAACGGCACGTTCGAAGGGCTGAAGTCGCCGGCGACCGTGGCGACGCTCCGCAAGAGCCCGGTAAGAGGCGTGCGGGGTCCCGACCTGTTCGACCTGACGGTGACCCATGCCGTCGGCGGTTCGGTCGGTGGCTCGGTAGATCTGAGCCCTCAGCAGGTCGGAGATCTTCAGGGCGGACGCCTCTACGTTCAGTTGAACAGTGAAAAGGCGCCCGAAGGAAACTTATGGGGCTGGCTTCTGGAGAAGCGATAGGGCGTGCGCCGATGATGTCAAGAGCAGCGACCTTTCTGTCGTCGGCGGTTGCCGGTCAGCGATGGGGGGCCGCCTTCGTCGGGGGCGTGAGTATTGGGCTGACGCTCGCCTCGCTTTCCGCCGTCGGCAATCAGCAGCCCTTGGCAAGCGGTCAGCCGTCAAACGGCGTGTTTACGGCGGAGCAGACAGCGGCAGGTCGCCAGGTGTACATCGCCAACTGCGCAGGCTGTCATATGCCTGATCTCGCCGGACGCAATGAGGCGCCGCAGCTGGCGGGAGCCAATTTCCTGAGCGCGTGGCGAACGCGGTCGACGCGCGACCTCTTCGAGCTCATCCAGAGCACGATGCCGCCCGCGGGCGCCAGCCTCGGCCCGGATCAATATCTGGCTGTAACTGCCTATATCCTGCAGGCAAACGGCGCGCAACCCGGATCGCAACCACTCAATGCAGCCAGCGCTCAACCGATCGGAGCAGTGGCCGGCCGAACCAACGTCACAGCGACGAGTGACGCGGCGGCCCGGGCGGCTGGAGGTCCCGCCGTTGGTGGCGCAGGCGCCGGTGGCCCGACGGTCGGCCGCGGGGGCGCGGGCGGAGGGCGTGGCACAGCCGGGGGCGGCGCGGCGCCGGGACTGCTCGGCGTGACGGTCGAGGGCGCCTTGAAAGACTTCGTTCCCGTCTCAGACGAGATGCTGCGAAATCAGGATCCCGGCGACTGGCTGATGGCGCGGCGGAACTACTACGGGTGGAGCAGCAGTCCGCTCACGCAGATCACGCGCGAGAACGTGAGGGATCTCCAGCTCGCCTGGGTCTGGCCGATGAACGAAGGTCCGAGCAACGAGCCGAGCCCGCTCGTCCACAACGGCGTGATCTACCTCAACAACACCATGAACATCGTCCAGGCGCTCGAGGCGCGCACCGGTAATCTGGTCTGGGAGAACCATGTCGGACCGAACGCATCGATCGGCATCGCGGCGATGCGCAACCTGGCGATCTACCAGGACAAAGTGTTCGTCGCCACCACTGACGCGCGGCTCGTCGCGCTCGACGCGCGCAGCGGCAAGACCGTGTGGGAGACGGCAATCGCCGACCGCACAAAGGGCTACGCGAATACCGCCGGTCCCATGGTGATGCACGGCGTCGTCGTCAACGGCCTCGTGGGGTGCGATCGATACGGCAACGATGGCTGTTGGATCAGCGGCTACGACCCGGCGACGGGGAAGCAGCTCTGGAAGTTCAACACGATCGCGCGCGGAGGCCAGCCGGGCGCCGACACGTGGGGGAAGCTCGCCGACAACCTGCGCGTCGGCGGCGAGACGTGGATCGCCGGGAGCTACGATCCGGATCTGGACCTGACGTACTGGGGAACCGCGCAAGCCAAACCCTGGATGCGCGCCAGCCGCGGGACCGGCGCGTTCGACAGCGTTCTCTATACAAGCTCGACGCTCGCGCTCAGACCGAAGGACGGCACGCTCGCGTGGCACTATCAGCACGCGCCGGGAGAATCGCTCGATCTGGACGAGGTGTTCGAGCGGGTGCTCGTGGACGTCGCCGACCAGAAGCTGGTGTTCACGATCGGCAAACCCGGCATCCTCTGGAAGCTCGATCGGCGCAACGGCACGTTCCTCGGCTACGTGGAAACCATCTTTCAGAACGTCTTCGACTCCATCGACCCCAAGAACGGAACGCCGACCTATCGGGCAGACATCATCGAGCAGGAGACGGGCAAGTGGGTCCAAGCATGTCCGAGCACCGAAGGCGGGCACAACTGGCAGGCGATGAGCTATCACCCGGCCAGTGGGCTCCTGGTGATTCCGCTCAGTCAATCATGCATGGAAATGTCCGCCCGGAAGATCGAGCTTGCGAACGGCTCGGGCGGCTCGGGCGCCGACCGTCGTTTCTTCGAGATGCCTGGGAGCGACGGCAACGTCGGGAAGCTCGCCGCTTATGACGTGAAGACGATGAAGGAAATATGGAGCCACGAGCAGCGGGCACCGTTTCTGACGTCGGTGATCACGACAGCCGCGGGCATTGGCTTCGTGGGCGATCTCGATCGGACGTTCCGGGCCTTCGATGTCCGCACCGGCGACACACTTTGGCAAACGCGCCTCGGCACGACGGTGCAAGGTTATCCCGTGACGTTCAGCGTGGGCGGCCGGCAGTACGTTGCCGTGACGACCGGCTCCACCGGAGCCGGCAGCCCCCGGCTGGTGCCGCGGACGATCATTCCTGAGATGCGGGAGCCGCAGACCGGCAATGCGCTGTATGTGTTCGCGCTGCCGGAGAAAGGACGGTAGCGAGGCTCCTGAACCACACTTCCGGGCGGGGAAAGTATAATCGGGTCGTTCTCATCGCGGGAGGAAGCATGATCCGCACGGCCCTCCGCCTGTCGCTCGTTCTCGGGTCACTCGTCGCCGTCGTGCCGGGCTCTGTGCCACTGGGGGCACAATCAGGAGCCCAATCGCCGGCGCAATCCGGGGGCCAATCGGGCGCGTCGCCCGTCGCCGGGCCTCCCGGGCTTTCCGCGCTCATGCCCGTGCGTCACGCGTCGGGTCAGGCCGTCGCGCCCGTTTATGAGGGCTTCGACCTCAACCCCGACGGCTCGTTCAACATGTGGTTCGGCTACATGAACCGCAACTACGAGGAGCTCGTCGATCTGCCCGTCGGCCCGGACAATCGGTTCGAGCCTGGCGGCGATCGTGGACAACCGACATCGTTCGTGCCCCGGCGGCACAAGGACGTGTTCAGCGTGCTCGTGCCGAAGGACTTCGGTAACCAGCAGCTCGTCTGGACGCTCACGGCTCACGGTCAGGCGCTCAGCGTCGCCGGCACGCTGAACCCTGTGTGGCAGATCGATCGCCGCCGGACCACGCGCGGCGGAAACAGCGAGAACATCAGCTCGAATACGCCTCCCGTTGTCGATGCAAGGGTCGTCGCGCAGTCGGGCGCCTCGGCGACGCTCAGCGTCGATGCCACCGACGACGGACTGCCGAAGCGGCGGGGTGAGCCCATCGGGATGACCGTGATGTGGGCCAAATATCGCGGGCCCGGCGCCGTGACCTTCACATCGTCGCCAGCCAAGCTCACCGGCGGCAAGGCTCAGACGACAGCTACATTCGACCAACCCGGCGAGTATTTGCTGCAGGCCGTGGTCGACGATGGATCGGGCGAATCGGCGGGCAATTTCGGCTACCACTGCTGCTGGACGAACGCACACGTGAAAGTCACGGTCAAGAACGCCGACGTGAGTCGGGATTCAGGATCTGGCCGTCGTTCAGCAACGGCTGGGGCGCAGCCCGGGGGGCTCATCACGTTCGCAAAGGATGTCGCGCCGATCTTTCAGGCCAAGTGTCAGTCGTGCCACCACCCGGGGACGTCGGCGCCCATGTCGCTCGTGACCTACGAGGAGGTCCGTCCATGGGTGCGATCGATCCGCCAACGCGTCGCGAGCCGCGACATGCCGCCGTGGCATCTCGACAAGACGGTCGGCATCAAACACTACAAGAACGACCGGTCGCTCAGTGATGGGGAGATCGCGACCATCACCCGTTGGGCGGATGCCGGCGCGCCGCTCGGCAGCCCGTCCGACATGCCGCCACCGCTCACGTTTCCTTCGGCGTCGCAGTGGTTCATCGGCGAACCCGATCTGAAGGTCACGACGCCGAACGACTTCGTGATGTATGCGAAAGGCCCGGACTGGTGGATCGACCAGTTCTCGGATGTGATCGAGCTCACAGAAGACCGATGGATCAAGGCGATGGAGATCAAGCCGAGCAACCCCAAGATCGTCCATCACGTTGTCGTCTATGTGCTCGAGCCGGACCCGCCCGAAGGGACACCCGAGACCGGTATCCAGCTGCATGAGTACGCGGTCGGAAAATACGGCGACATCTTCGGCGACAACACCGGGCGACTGCTCAAGAAGGGCACACGGCTGCGGTTCGACATGCACTACTTTGCGATCGGCTCGGAACAGCGCAACAAGACGACGATCGCATTCAAGTTCTATCCCAAGGGCGTGGTTCCCAAGTATCAGGTCAGGTCGTACGCGATCCGGAACATCCCGAACGACGAGCTCGAGGTGCCACCGAACTCGGTGGTGCGGACCGATGGCTACTTCCGATTGCCGCGCAACGCGCGAATCGATTCGTTCCAGCCGCACATGCACATGCGTGGCCGCGGCATGACGGTCGAGGCGATCGATCCGACCACCAACCGCACGCACATCCTCAGCTCCGTGGATCACTTCGACTTCAACTGGCACATCAACTACGTCTACGCGGACGACGAAGCGCCGCTTTTGCCGGCGGGAACCGTGCTCCACATGATCGGGATCCACGACAACACCTCCGCGAACCGCAGGAACCCGGACCCGAACATGTGGGTGGGCTTCGGCGAGCGCAGCGTCGATGACATGCTTCAGGTCTGGCTCGACATCGTCTACCTCGACGATGCGGAGTTTCAGCGGCTCGTCGAAGAGCGGAAAACGAAACCCGCGGCCACGACCTTCGGCGGGAGCCGGTAAGAACGGGGCGGCGACCTTCGTTGAATCGCATAGAGCAGGCCGGCGGCATTGCCGTCCGTCGGGACGGCGATCGGTGGTCGGTGCTGCTGGTGCGCGCCAAAAAGGATCCGACCGTCTGGATATTCCCCAAAGGACACATCGAGCCGGGCGAGACGCCGGAGGCTGCCGCGCTGCGAGAAACGCGTGAAGAGGCAGGCATCGAAGGGGAGCTCGTCGGGCCCATTGGCGCTCCACTGGAGTTTCAGTCAGGGCGCGAGGCCGTGCGCGTGCGGTACTTTCTCATCCGCGCGACCGAAGAAGCCGAGTCCTCAGAGGGGCGGGCGAAGAAGTGGTATGAGATAGATGACGCGGTGAGGCATGTGACGTTCGACGGCGCGCGGCAGCTGCTCAGGGAGGCGCGGTCGGCGCTTGCCGGAATACGGACGTGATTAGGGATTCTGCGAGTTTCAGACCGCGACTTGGGTACGCGCCCGTTCGACCTCGCGCGCCCGGTGCGCGTCGATGAAGCAGTCGACGAGGCTCATCTGACACCAGCCGCCGCGCGCCTTCTCACGCAGCATCTGGTAGGCCGTCGGCACCGGCAGCGCTTTGCGGTACAGGCGGTCGGTGGTCAATGCGTCGAAGACATCCACAACGCTGACGACCTGCGCCAGGAGGGGAACGGCATCGCCCCGCAGGCCGTCAGGGTATCCGCGGCCGTCCATCCGTTCGTGGTGATGCCGGACGATGGGGCGAACGCGATCGAATGAGCGAACGCTCGCCAGCAGCTCGTCACCGATGGCCGGATGGCGCTTCATGGAGGCGAACTCCTTGGCGGTGAGGCGGCCTCTCTTCAGCAGGACCCGGTCCGGAATCGCAATCTTGCCGATGTCATGAAGAAACGCCCCGCGGTAGAGCGCGTCGATGTCCGCCTGTCGCAGCTCGAGGCGGCCGCCGAGCGCGGTGGCGTAGTCGGCCAGCCGCTCGCAGTGGCCCTCGGTGTAGGGGTCGCGGGCCTCGATGATGCGACCGAGCGTCAGGAAGAGCGTCTCAGCTGACTCGAGATCGTCGGTGAGCCGCTTCAAGCGCATCAACGATCGAACCCGCGTGTACAGCTCCTCGGCGTCGACGGGCTTGTTCAGAAAATCGTCCGCGCCGGCCTCGAGGCCGGCAAGGATCGTATCGCGCTCCTGGGCGCCACTGACGAGCACGACCGGCGTCAGGCACGTGTCCGCGGAGCGTTTCAACTCGCGACAGACGTCGACGCCGGACATCCCCGGCATGAGAACGTCGAGAAGCACGAGATCCGGACGCTCGCGCTTGGCAAGATCGAGGGCTTCTTGCCCGCTGCTGGCGGACGTGACTGAGTACTCCGCAGTGCGGAGCAGCTGACCTAGCCCGCGCAGGTTTGGTTCGTAGTCGTCCACGACCAGAATTTTGCCTGCCTTGCGCATCACGAGTCCTTGTCTCCCGCCGGACGCCTGCGCTCGCACGCTCGGCGCGACGGCGGCCACGGGATGAAGATGCGCGTCAGGCTGCAAGGGTCGCGCCCGGGAGGTCGCGCCCCCATGTGATTGTGGTACGGACCTTCCGACAACGACTGCTGTTACAAGAAGGGACCTTGTCGCACAGAGTTGTAAGCGCCCGACACGAGGGCTTACCCAAAACCGTGAAGTTGCATGCTACTTGCTTATTTTGGCTTTCGCCTTTCTGCGCTCTGCCCAGTAGCGCGTCATGCGCTCGGAGACCGCTTTTCGGGCAGCGGCCGACATCCGCCTCGTCCGTCTCGAAGCCTGCCTCATCGATCGGCGTATCGCCCGCCTTCTTTGCGGCAGCGCCAACTCTGGGAACGCTCGCTCGATGGCGACGATCTCGGCGCGCAGGTGCTTGAGGGCTGTCTCCGCTCCCGCGCGTGCATACTCGGTCAACTTGGCGGCGGTCAGCCGCTTCTTTCCTCCTGCGGCCGTTCGTGGCATTCGTCGCTCCTCCTTCGATTCCCGTGTTTGGCTCCGCGTCGGTCACCTGTCGCGCGCTGGCGGGCCGACCGCACCAGGCCGTCTTGCATCCGCCGGTGCTCTTCGATCGAGTATTCGACCACCAAAGCTCTACCTGGACGCAGTTGTATGCGAGAGTCGAGCCAATAGTATCCTCAGTCAGCCGGGCTTCGGTCGATCCGAGAGGCGGATTTCTGTCGACCGTATGGCCAGCTCTCGCCTGGCAGGAGACGATCGCATGAGACAGGTGATTGTGCTGTCGTTGTGTCTCTCGTGGAGCGCCTCGCCCGCCTCGGCCCAAACAACGGACGCCAGCTACACGGAGGCGCTGTCGCCGTCCATGGCCGCGGTCGAGCGGTCGATGCACGCGACCATTCGCCGGAATCTCGCGGAGGCCGCGGAGAACATGCCAGCCGGCGAATACGCCTTCAAGCCAACGCCCCAGGTGCGCACTTTCGGGGAGCTGATTGGCCATCTGGCCAGCGTCAATTTCGAGGCGCGGTCCTGACGTTCAACACCGCACACAACATGGAGCACTACGGCAACATCGTCGTCTACATGCGGCTCAAGGGGCATGTCCCGCCGTCGACCGCGCGTGCCACGCAGGCCAAGGAATGAAAGAATAAAACGTCCCGGGCCGGGCCGCCCGAGATCTCAAATCGACACGCGTGTGAACACCTCCAGCATGTCCGCCGCCGATGGAGGGTTCAAGATGTAGCGTGCGGCAAAGTCTTCGGGCCACGGATAACTCGTTCCCCGAATCAGCTCGGCCGTCTTCGGCAAATCATAAGCGGTGTGCTGCATCTGGACGGGTTCTTCGTCACCGCGGCCCGTGGCTGCGCCTCTGATCAACAGCCAATCCGCGCCTGGTTCGCCGAACGGCATCCCGACACTCCCGGCGTTCACGACCCGCGTGCGGCCGACCATCCGATCGAACTGCATGTGCGTGTGTCCGCAGACGACCACGGATGCGGTGAGTCCGTCGAAGATCGGCAGAAGGCGATCGTCCGGCGTCAGCCGCGTAAAGCACTCGTCCTCATTTCGCGGCGTTGCGTGACAGAAGAGCACGCCACCTAACCCCGGGATTTCGAGCTGGAGCGTCATCGGCCAGGCAGACAACGTGCGTTGATGATCGTGAACCTGCGCGGCTGTCCACCGTATCGACGGCTGATACACTTCGGGGACGCCTGCCAGCTCCCGTCCGGCCATCGCGTGCAGCACGGCGACCTCCCCGTTGCCGTAGATGAAATGCACGGAGATGTCGAGATCGAGCAAACGCTCGAGCGTCTCGCGCGGCATCGGTCCCGGCAGCACGTCGCCTCCGACGACGATCTGGTCGGCGCCGACGCGGCGCACCTGTTCAAGAACAGCTTGGAGCGCCGGAAGGTTGGCGTGAATGTCGTAGAGCGCCGCAACACGCATGAGGAAACGTCCTCGCCTGCCCGGGCCCGAACCTACTGCTCATACCGCTCCACCACTGAGGCGGGACGCGCGTGCGCCTCGTTCGGGTTCTGGCCGAACTCGCGGCGGGCGCGCCGCTGGCGGAGCAGGTCCCAGCACTGATCCAGCTCGACGCGAATCTCCTCGAGACGAAGCACATCATGATCCGCGAGGTCGTTACGGCCGTACAGGCGCTGTTCCTCGTGGACGAGCCCCTGGATTTTGTGAAGGATGGATGTGTCGGAGGTCTGCTCGGCCATCGGTCACCTCTCAGCGTTTGTCCGCGAGCCGATATGATACAGAAGTTCTGCGGGTGGATCGGCGAACCTCGAGTGTTATGTGTCTGGCTGAGCTTGAGCGCTCGAATCTGTTTTTCAGAGATTTGATTTCGTCGCTGGCTCTCCCCGGAGAGATAATCGCATTTTCCGACCGCTGGTTCGTGCCGTTCCTGAGCGGGCGTCGCACGATCGACCTCGAAGTGGACCAGTGATGCGCTCGTGGCTTCTTCTGCACGCTCACCCCTCATCAGATTCCACCCGATCAAGAGAGGAGCATCTATGGCAGAGAAACGTACCGACATCTCGACACAATCGTCACAGCCGTTGACCCGGCGTCACCTTGCCGCCACCAACCCGTTTCGGATGCTCGACCGCTTCGCGGACGAAATGGATCGGATGTTCGGCGAATTCGGGCTTGGACGCGGTTGGGCCTGGCCATCTTCAGTCGCGGGCGGCGTGACCTGGTCCCCGCAGATCGACGTGTCGCAGAAGAACAACGAGCTGGTGGTCCGGGCGGATCTTCCGGGGCTGACCAAAGATGACGTCAAGGTCGACATCACCGATGACACGATCACGATCCAAGGGGAACGTCGGAAGGAACACGAAGAAGAACGCGGCGGCGTGTATCGCGCGGAGCGCAGCTACGGAAGCTTCTATCGGACGATTCCACTTCCGGACGGCACGATAACGGACCAGGCAAAGGCGTCGTTCAAAGACGGCGTGCTCGAGATCACCATGCCGGCGCCGCCCGAACAGGTGACGCGCGGCCGGCGGCTGGAGATCACCGAGGGCGCAGCCAAGAAATAGCGCGAAGTCGCGTCGACACCTGCCTGCCGGCTCCAAAGGCCTTCGAGCGAGAAATGTAAGTGGCGCGATCACAAACGTGCTCGCGCCCACTTGACAGTCCATTCTCGTTGGCTCAGTTCGCGCACAAATAGCACAGAAAAGTCACGGAACTCTCGCGACGCCGTCGGGGACCTCGGGGCTGTCGATCAACATCAGCCTCCAGGCCACCGACGATCGCAACAATCAGGTCGCGGCAAGCGCGCAGTCCACCGTCAATTGATCAGCAGGTGACTCACACGCGAATGCGAACCTGTCGTTTGTAGAGCAGGCCCGCAAACGCCGTCCAGGTGGCAACCGCGAGCAGACCGAACGCGAGCGCTACCCAACGCTCGTCCAGATTACCTGGCACCAGTGTGCGCGCGATGTTCCAGAAGAGCCAGGACGCGAGCGTGACATGACCAGCGGATCCCAGGATGGGTCGATCGAGGACCTGGCGGACGATCTCCGACGCGAAGTAGATGGCGAGCGGGTTCGCTCCGAGCCAGAGCAGGGGCTGCGTCCATCCGGGCTTACGACCCTGATCGAGGACGGCGTGAAAGGCCGCGAGGCCGAGCGCGGCACCACCTGACGCCAGCAACGCGTACGATCCAGTCCACAGCGACTTGTTCAGCGGGAGGACGGTCGACCACGCATACCCCACGACCATCAACGACGCCCCAAGTCCGACCAGCCGAGCCATCAGCTGCGTCCGCCGGACGAGGAACCACTCGCCGACGATCGTTCCGGCGAGCGCGGTGGCAGTCGCCGGCAGGGTGCCGAGCAGGCCTTCGGGATCTCCAGTCGCGCTCAGAAGATGTGAGCCAAGGAGCGTCCGGTCGACAACGGCGGCAACATTGTGGCCGGGCGTCAAGTCATAGCCACGGGCGCGCACCCACTGACCCTCGAGGAGCCACCAATGACCCAGCAGAACGACGGCGAGGATGGCGCCGCGGCTCCGCGGCGGTGCATGCAGGACGATGAGCGCGGTCGCGAGATAAACGAGGCCGATCCGTTGCAGAACACCCGGAATGCGCAGCGCCGACACCACGGGCCAGGCCGCCATGACGTTCAGCGCCAACCCGAGGCCAATCAGAATGGCCGTCCGCCGAACGATTCGACCGTACAGTTGACGCTTGGAGTCGCCGCGTGAGGTCCGTCGAGCGAACGCCAATGGCATCGCGACGCCGAGAATGAATAGAAACCACGGAAAGACGAGATCGGCGAAGGTGCAGCCATTCCATTCGGCATGAGCGAGAGGCGCGAACACCGCGTTCCAATTGCCAGGATTGTTCACCAGGATCATGCCGGCGATCGTCAAGCCGCGAAACGCGTCGAGCGAATTCACGCGGCTCGACGCGGGTTTCATTTCGAACTGCCTGGTGAACCTGGTGAGCCGCGTTCGAAGCCACCCGGTGAGCCGCGCCGCAGGATGTTCTCGCCGCGGCACCAGCACGGCGCGTCGCTCTGGGGTTCACCTATCAGGAACGGCTCGTCCGGCCGATCGAAATCGTGCATGAAATCCGCCATGACCGCTGTCTGCGTGCGAAACGCTTCGATAGCCCGCCGCTTGGCGTCGCGCTCGGCGGGAGTCAGCTTCAGCTCCTGCCAGGGGTCCCCGGGCCACACGCGATAGTGGATCAGATAGTGGAGCACTTGGGGCCGGCGCAGGCCCCCGCCCACGGCGCGGTCGATCGCGTCGATCGCCCTGTGGGCGAGCACATGCGTGGCGCAATGGTCCGGATGCTCGTCTCGCGGATGCGGTACGACGACGACCGTGGGCCGGAAGGCCAGGAGAATTCGCTCGAGCTCTTGTTCGAGGTCAGCGGCGCGATATCTCGTCCCAGGAATCATGCGCTCAGTCGAGGGTGGACCCTCACGACCAGTGTACGGCGATGTGAAAACCGTGCGCGCTGAACCGTTCGCGGCGAGCTGGCACAAGCCGTCGTCTGGAAAGCCGAGCAGCCTGATCCGCGATCGCCCGATGCCGAGCTCCCGCATCGCGTGCACAGTCTCGCGCTCCCGGAGAGCGCCGTACGATCGGTAAACTCCCGGGTTGGGAACGACCGTTGGCCAGAAGGTAGCCACGCCCCTCCCAAACGCATCGCCGCTCGTCATCTCCACGATCTCGACGCTCCCATGTCGCTCGACGATGCGACGAATCAGGCCGCCCGCACCGAGAACGGCGTCATCGGGGTGCGGCGAGATCACGAGCGCACGCGTGTTCGAGGAAAGAGGCAACGTCCACACCGTTCGAGCGGTGTCGCCCGCAAACGCGCGCACACCCAGTGCGCACGCGACCAGGGTGGTCGCCAGGAATGCTCCGAGCGATCGTCCAGTGCGAAGCCCGAGCCTGAGCGGCGCCGGCGCCTGGCATCGGGCTACATATTGGTCGTTGATACCATCATGATATCAGTCGATGCTCGGCGATTCACAAAAATGCCAGCTTCGTGCGTTTGGAATCAACGAGGGGGTTCGCCTCTTTTGCGGGCCTGCGTGATTCGAGCTCACCGCGGCACGAACTCGATCGTGGTGTCGCGCCGCCGCTCCGTCCGGAAACCGCGCACGTACTTGAGAGAGGACCGACTCCGGTACTTGTCTGCGTACGCGCGCTCGATTTGGCCGCGAATCCGCTGCCCTCGAACGCGGACTGCGCGAATCCGAACCTGTCGGTCGCCGACCTGAATCACGCCGAGGGGATCGCGCAGGAATGTTCGATACCAGCCGTCCGCTTTCTGCATCCACGACCGGGCGAACACGCGCCCGTCGACGACCACGGCCCAGATCCCAATGAAGCGATGATCAGTCCGCGCTCCAGCCCGGACTCCCAGGATCGAGCTTTCGTCCATGGCTTCCACAATACCGGGCGGAAGGCGGCGTTTCATGGCGGCGGCGTGCTGGCGTCGCCAGTCATCATGTTTCACGTTGCCGGGGTCGTCAGCGTCGAGCCCTTTTTGGCGAAGATCAGCGCCAGGAGCTTCGCCGGCTGCGTCTCGCTCGCGTTTTTCGAGACTTCGTGCGTCGCCCCCGGCTGCTCGTAGAACATCTGTCCCGCGGTGTACGTCTTCTCCGGACCCTGACCTGAGATCTTCGCAACCACGGCACCTTCCAGCACGTATGCCAGAACGAAGCCCGGATGACGGTGCGGCGATCCGACGCGTCCCGGAGCGTAGTCGACGTAGCTGACGGTCACTTCCCAGTCATCCATCGTGACGTTTGGAAGATCGTGCTTGAAGACCGGCTGTCGGGGCGTCGAGGCGGCACCACGATCCTGCGCGTGGCCAAGGCCGCTTGTTATGAGCAAGTCAGCCACGATAGCGAGTGAGCCGACGGCGTCTCTTCGAGTCATCATGATCACGCTCCATCAAGGGCTGCCCTCATTCTGGCGTGAAGATCGCGGTGTTGCGGTGGAACTCCGACCACGCGAACCAATATTCCGGTTCGAGAATAAGCCGCTCGAGCGTCGATCCCTTCAGACGGCCGGCGACACACTTCCCATACGCATCCCAATGCGAATCAGTCTCCTGATCGACGAGCTCCGTGATATCCGCATTGGCCGCTCGGAAGGTCAGCTGACGCCCGCCAGCCTTCGCAATGAATGCCGTCGTCGTGTCAGAGCGTGGTTGATGCACGATCACCACCGCCGTACCTCCCAGCGAGTCGTTGACGACGCCGACACGGCGGAGCGCTTCGAGCGGGAAAGCTTTGCTCGCATCATTCACGTCGAGACCGAGCACCATCGTCTTGGGCTTGAGCCGTTCGTCTTTGTACGTCACGCCGTCTGGCGCCGTGCCCTCGCCGGTCATTCCCCGTTTGACGAGGGCGTTGGTGGCTGCAATCCGATCAGCGTAGCCGGGCAGCGGCTTCAAGACCAAGGTGCGGGGATGGAGGCGCCGCCACTCGTCCCAGCTCGTCAGAAGAAACGGATACAGCTTCAGATGCTGGCCTTGCAGCGGACCCGAAACGGCCTCGAGGCTCGACTGCTGCCAGCGGCTTCCCGTCTCACGATCCTTGAAGACTTCGTTGCCGGCGATGACGCCGTCGTTGTCGAGCACGAGCGGCCGTCCTTTGGCTTCGGCCCTGAACACGAGGGCCGTGTTGCAGTAGCTTCACCACGTGACCGCGATCGGCCCGCTTCGTGATTCGTCTTGCACCAAACCGTGTTGCGCGAGAATGCCGGCGGGAAACGCCTTCGCGACGCTTCCGCTCACGAGGCCGATGACACGATCGTCGCCATTCATGAAGGTTGCCTCCTCGGCGCTCATGAATTGCGGGTTGTGAACCGCCGCGTACGGCAGCTTCGGCGAGTTCTTCGGAGCCGCCGCCTCTTGAGCGGCGGCAAGGCTCGCGAACGCTGCGCAGCCGGCCAAGACCTGAGCTGTAAGCGCGCGCTTCATTACGTCAAGCATCACATCAGCCTCCCGTCTCGGCGCTCACCTTTGCGGAGCGCCGCCCGCACGGTCCGCTCGAGCAAGGGTCGATTATTTTCCGGAGAGCAAACAATGGGAAGGTCCATTTAGACGTGGCGCCATGCGACCAATTTCGATTTCAAACGGACGAGGTCCGGCGCGTTCCAAGTGGTCCGTGGAACGCTACACGCACGGAATCGGACATGTCCCCGCTGTCGTCGGTGCCATTGAGAAGGACATCGGGGCGAGTGAGGCAACGGTTGGTACGACGGTCAGCAATAGGCGTGATCCC
>DATKHR010000158.1:0-2646 GCA_035510155.1 Vicinamibacterales bacterium
TGTGATAGGGGCGTGATTGAACGCAAATCACATGAGCGAGGACCAAGGGGCAAAGACCGGTACGGCACCATCACGAACCCGAATCCGGCAAGTCGTGGTGCGCGAGGCTTAGCCCCCATCCCCGTGCATCGCCTTAAAGCCCCGCTTCGGCGGGGCATCTTTCCCACGAACCACTCAGGCTATGACGCACGCACGTGGTCGCACGCGTTCCTATTTAGCCCGTATGGCACTGGCTCAAGGCGGCACCTCAACGAGAGGTTCTCAGCGCCAGAAGTTCTTAAACCGATCAGGAGCCGGCGATTAAACCGTCTGCGCGAAGAACGCTGCCATCCACCATGGCAGCAACGAACAAATCTTTGGCGCTGAGTAACAAATCCCGCACGGGCGGCAAAGCGACTAAGAAGCGGAACCGCCAATGAATGGGTATCGACAGGGCTGCACCCCGCCGGCGACTGGATGAGGCTGCGCGTCGGCAACCGCGTGCGCGAGCCAGGAGGCGGCCACGCGGCCCGGTCGAAGCGATCCACCACGGAGCGTTCGTGAAGGTCAAGTGGGAGGACCATCAGGTGGTCGCAGCCGCGCCGGCGACGCGCGACCCTGACCCGACGCGGGGCCGAGTGCCTCGAGGCCCTGCGCGAGGTCGGCCCCGACGTCCACGTCGGCCAGTTCGCCGCGCTCCACATGCGCAAGGTGGCGAAACGGGTCGAGAAGCGCCGCGCGCGGTGGACCGCGTACGGGGTGTGACGGGCAAGGGTGAACCCAGGTGACGAACCTCGCGACCAAAGACGAAAGACAGGAGACGAAAATGATGCAGGGCTTGAACGGTAACCACATGATCATGGTCGCGGTCGTGTGCGCTATCGCCCTCGCGCTGACGATGGCGATGTCCCGCGCCGGCGAGACGCCGATCTACGGCCCCGACGGCAAGTACCAAGGCTCTGTGTTCGACTACGGCAAGACGCAGACGTACACCGACCGCAGCGGCCACTTCACCGGGTCCGCGATCAACAACGGCAACGGCACGACGTCGTTCTTCGGCCGCAACGGCAACTTCACCGGGTCGGCCGGGTCGGCCGGGTCGTCGAACGACCGGGCGCTCAACGTCGGGAGGGGGCGATGATGACGTACCAGCTCCCGTGCACCGACTGCGGTGCACCCACCCCGACCAAGAGGCCGAAGCAGCGGCGATGCGACCCGTGCGCCAAGGCGGAGGCGCTCGACTACTCGCGCTGGCACTACCGGACGTTTCGCGACGAGATGCTCGAGTACCACCGTAACCACTACCGCAAGAACCGCGAGCGCATCCTCGCCAAGCGCGCGGCGCGACGCGCCGCGAAGGTGCAGTCCGCCGTCAACAACGGCGACAGCACGACGTCGTTCTTCGGCCGCGACGGGCACTTCACCGGGTCGGCCGGGTCGTCGATCGACCGGGCGTTCAACTTCGGGAGGTCACGATGAGCGGCCGAACCATCGGTAACCTGATCTTGATGACGCTGATCTGCGTCGTCGTGTTCATTGTGTTCATGGCGGTCCGGCCGACCAAAGCGTCGGCGCAGAACTTCCAAAGAGAGGCGGAATTATCCGACCTCGCGAGACCCTATCACCCCGCAACTGTCCTCGATCTGATTAGTCCGGAGGCCGTGACATGTTCCTGAACCAACCCGACGACGATCAGCTCGTCGCCCTGTGGCACGGGCGCGAGACGTGCCCCGTCATCGCTCGGCGCCTCGGCGTGAACCCGACGTGGCTGAGGCTCCAATGGCGACGTCTCCGATACAACGGAAAATTCCCAAGGATGGGCGGCGCAGCGCTCGCGTGATCCGCGAGGACGACGATGACGCCGCCAACGATCACCTCGACGGCCGACCGAGTCTCGCGGCGCGCGACCGCCTGCTGCAGCGGCCCATCAGCGTTCACAATGAGCCGCGGTTCGACCTGTTCACCCACAACTAAGGAGAATTAGCCGAAACTCGATCTGACAGGCGGTGTCTGGTTGAGCGATCAGGTTTGCCGCACCGCCATTCGGTTGAGCCGAAACGTAGGCGCCGAAGCAGAGAAGTCCGGCAATCGCCACGCTGATGGACGGCCTCATTTTCGGCCTCGGAATAAATCCGCTGGAACAGGTCGCCGAACCGGTCGACGCCGGTTTCGTGGAAACCCTTGCCTGGCCGGGCGGACACAACCTGCCACCGGTTAGCCAAGCCAGTCCCATATGGCTCGCGGCGCGTTTGCTCAATAAGCGCCGGCTGTCCGCATCCGCCTCGGCGTCTTTCCGGTCCAGCGTTTGAATGCATGCGTGAATGCGCTCACCTCATTAAAGCCGAGCAGCCACGCAATCTTGGATACATGCAGCTTGCGGTCATCGAGGTAACGAACGGCCAGATCGCGCCGCAATTGTTGAAATATTTCGGTGAAGTCCAACCCTTCGTCCGAAAGCCTTCGTGCACGCGTCCTCTCGCTCATTCCCAGACTGCGAGCAACGCCTTCCACGATCACTCTTCCGTGAGGAAGTAACGACGAAATCGCGTTCTCAACTCTTGTGCGCAACTGGCTCACATCACCTCTTCTATCGGCTAACGCCGCTTCGCAATATTTCAGGAGAAGGTCATTGAGATGAGTATCAGCGTGAATAAGCGGCAACTCACG
>DATKHR010000159.1:0-11481 GCA_035510155.1 Vicinamibacterales bacterium
TCTGTATCGATTCCGCGCAACGAGCAAGCCGGACGCCAAGCTGCGTGCGCAGCTCTTGGGCAGCGGCGCCATCCTTCCTGAGGTGATCAAAGCGCAGGAGATCCTCGAGTCGAAGTACAACGTCGGCGCTGACGTGTGGAGCGTGACGAGCTACGGCGAGCTCTACCGCGACGGTCACGCCTGCGAGCGGTGGAACATGCTGCATCCGGCCAAGTTGGCGCGGGTTCCCTACGTGACGCAGTGCCTCGCGAAGGCACCGGGAGTGCTGGTCGCGGCGTCCGACTACGTGAAGGCGCTGCCCGATTCCATCGATCGGTGGCTGCCGCGTCCCCTCGCGGCGCTCGGGACGGACGGCTTCGGCCGGAGCGAGAGCCGCGCCGCGCTGCGCGACTTCTTCGAGGTCGATTATCGTTACGTCATCCTCGCCACGCTGACGGCGCTGGCGCGCGACGGCAAGATCGACGCGTCGGTGGTCGAGCAGGCCATCCAGACGCACACCGTCAACCCTGAGAAGGCCAACCCTGCGACCTCGTAGATTCCTGATCGACGAACGTCTTCACTATGCCTATCGACTTCAATCTGCCCGAGCTCGGCGAGAACGTCACGGCCGGCGATGTCCTTCGCGTCCTCGTGAAGCCAGGCGACACGCTGGCGAAAGACCAGCCGGTCCTCGAGCTCGAGACCGACAAAGCCACTATCGAGGTGCCATCGTCAGTTGCCGGTCAGGTCAAAGACATCAAGATCAAGGCCGGCGATAAGGTCAAAGTCGGTCAGCCGATCCTCACCGTTGAAGGCGACGGCGCACCGAGCGGGCCTCGTGAAGCCCCGGACGAAGGACCAAGGACCGACCAAGGACCAGTACTGGGAAACGTCGTCGACATCACCCGCGGCGCGCGGACGCCCGCCGAGTCGAAAACCGGGGTCCCCGGGGCGCTGTCCGCGCCGGGCTGGAAGATTGGAGCCCCGAGCGCGTCGCCCGCGCCGGGGCGGAAGACTGGCGCCCCCGGTGCGGCACCCGCCCCGGCCGCGCCAGCGGCACCATCGGTCCGCCGCATGGCGCGCGAACTGGGCGTTGACGTGAACCAGGTCCAGGGGACCGGCCCGGCCGGGCGGATTTCCGTTGAGGATGTGAAGACATATGCCAAACGCCTCGTGACCGGCGCCCGCGCCGTGGTGGAGCCTGCCGGGCCCCCCCTGCCGGATTTTTCGAAGTGGGGCGAAGTCGAGCGCCAGCCGATGCGCGCCGTACGCCGGAAGACGGCGGAGCATTTGAGCGCCGCGTGGGCGACGGTCCCCCACGTGACCCAGTGCGATCTCGCAGATGTCACGGGGCTTGAGCAGCTCCGCAAGAAATACGCGAAACAGGTCGAGGCCGCCGGCGGGAACCTGACGGTTACCGCGATCGCGGTGAAGATCGTTGCCGCTGCCCTTCGAAAGTTTCCGCAGTTCAATGCGTCGGTCGATATGGAAGCCGGCGAGATCGTCGTCAAGAAATACGTCAACATCGGCATCGCCGTCGACACGGACCGGGGGCTGCTCGTGCCGGTCATCCGCGACGCGGATCGGAAGAACATCGTCCAGATCTCGGTGGAGCTGGTTCAGCTCTCGGAGAAGGCGCGCAACCGCAAAATCGCGCTTGAAGAAATGCAGGGCGGCACGTTCAGCCTCTCGAATCTGGGCGGCATCGGGGGAACCTACTTCACGCCGATCGTCAACCTGCCGGAGGTCGCGATCCTTGGAATCTCCCGGGCATCCATGCAGCCGAAATTCGAGAACGGCGGTTTCGTCCCGCGCGTGATGCTGCCCCTCTCGCTGTCGTACGACCACCGCGTCATCGACGGCGCCGACGGTATCCGCTTCCTGCGCTGGGTGGCCGAAGCCATGGAACAGCCGTTCCTGCTGGCGCTCAACGGATGATCACCGCTCAGGTTGTCGTCGTCGGCGCGGGACCCGGAGGCTATTCGGCGGCGTTTCTCGCGGCGGATCTCGGTCTCTCGACCGCGCTCGTCGATCCCGAAGTCAATCCGGGCGGGGTGTGCGTTTATCGGGGGTGCATTCCGTCGAAGGCGCTGCTCCACGTCGCGGACCTCATCGACGAGTCCCGGCAGGCGCGCGCCTGGGGCGTCGACTTCCAGGAGCCGGCAATCGATCTCGCAAAGCTGCGCCAGTTCAAGAACAGGGTGGTTCAGCGGCTCACGAGCGGCACCGGCCAGCTGGTCAAATATCGCAAAGTCCGATACCTGCAGGGCTACGCCGAGCTCCTCGATGCCCACCGCTTGCGCGTCGAGCTCGTGGACGGTGCCGAAGAGCAGGTGGAGTTCGAGCACGCGATTCTCGCGACGGGATCAGTCCCCGTCATCCCCCCGATGCTGAAGGTGGACGATCCTCGCGTAATGGATTCGACGACGGCGCTCGATCTGCCGGACATTCCGAAGTCATTGCTGGTCATCGGCGGTGGATACATCGGGCTGGAGATCGGCTCCGTCTACCGGGCGCTCGGGAGCGCGGTCACTGTCGTCGAGATGACCTCGGGGCTCCTTCCGGGCGCCGATCGCGATCTCGTGGAGGTGCTGGCGAAGCGCGTTCAGCACACGATGGCGAGCGTGATGCTCGACACCACCGTCGTCAAGATGGTCCCGGAGTCAAGGGGCGTTCGCGTCACGTTCGACGGCCAGTCCAGCGCGCCGGAGCAGCTGTTCGACCGCGTCCTCGTGGCCGTGGGACGCCGGCCGAGCTCGAAAATTCCCGGACTCGATCGGACGAAAGTGCAGGTCGACGAGCGCGGGTTCATCATCGTGGACGAGCAGCGGCGCACCGGCGAGCCCTCCATCTTCGCCATCGGCGACGTTGTGGGCGAGCCGATGCTCGCGCACAAAGCGTCCCATGAGGGCCGCGTAGCCGTCGAGGTCATCGCCGGCGAGAACGTCGCGTTTGCGCCGCGCGCGATTCCAGCAGTCGTGTTCACGGATCCCGAGCTGGCGTGGGCCGGGCTGACCGAGGCGCAAGCCGCGAAGGCCAACCGCCCGGTGACCATTGCCAAATTCCCATGGGGCGCGTCGGGGCGCGCGATTACGCTGGACCGGACCGACGGGTTGACCAAGCTCGTGATCGATCCCGAGAGCGAGCGCATACTCGGCGTCGGTCTCGTGGGGCCGGGCGCCGGTGAGCTGATCGCCGAGGGCGTGCTGGCGATCGAGATGGGCGCGAACGCGGCCGATCTCTCGCTGTCGATCCACCCGCATCCCACGCTGACCGAGACCTTGATGGAGTCGGCGGAAGTGTTCTTCGGCCAGGCCACGCACGTCTACCGGCCGCAGCGCGTGCGTTGATTACGTTTCGGTTCGGGTGACCGCGCCTGCCGGCGTCCACCGCAGAAACGCGGCGGCCACCAGCGCGTCGATCACGGCGCGGCACGTTTCGGTCTCCAGTCCCCAGAGCCGCGTCGCCTGCGCCGGCGTCAACCGCAGCCCCGGCATCTCCCGAAATTCCTCCTGGATCCGGCGGATGATCGTTTCACTCTCTTTCATGGGACGGTCCTGACGTTCCTGACGATTTCACGGCGCCTCCGAGTAGTTCCCGCCGAACCTCGTTCGAGGTGTCGCGCGCGGCATCGGTCTCGAACGTCAGGGTGCCCGGCCCGCTGTTCGTTCTTTGTCCTATGAGCCCGTAATGCTCGGCCAGCGACGGCGCGTCCACCACGTGGGCCGCCGCGGCAATCTCTACCGCATGCTGCAGCTCGTGCCCGAGAGTAACGAGCTGGGTGACGAGCGAACGGCCGCACCGCAACTCCACGATCAGAATCCGGTTCGGTCCCTCGGATCGTACCATGCCGATGCGACCGTCGAGTGTCGTATCCGTAAACGCGCGATGACGGATGTACACGACGACGTTCGAGCGGCTCAGCTGGTCGACGAGTCGCCGGACGGTGACCGATCGTTCTGTCAGATCCGCGAAGAGCGCCCTCGCCTCCCTTGTCTCCGGACGAACGCGCGGCGCGGCGCCGGCGGGTGTCTCCGCCAGCGCCGACGCCGCCGTCATCGCTACCGCAACGCCCGCGATCGGGAGGGAACGACCGGGGGAGAGGGGCCCCCGGAGTAATCGACGAAGCGGCGGCATGATCGCTCGTTGAGCAAGACGCGCACCATCGGGCGCCACGGCGCTCGCGCGCAGAATCAGGCGTGTTTTCGCTGCCGTTGCCGGGTCGTCTTCTGGACAATCCTACGCTTATGTCGTGACATTTATAGAGAGGGACATTCATGTAGGATACGAGCCGATGGCCGAGTTGTGCCGCGGTCAAATCGAGACAAAAATGTCAGGCCGAGAATGAAGCCAGACAAGAATGTGCAGGAGTTCGATCGTCATGCGAGCGAAGTGCGCCGGCTCTCGACGCTGCTCGAGGCGAGCCAGGCCATGTCGGGCACGCTCAACCTCAAGGCGTCGCTGCACCGGGTGCTCGAGATCCTGGCCCGTCACCACGGCGCCATGCGCGGCATGGTCTCGCTGCTGCACTCGGACGGCAGCCTCCGGGTCGAGGCGTCCGACGGCCTTGCCGACGCCTCGCGCGTCCGCTACCAGATGGGCGAGGGAATTACGGGGCGGGTGGTCGAGAGCGGCAAGCCGGTCGTCGTCCCGCGCGTCAGCCGGGAGCCGTCGTTCCTGCACCGTGCCGCGCGGCGGCCCGAGCTGTCGCACCAGGAGCTCAGCTTCGTCTGCGTGCCGATCGTCCTCAACCGCCGCCCGATCGGGGCGCTCGCGATCGATTTGAAGTTCAAGTCCGATCGCGACTTCGAGCGGACGGTCAAGTTCCTCGGCGTGGTCGCGTCGATGATCGCTCAGGCGCTCAAGATTCATCGCCTGATCGATGAGGACAAGCGGCGGCTCGTCGACGAGAACGCGCATCTGAAGCAGGAGCTCCGCGAGCGATACGACTTCTCCAACCTCGTGGGCAGCAGCGGGCCCATGCGGCAGATCTACGAGCAGGTTGCGCAGGTCGCCGGCACGAACACGACCGTGCTGGTGCGAGGCGAATCAGGGACAGGCAAGGAGCTCATCGCCCACGCGATCCACTACAACTCGCCCCGCGCTGACAAGCCGTTCGTGAAGGTGAGCTGCGCGGCGCTCCCCGACAGCCTGATCGAATCGGAGCTCTTCGGCTACGAGAAGGGCGCCTTCACCGGAGCCGAGTCGCGGAAGAAAGGGCGGTTCGAGCTGGCTGAGGGAGGCACACTGTTCCTTGACGAGATCGGCGACGTGAACCTGGCCACCCAGGTGAAGCTCCTGCGCGTGCTCCAGCATCGCGAGTTCGAGCGCGTGGGCGGGACGGAGACGCTCAAGGCGAACGTCCGGCTGCTCGCGGCCACCAACAAGGATCTCGAGCGCGCCATCGCCGCGGGAACTTTCAGGGAGGATCTCTATTACCGGCTGAACGTGTTCGCGATCTTCGTCCCGCCGTTGCGCGAACGGAAGGCGGACATGCTGCTGCTGGTCGACCACTTCCTGGAGAAGTTCGCGCGAGAGCACCGGCGCAGCATCAAGCGCATCTCGACGCCGGCCATCGATATGCTGATGAGCTACCACTGGCCCGGCAACGTCCGGGAGCTGGAGAACACGCTCGAGCGCTCCGTCCTGATGTGCGACGGTGAGGTCATCCATGGGCACCATCTGCCGCCGTCGCTTCAGACAGCCGAGGCCTCGGGCACCATCACCCGGGTGTCGCTGAAAGACGCCGTATCCAGCTACGAGAAGGACATCATCCAGGACACCCTGAAGACGACAAGGGGGAACTGCGCGAAAGCGGCGCGCCTGCTCGACACGACCGAGCGCATCATCAACTACAAGGTCCGCCGATACGGGATCGACGCCCGACGCTTTCGGTCTTGATCGACCGCGGCTCTGCGCCCCGCCGACTCTCAACCCCAACGTGCAGCAACTGCGCGTTGGGGACCCCGGCTCTCACCCCAACGCGCAACAACCGCGCGTTGGGGACCCCGGCTCGCGGCCGTGCTAGGATTGGCGCCCGAAGCGCTCTTCAGGGGAGGTGAAGGTGAGGATCCCGGTCCATCTCCGCGTCAACAACCGTTCGCACCGCCACGATGTCGAACCGCGTCTCCTACTCGTCCACTTCCTTCGCGACGCCTGTGGCCTCACCGGGACCCACGTCGGGTGTGAGACCGGCATCTGCGGTGCCTGCACGGTGCTCGTCGACGGCAAGGCCGTCAAGTCGTGCACGATGTTCGCCGTCCAAGCTGACGGGTCCGAAGTCACGACAATTGAAGGGCTCGCAACCAACGGTCAGTTGCATCCGGTTCAGGACGCGTTCTGGGCCTGCCACGGACTGCAATGCGGCTATTGCACGCCCGGGATGGTCATGGCTTCGGTACAACTGCTCACCGAGAACGCGGCGCCGACGCGAGCGGACATCGCCGAAGCGCTCCGCGGCAACCTCTGTCGCTGCACCGGCTACTCGCACATCATTGAGGCCATCGCGCGCGCAGCCCGCAAGGGCGCGCAGACAGGCGGAACGCAGGTGACCCATGGCTGAAACTCGCCCCTCCCTCGTCGGCCGCCCGATGAAGCGCGTCGAAGACCCTCGACTGCTGAAAGGGATTGGCACTTACACGGACGATCTCCGGCTGCCCGGAATGCTGCACGCGATGATTCTCCGCAGCCCGCACGCCCATGCCCATGTTCGCCGCATCGACACGGCCGGGGCCGCCGCAATGCCCGGCGTCGTGTCGGTCTTGACGGGACGCGACCTGAACGACTCGTGCGGATCGGTTCCGTGCGCGGCGGCTATTCCCGATCTGAAGGCGCCGCGCCACACGGTCCTCGCCGGCAATCGCGTCTACTTCGTCGGCCACGCGGTTGCGGTCGTCGTCGCCACCGATCCGTACACAGCGCGCGACGCAATCGAGGCGATCCAGGTGGACTACGAGCCGCTGCCAGCCGTCACCAATGCGGAGCAGGCGGCCCAGACCGGCACGCCGCTGACGCACCCGGAGCTCGGCACCAACATCGCCTTCACGCACTCGGTCACCGGCGGCGGCGACATCGACGATGCGTTCAGGAAGGCCGACCGCGTCATCACGCAGCGCATGTATCACCAGCGCCTCACGCCTATGCCGATCGAGCCGCGCGGGGTCGTTGCGTCGTATCACCCCGGCGAGGGCACGCTGACGCTCTGGAGCTCGACGCAGATACCTCATCTCCTGCGCACGCTGCTTCCGGGCATGATCGGCATCGCCGAAAACAAGCTGCGGATCGTCGCGCCGGAGGTGGGCGGGGGATTCGGGGCCAAGCTCAATCTTTACGCCGAGGAGGCGCTGTGCGGCGCGCTGGCGATGCGCCTCGGCGCGCCGGTCAAGTGGATCGAGTCGCGACGGGAGAACGCGGCGTCAACCATCCATGGGCGCGATCAGATCGGCGACTATCAGGTCGCGGTCAAGAAGGACGGCACCATCCTTGGCATCAAGGCAAAGACGATCGCGGATTTGGGATCCTATTGCCAGCTGCTCACGCCGGCGATCCCTACGCTCACCGGGCTGGTCTTGAGCGGCTGCTACCGGGTTCCCGCGGTCAAGATCGACATCGTCGGCGTGTACACCAACAAGATGGCCACCGATGCCTATCGCGGCGCGGGCCGTCCGGAGGCGACCTATCTGATCGAGCGGTTGATGGATATCGTTGCGCGCGAGCTCGCCGTCGATCGCATTGATCTCCGGATGAAGCATTTCCCGGCGCCGACCGACTTCCCGTTCGCGACCTCCTGCGGGCTCACCTACGACAGCGGCAACTATCAGGCGGCCCTCGCGAAGGCCAAGGAGCTGGCCGTCTGGGACGAGTTGATGAAGGAGCGCGCCGCAGCGCGCCGAGCCGGCCGACTGTTCGGCGTTGGCGTCTCGACCTACGTCGAAATCTGCGCCATGGGACCGTCGAAGGCGATGCCCGCCGGCGGCTGGGAGTGGGGCTCGGTACGCATGGAGATGTCCGGCAAAGTGACGGTGATCACCGGCGTGTCGCCGCACGGGCAGGGCCAGGAAACGGCGTTCGCGCAGATCGTCGCGGATCGGCTGGGCGTCAACGCTGAGGACATCGTCGTGCTCCACGGGGACACCAACGTCGCGCATTACGGTCGCGACACGTACGGAAGCCGCGGGACGGCGGTCGGCGGCCCGGCACTGGCGATGTGCATCGACAAGATCATCGCAAAGGCGAAGACGCTTGCGGCGCACCTGTTCGAAACGACGGAAGACTACGTCGTGTTCGACCGCGGCATCTTCCGCGCGCCCGGCGTCTCGAACCGGGAGATTGGCTGGGGCGAGCTGGCGGCTGAGGCGTACGTCGCGAAGCAGCTGCCGGCCGGTTTCGAGCCTGGGCTGGAGGCGTCGAGCTTCTACGAACCCGAGAACTTCACGTTCCCGTTCGGCACGCACATCTGCGCGGTCGAAGTGGATCGGGACACGGGACAGGTGGCGATTACCAAATATGTGGCTGTTGACGACTGCGGCGTCCAGGTGAACCCGCTCATCATCGAGGGGCAGGTGCAGGGCGGGATTGCGCATTCCATCGGCCAGGCGCTCTTTGAGCACACCGTCTACGACGAAGACGGGCAGCTCCTGACCGGCGAGTTCATGGACTATGCCATTCCTCGCGCGGCGGACATTCCCGAGTACGTGCTCGGCAGCACGGTGACGCCGTCGCCGGTGAATCCGTTGGGGGTCAAGGGCTGCGGCGAAGCGGGCACGATCGGCGCGACGCCGGCGATTGCCAACGCCGTTCTGGATGCGCTGGAACCGCTCGGCATCGCGCACCTCGACCTGCCGCTCACCCCGGAGCGCGTCTGGCGGGCGGTTCACACGCGCGCGACGGCAACAGTGTAGGGGGCGACATGCACGCTGCACCTTTCGATTACACACGACCGTCGACGGTCGATGAGGCGATTGCTCTGCTCTCGCGGCACGGCGAGGATGCCAAGGTGCTCGCGGGCGGGCACAGCCTGATTCCGGCGATGAAGCTGCGCCTGGCGCAGCCCAAGGTTGTGGTGGACATCGGTCGCATTGCCGGGTTGTCCTACGTCCGCGAAGCGGGAGGGCGCGTCGCGATCGGTGCCATGACGACTCACGCCGACATCGAGGCGTCCCGGCTGCTCACGCAGAAATGCCCGCTGCTGCCGGAAACGGCGGGGCACATCGGCGATGTGCAAGTACGCAACAAAGGAACGATTGGCGGCAGCCTCGTTCACGCCGATCCCGCGGCGGACTATCCCGCAGCGATTCTCGCGCTCGATGCGGAAATCGATCTCGCCGGTCCACGCGGGCGACGGACCGTCGCCGCGGCTGATTTCTTCGTGGACCTTCTGCAGACGGCCATCCTGTCCGACGAGATTCTCACGGAGATTCGCGTGCCGATCACGCCGGCCTCGGTCGCGTACGAGAAGACCGAGCAGAAGGCAAGCGGCTTTGCGCTCGCGGGGGTGGCCGTTGTGATGACCGCTGACGACCTGCGCGTCGGCGTCACGGGCGTCGCCGCCAGACCGTATCGCGCTGCGGCCGTGGAGCAGGCACTTCGAGGGCGGCGGCAGCCGAGCCCGGAGGCCATCGAGCAGGCGGCCGCTCACGCGGCCGACGGCGTCGATCCGCTCAGCGACATTCACGCATCAGCGGAATTCCGTGCGCATCTCGCGTCGGTGAACACGCGCCGGGCGATCCGCCGGGCCCTCGACCGTATGTGAAGATTCGGCTGTCGAGTCATCTGCCCGCCACGCCCGGCCGGACGTTTTCGGCGCTCGTCGATCCTGACGTTCTGCGACGATGCATTCCCGGATGCGAAGAGCTGTCGCCCGCCTCTGCGTCCACGGGCAGCGGGGCCAGCTATGTCGTGAGGCTCAAAGTGGGTGTCGCCGGCCTGAAGGGGAGCTACGCGGGGCGTGTGACGATTCGCGACCAGCGGCCGCCCGAGGCGCTGACGCTCGGGTTCGAAGGGCAGGGTGGACCTGGTTTCGTTCGCGGCGAAGCCGCAATCACGCTGCAGGAGGCAGGGGCCTGTGGCGTGGACAAGTCCGCGGAAGGGCCTCCCCAATCTCTGGCTGCCCGGACCGGAACCGAGATCGCCTGTGAGGCGGACGTTCAGGTCGGCGGGCTCATTGCCGCCGTCGGCTCACGACTTGTCGAAGCGACCGCCAAGAAACTGTCGGATGATTTCTTCCGGCAAGTGTCGGTGGAGCTATCGCGCTGACGCCGCGCGCTCGTATGCATCGGCGGTCTCATGCGCGTGATAGGAGCTGCGGACGAGCGGTCCTGATTCGACGTGCACGAACCCGAGATCCAGAGCGATGCGCTTGAGCTCGCCGAATTCGTCCGGGTGGTAGTAGCGCGCCATCGGGGCGTGCGCCGCTGATGGACGGAGGTATTGGCCGATGGTCAGGACCTGACAATCGACGCGGCGCAGATCGCACAGCGTCTCCACAATCTCGGCATCCTCCTCGCCGAGGCCAACCATCAAGCCTGTCTTCGTCGGAATGTTCGGGTCGTAGCGACGAGCGCGGTCGAGCAGCTCGAGGGTCCGCGCATAGCGCCCGCCGGATCGCGCCGTGCGGTAGAGACGGGGAACGGTCTCCGTATTGTGGTTCAGCACATCGGGCCGCGCGTCAAGCACCGTTCGTAGCGCCGCCTCGTTTCCCTGAAAGTCAGGAATCAGCACCTCGATGCGGCAGTCGGGGACACGGGCTCGCGTCTCGCGAATTGTGGCGGCGAAGACCGACGCGCCGCCGTCCGGAAGATCGTCGCGATCGACCGATGTGATCACCACGTAGCTCAAGTCGAGCGTCCCGATGGCGCTCGCCACACGTTTCGGCTCGCCCGCGTCCAGCGCGTGTGGGCGCCCGTGCTCGACCGCGCAGTACGAGCAGGCCCGGGTGCACACGTCGCCGAGGATCATGAACGTGGCGGTGCCGTGGTTCCAGCATTCGCCGATGTTCGGGCACTGCGCTTCCTCGCAGACGGTATGGAGGTCGAGCTGTCGCATGAGCCCCTTCAGCCGCAGGTAGCTGGGAGAGCCGGGCGCCCGGACTTTCAGCCAGTCCGGCTTGGGTTGTCGCGGCGCCTTCGAAGGGGCAGCAGCGAGCGAACCGGGGGTGAGAGGAATGACGCGCGCCACGTTGGATTTATTATAGCGAGCCACGAGCCACGAGCCACGAGCCACGAGCCACGAGCCACGAGCACGAGCCGCGAGCTGCGAGTATGCCGCTCTTCCATCACGTCCCCCTGCGCGTCCTCTGGGCCGATACCGACCCGGCGGGCATCGTGTGGTTCGGCGTGTTCTTCCGGTACTTCGAGCAGGCGGAGGAGGAGCTGTTCCGGCGTCTCGGCCAGGATCGCACGCGGCTCCTTCACCAGCTCGGAATCTTCATGCCGCGCACGTCGCTCCAGTCGCGGTTTCGATCGCCCGCAAGGCTCGGCGACGAGATCGCGGTGGGCGTCGGCG
>DATKHR010000160.1:0-7795 GCA_035510155.1 Vicinamibacterales bacterium
GCGTTTTTTGAAGTGATCAGAGCATCGTTTGAAACCATAAGCAATGGAGGGAAGACACTTATTGTCTAAACAATCCTGCTCCAACGACCACCGTTCCTCACGCACTGTCACTACCGCTGGAAACCCAACCAGTTCGCACCACGCAGAAACGTCTCGCACATGCTGATAGGTATGCGGCTTCTCGCCCCCTGTATCGGCGAATAGGATCGCGTCAGGGCGTTCGCCGCGTTCCCACATTCCTACGAGCATCGCGGTGGAATTAGTACCACCACCGAATGAAACGACGAAACTCATTTCCCCCCCTCGCGGGCGGCGTCGATAGCGGCGCGGACAGAATCTTCGTTGGGCAACAAGAGTGCCCCGTTGATCGTGATCGACTTTACCCATACGTCGCGGTTGATCGTTCGATTGGTGTCGATACACAGTCGCGTGAGATTCGCGACCAACCATCGCCCACGCTCCGCGTCCTTCCTCAACTCCGCGTTCTCCGCTTCTAGCGCGGCGACGCGGGCGCGCAGGCGCTCGATTTCGATACACGGCTGCCCATCGTCCGGTTGACACTGACAATAGCGCCCCGATCCGTCAACACACAGGCTCATTTCTCCCCCTCGCGGGCGGCAACGATGGCGGCGTCGATTGCTGAGGCACAATTAACTGCACCAAAGTTTCCAAGCGGGTCGGCCTCGTAGCATTCAATGCATAGATGTTTCGCGTGTTCAAATGCCGCAGTCTGCGCTTGCTTAGCCGCCTTCCGCAACTCTGCGTTCTCCGCTTCGAGCGCGGTGAGGCGAGAGCGTAGGTGTTCAATCAGGTCGTCGACATCGTCATCGGGCACTGGGTCTATCCACACGTCCGGCAGATCGGCGCTCATCGTCATAGCTTCACCTGCGGCACCTGCCCCACCGGCTGGCGCGTCTCGCCGAGGATCGTCGTGACCACTTGCCACTGATGTGTCTGCATTCGCGCGAACATGCCGCGGTAGCGCCGGCGCACCTCGGCCTCGGCCTCCTCCGGGGACGCCACGATATAGGCTCCGCAGTCGACCTTCATTCCGTCGCGGTCGAGCAACTGCACTTTGACCTTGTACGCCATCACACCTCCAGAATCGGGACGTGGTGCACGAACAGCATCAGCTTCCGCTTGATCACGTACGCCCGGTTGGCGCGCGTGATCGGGCTCTTGGAGTCCTCGACCACCCGGGTGCCGGTGTCGACCCAGCGGTAGACCGCGTCGGCTACATACGACACGCGCCGCTCGAGCAGGCGCCCGTCCGGCGCGCGCTGATCCGGGAGCAGCAGGAACGGCACCTGAAACTGCAGCCCGTCGATCAGACCGGCGGCCGCCAGCGTGCGCAGCTGGTCGGCGCGGTCGGCCTCGCGCTTGGAGGCGAAGCCGCGCGTCGGGGTCTCGTGGTACTTGCGCTCGACAGGAGCACTCGCCGGCCGGGCACCCCGAGGGGAGACTGACCTCGCCGCGTCGTCGCCGAGTGCGGACCCGGCCGGCGGTGCATCCGTGTTCGGCCCGCCGATGCGGCTGGCCTTGCGCCACTCCTGCTTGCGCGTGAACTCGAGCAGGCTGTGCTCGTCCGGGAACCGCAAGTTACGCGTAGCCACGGAACACCAGCAGCAGGTTATGCGTCCAGATGAACACGTCGAACAGCGCGAGCGCCGCGACGCACAGGGCGTGCGTCAGCCCGACCGTGATCATCGAGATCACGACCGCCGCCGCTGCCGCATCCGATCGTAGTACCGGCGCAGCGTCTCCGCGGTCCGGTACGACGGGTTGCGACTGTATCCCTTCACCAGCTTGCGCAGCGTGTAGTACGACAACCCGGTGCGCCCCGCGATATGGCGGATCACGGCGTGGTTCGCCTGTCCGTCGTCGACGCAGTCAGCGCGCAAGATCGCGAGCACATCCATGCCTGATACTCCTCAGTCGAGTGGACAACGGGAGCCACGCCCACGGGCGCAGCCCGCCGGCACGAAGCACCCGACGCAACGTCTGCGCCCGCCACGGATGGGAGCGCAGATAGACGTCGCCCAGTAGCAGCCTGCGGTCGCGCGTCCTCATGATCGCACCCGGAGGGCGGCGCGAACCACGTCACGCGTCTCAACCACCTCCTCAGCGGTCAGACCCTCTAGCATCTGCTTGTCGAGGGCGCGCTCGACCACGCGCAGCGCCTCCTCGAGGTCGTTGGTGCGACCGAGGCGCTCGAGCCTGCCGCCGGCCACGCCGCGGGCTCCGGCGCGTAGGATGAACAGTGCGCGCTCTTTGCGTGTGTCGAAGCGGTGTGTCCCGCCGTACCCGGCCGGCGCGTCCTGTGGGAATGTGACGGCGTAGATGGCCTTGTTCATGGCAGGACCCGGACTTCCATGTAGCCATCGAAGCCCTCCGGGGCAGCGGCGGTGATGCGCCGCTTGACCTCGGCCTTGGCGTCCGCGTAGGTGCCGGTAGCCCAGAGCAGGCCGTCGAACGCGTCGAAGCATTCGAACGCCCACATGCCGCGACCGCGCGGCTCCTTCAGGTGTTCCCGCGCGTATGGCGTCGTGTCGAAAGTGATGATCATCTTGCGTCTCCTTGGGGGTTTGGGGTTCAGACCGGGCAGGGTGCCAGCAACCACGGCATCGTCGGAGCGCTCGTTCGGGGGTTAGCCCACACCACCGGCGTCCGACTGAGTGTGCCTGCCTGTTCACCTGCCCAGTTCCAGACCGTATTAGAACACCGGCCACGGTCACGTGTCAAGTGCCGTCCGTCGGCGGATCATAACCGCGGGCGGTTCCAGACCTTGACAGCTAACCAGCAACGGTGGTCTAATGACGCGCCATCACCCCAAAGGAGGTCCACATGATGCCCCGATACGTCCGCGCCGGCCGCGCCAAGCTGATCCGCGTCAAAATGTCCGTGCTGTTCCGGCGCAAGCCCGTGCGCGCGCATCGCCTGTCCCGTCGGCTTGCCGGCGGCGGGCGGCTGCCGTGGCTGCACATCCGCGAGAAGCTGCGGCTCGTCCGCGGCGGCGACTCGCCGCTGTTCGGGCGCGCTTTCGAGCGCGAGTGGCGATGACGGAAGTCACGCTCCACGAGTTTATCGTCGGCTGCGCGGCCGCGGCGCGGATCGTGGCCGACCGGGAGCACCTCGCCCAGCCGGTAATTGTCGTCAGCGTCAAGCTCGTGGACGAGGCGACCGGGCGCGAGCTGGGCGCGACCGAGGGCACGTTTACGCTCCACACCAATCACTAGACGAGGGAGAAATGACACGACCGCGGCAACGGGTCACGATAGTGACCGACCTGCAGTACGGCAGCACCGGCAAGGGCCTGCTGTGCGGCTACTTGGCCCGGCGCGACCCGGCGATCACCGCCGCGGTCACGGCGTGGGCGCCTAACGCCGGCCACACTTTCATCGACGCCATGGGGCGTAAGTTCGTCCACCGGCAGCTGGCGAACTCGATCGCCTCGCCGGCGGTGCGCGAGATCTTCCTCGGCCCGGGCTCGGTCATCGACGTGGTGACGCTGGCCGCCGAGATCGAAAGCTGCCGCGACCTGATCAAGCGTGGTGTGCGTATCTACGCCCACGCCAACGCCGCGGTGCTGCGCGACCGGCACGTGGTCGAGGAGCAGGCGCTGCTGCGCATCGGCTCAACGCAGAAGGGCGCGAGCGCCGCGGTCATCGACAAGATGCGCCGCGACGTGTCGAGTGCGATCCTCGCCGAGACCCTCAGCATCGAACTGGACGAGATCGGCGTCACGGTGCTGGACCCGGAGCGCTACTCGCACGAGCTGATGCAACACGCCGAGATTCTGGTCGAGGGCCATCAGGGGTTCTCCCTGTCGGTCCACCACGGCATGTGGCCGTACACCACGAGCCGCGACACCAGCACCAGCGCGATCCTCGCCGACTGCGCCGTCGCGTTCCCGCTCGAGACCTCGGTGTGGGGCGTGTTGCGCACCTTTCCGATCCGGGTCGCCAACCGCTACGACGACGACGGCAAAATGATCGGGTTCTCCGGCCCGTGCTACGACGACCAGCTCGAGACGACGTGGCAGGCGCTCGGCCAGAAGCCGGAACTGACCACCGTCACGCAGCGCGTGCGCCGGGTGTTCACCTACTCGACCCGGCAGATCGCGCACGCCACCAGCATCAACGGCGTGGACCACGTGTTCGTCAACTTCATGAACTACCTGCCGCCGGGCGAGCGCTGGGGCTTCATCCAGCGCGTGGCGTTCGACACCCACGTCCTGCCGCCCGACATGCTGTTCGGCTACGGCCCGACCGAGACCGATGTCCGCGAGTTCAACGACGAGGAGGCATGGTGATCAAGAAACACGATCCGTTCGACCGCTATCCGCTGCCATGGCGAGCCCTGCCGGAACTGGGGCGCGTGTTCGCCGCCAACGGCGCGCTGGTGTGCATGTGCGTCGCCTACGACGAGCAAGTCGGCGTGCGGCCCGAGATCGAGAGTCACGCGGAAGCCATCGCGGCGGCCGTCAACGCCGGCCAAGCTATAAACATAGCTGGCGCCTTCGCCGAAGTGCAGGAGAAGGTCACGGCGTGGGCGGACGAGGTATTCCCGGGCAGGCGACCGGAGATCGCGTTCATGAAGCTATTCGAGGAGGTGGGCGAGGTCGTGACCGACCCCTACAACCGGCTCGAGTGGGCGGACCTGATCGTGCTGATCGTCGACCTCGCCGCGATGTACGGCATCCGAGACCTCGGCTCGGCCGTGCTGGAGAAGATCAAGATCAACCGCGAGCGCCAGTGGGCTCGCTCCAAGACAGGAGTTATGAGTCATGTTGAGTGAAGCACGCGAGATGACGCTGCACGAGCGGCTGCGGAACCAAGTCACCAAGCGCTGGCACATCGTGCACACCGACCGGGAACAGACGGTCGCCGAGCACCTGTGGGCGGTGACGATCATCGGCTGGGACTTCTACAAGCGGATGGACTTCACGCTGCCGTTCGACCTGTGGACCGAGTACCTGCTGACGCACGACATTACCGAGGCCATCACCGGCGACCTGCCGACGCCGAGCAAGAAGTTGCTCAAGTTCGACGGCGACACGCTCGGCTACGACGTCTCTAAGCAGTTCGCGGCGATCGATCTGTGGGCGAATACCTTCGACGGCGGTCTGCCCCGGGCGGCGCTCAAGGTGTGCGATCTGACCGAGGCTATCGTGCACATGGACCGGCACGGCCGCGGCGCGCACGCCCAGTCGGTCCGCCGGCTGTTGTTCGACGCACTGGTCGCCCACGTAATGCACGTCCGCACTGTCTGGCCGGCGTACGACTGGATCACCCACGGTTCCGAGCTGTTCAACTCCGCCCTGTCCGGGCCGGGGGGTCTGCCGGACGGGGAGCTGTGGCTGTTCTAACCGTCTGCGGTGTTGGAGAGCCGACGGACGGTCATTGTGTCCCATAACCGCCTGTGGTTTAATAGAGGTGTAGTAAAGCCCAAACCACCACGAAACGGAGATCCTTCGATGAAGACAACCCAAACCGGCGTCAACTTCACGTTCGTGCGCTACATCGCGATCCGGTCCAAGGGCTTCAACGGCCCGGTCGACACGCTCGAGCTGTACACGGACGACGCCAACGGCGAGTTCATCCTAATTCAAGGCGGCCGCGTCGTCAAGGACGAACGCCTTCTCGCCCTCGTTCGTGCGGGGCGCGTATGATCACCGTCAGCGAACGCCACAACTTCGAGAACGGCGACCGCCGCTATTTCGGCCAATACACCCGCGGCACGCGCACGATTGAGTTCGTGTGCAAGCGCTGGCGCCCGGAGGGCGAGTTCACGTTCGAATCCGCGACCGTCGACGGTGCCGGCGTGTTCCTGACCAACGCCGAGATGCTCGTGATCAACGACGCCTGCGACCGCTTCGACCAGCGGTGCATGCCGTGACCGCCGCGTCCGCCAAGCCGGCCCGCCCCAAGTGGGGCGAGCCCGGCTCGCGCACCCGGCGCGTCACCCGGGGCCGCGTCTGGTCGAGCGGCAAGTACCGGCCCGTGATCGTGATCGTCTACCCGGACGGCGTGATCGGGCTCCGGCTGCTCGGCACGCGCAGCGAGGAGACCGTGTTCGCCGCGGACGTGTTCCGGCGCGCGGCGCTCGAGCGGGCCGCCTTCGAGCGGCGCAAGAAGAAGGGGAAGGCGTCATGACCCCGTTCGTGCAGAGTGCGCTATCGCCGGAGGCGTTCGATGTCTGGCGCTACATCCGCGACGGAATGTCTCACGAGGACGCCGAGGCGACCGTGGCCCACCTGCTGCGCGACATGATCTTCGTCAACGACATCTATCAGGTCAACATGCAACTCGTCCCGGCGCAGCCCGCCAGTGGCTGGCCGGAGATGTGGCACCTGTCGATCAAGCGGCGTGACAAGAAGATCATCCGCGACTGGCGCCACCTGCAGCGGATCAAGAACGAATTGGTCGGCCCGGAGCACGAGGGCATGGAGCTGTTCCCGGCCGAGAGTCGGCTCGTCGACTCCGCAAATCAGTACCACCTGTGGGTCATGGTCGACGCGACCAAGCGGTTCCCCCTCGGCTGGCAGACCCGGTTCGTCGACGACGCGCCATATCCCAACACCAAGCAGAGGCCGTTACCATGAATAAGGCCGCGTTCCGCGCCTCGCTGGCCGAGCTTCAGCTCGAACTGACCAAGCTCACCGCCTCGAAGGGCGAGGACTACAGCAACAGCGACGACCAGCTGGCGAACTTCAAGCGGCTGGCCGAGCGGCTGGGCACGACGCCGGAGACGATCGCACTCGTCCATCTGTCCAAGCATCTCGACGCGATCGACTCGTACGTGCGCCGGCGCGCCGATGCGACGTACCGGCCGTCCGAGCCGATCCGGGGTCGCATCCTCGACGCAATCCTGTACCTATGGCTGCTCGAGTGTCTGCGGGCGGAGCGCGAGCCGGCCGCGCACTGACCGCCTGTGGTGTGGCCCGTCCGACGAGCGGTTATTGACACGCTAACCGCGTCCGGTTACAATAGAGGTGTCGTAAGCCCAAACCCCAACGGAGACCACACCATGGCAACCACCCTGATCATCACGCTGCTGGAACAGACCGACGACGGCGACGTCGTCCCCGTCAACCTTGGTATCGCCTCGAGCCCGGACGAAGCCGTCGAGCTGGCGAAGGACGGATTCCGCCGCTGGACGAATTTCGAACTCTCGCCGCGCAGCCTCGAGGACGTCGCGACGCTGTCGCTGGCGATCTGCCGCAACCGCGACCACGAAGTGTCGTACAAGATCCCGGGCACCCGCATCTGGATCGAGGGGCGCTAACATGAACCGCTACTCCGTCACCGTGTTCCGCGCCACCCGCAACCCGGCCCGCTTCGTCGTCGACGCCCTCGACGGCGCGCACGCCGCCTGCATCGGCTGGCTCCGCGCCACCGACAACCACTACACGCCGCTGGTCGATCCGCAGGGCCTCGACCACTACGTCGTCGACGGCCTACACGTCTGGGCCTCCCCGCACGAATGACCCAGCCTCCGCCCCGGCGTGCCGGGGCGCGGGATTGGCCAATCGGTCGATCACCCAACCCAACCTAGGAGAACACCATGGCACACATGATCGACGACTCAAAGGGCTTCCCCGCAATCGCGTTCGTTGGCGAGACCCCGTGGCACGGACTCGGCACGCAGCTGACCCCGGACGCGGACATCGACACGTGGACCCGTGAAGCCGGCCTCGACTACGAGGTCAAGGAATCGATGGTGAAGTACCTCGACGGCGACGAGCTGAAGGACTACCCGGAGCGCAAGGTGCTGTTCCGCTCTGACACCGGCA
>DATKHR010000161.1:0-4070 GCA_035510155.1 Vicinamibacterales bacterium
TGCCAGCGTGTCCGGCACATCGATCCCGCCGAACGCACGTTTGCAAGTCAGCATCTCGTACAGCACGCATCCGAACGCCCAGATGTCAGCACGTTTGTCGACAGCCCTGCCACGTGCCTGCTCTGGCGACATGTACGCCGCTGTGCCGAGGATGATTCCCGCCTGAGTGGCGTGGATCGACAGCGTCGGCGACATCGTCGCGCCGGCGCTGGTGGAGGCCGCGGGATCGAAAGCCTTCGCGAGCCCAAAATCGAGGACCTTCACCGTGCCGTCGGCACGGACCTTGATGTTTGCTGGCTTCAGATCGCGATGAATGATGCCCTGCTCGTGCGCCGCTTCGAGCGCCTCGGCGATCTGCTTCGCAATCGCCAAAGCCTCGTCGAGTGGTATCGGTCCTTGCGCGATGCGGTCCGCGAGCGTCGGCCCCTCGACCAGCTCCATGACCAGCGCTGGCGTGCCTGACGAGTCGTCGATGCCGTGGATCTGGGCGATGTTGGTGTGATTCAGCGATGCGAGGACCTGCGCCTCACGCTCGAACCGGGTGAGGCGGTCGTGGTCCGCGGTGACGTCCGCCGGCAGCACCTTGATGGCGACGTCGCGGTTCAAGCGGCTGTCGCGCGCTCGATACACCTCGCCCATCCCGCCCTGGCCGATGAGCGAGAGGATCTCGTAGCCGCCGAGCCGCGTACCCGTAACGAGCGGCATCCTCTATTTTTGGATCCCGGCCAGCCAGTTCACGACGATGGTCAGCGTGGCGTCGCTCGACGTCACCTCGGGACTGATCATCAGGAATCGCTTCCCGTCCCGTGTGACCGCGTACTGGCGCCTCCCTACACCTGCGACACCGCTTCCCGCGAAGACGGTCTGCGGCACACCGGCCTGGAATCCACGTGTCGTGTCGATGGCCGCGGCCATGATCGTCCCCGCCGCAAGGAAGAACAGCTCCTTGCCGTCGCCGCGCCACAGCGGCTGCCTGCCAGCGACCTTCGAGACCTGGAAACGGCCGCCGGTCGGCGGGAACGGCTGCACGTACACCTGGGCCGTTCCGGACTCGTCCGACGAGTACGCAATCCAGCGGCCGTCGGGCGAGAACGCGGGATTGGCTTGCGCACCGGGACCCTCCACGAACGGGAACGGCTTCTTGTCGCCGGTCAGCGGAAGAATCCACACGTCCGCGCGATTCCCGACGGTGGTCAACGTCTCGTAGGCGATGAACCGGCCATCCGGAGACCAGTCACTGGGAAAAGTCGGGTTCGCGGTATCGGCGACGGCCAACAGCGGCTCGTCGTCGGCCGTACCGGCGGCCGGCTTGACGCGCAGGCCGGATTGTCCGCGCCGACCAAGCGCGAGGAACACCACGCGCGCGCTGTCCGGCGACCACACGGGGTCGCTTTCGAGGCTCGGATCGAACGTGAGCCGCGACGTGACGCCACGGCTCGCGTCGATGATCCAGATGTCCCTGTTCGGTGGCGATCCGCCCAGCAGACTGACCGCGACGCGGCGCTCGTCGGGCGACAGCGCGACACTGCCGTAGTTGCCCGGGTCGCCAAGCGTCCCGAGTACCTTGCCCGTGCGATCGTACCAGCGTAGCTGCCCAGCGCCTTGGAGATTGGTGGCGCCGCGCGCGTACGCCAGAACACCCGCATCGGAGATCGCGAAGGAGGCGTAGCGACTGCCTTCGCTTGCGACGAGGTCGCTCAGAGGAAATGAGTCGCCGGCGGGCCGCAACAAACGGAGATCGAACGGTTGCGCCATCAGCGTGCCGTCGCGATTAAACAGCATATGTCCTGACGCGTATTCGGCGGCCGACTCCGCCTGCATCAGCACGACGGTGTCCTTCGAATCGAGCGAGCCGATCTTGATGCGGCCCGGTTTGGGAGCCGGACAACAGGTGCCGGTGACGCCGGTGAACAGGAAATGGCGGCCGTCCGGTAGGAAGTGCGGCCATCGATGAGCCGTCTCGCCGTACGCCGCGTCGAGTACGGAAACTGGCACCGGCACGCCGCCGGCGCTCGACACGCGTTGCAGCGCGGCGCCGAGGTCCGGCGAGAACACGATGACGTTGTCGCGGTTCCACGTCCCTCCGCGGCCTTGGCTCGCGTCGCACAAGATCGTCGGTGGTCCGCCGGCCAGCTGCACCTTCTTCAACCGGCCGCCGGCGAAGAAGCCCACGAAACGGCTGTCGGGAGACCAGAAGGGAAACGCCGCACCCGCGGTTCCAGGGAGCTGCCTCGATGCCACCGAGCCGATCGGTCGTACCCAAAGCGCGTACTCCGATTGCCCGCCAGCGACGAACACCACCTGTCGGCCATCCGGAGACACGGCCAGTTGTGACACGCCGCCGGTGCCGCCGGCGGCGGGACCACCGAACTGCAGATTCTCGGGTGCGGCGATCGTGAACTGAATCGGATTGGTGGCCGGCGGCGTCTCGCCGAGATGACGCATGGCCAGCGTGCCCGTCGCGACGAGCGCGATCGCCCCGAGTGCGACGACCGTCCATCCGGCGGGTCCGGCTACCGGCAGACGCCACGTGCGAGTGGCCCCCGTGCGGCGTCCGGCTTCAGCCGGACCATCTGCCTCAGTTGGCCGCTGTGCGATCCACGTCAATTCGCGCAGCAGATCACGCGCGGACTGATACCGATCGTCGGGCTCCTTTTCCAGGCACGTCGCGACGATGCGATCCAGCGCTGGCGGCGACAACCGTGTCAGGGCGGACAGGCGCGGCGGCGTGTCTTTGAGAATCGCGCCAAGGAGACTCGCGCGCGTCTTACCCTCGAACGCCGGCCGGCCCGCGATCATCTCGAACAACACGGCGCCGAAGGCAAAGATGTCCGAGCGCCCGTCGGCATCGACGCCCTCGATCTGCTCGGGCGCCATGTATTGAAACGTCCCGAGGATCGTCCCCTGCGCCGTCAGGCCAGGCGGTGTTGTCGGCATCATCGATAGGCCGCTTGCTGCCAGAACCGCTGACGCCGGCTTCGCGAGGCCGAAGTCCAGCAGCTTGGCCCCCGTTTTCGTGAGCATGACGTTCGCGGGTTTGAGGTCCCGGTGAACGATTCCAGAACGGTGCGCCTTCTCGAGGGCATCGCAGATCTGGATCGCGTAGCGTAGCGCGTCGTCGACCGGCAGGGGTCCGGCCTCCAGTCGCTCAGCCAGCGTCTGCCCTTCGAGGAATTCGAGGACGAGGAAGTCGACGTCACCATCACGACCGACGTCGTGCAGCACGCAAATGTGTGGGTGATTGAGCGAGGAAATGGCGCGCGCCTCGCGATCAAACCGTTCTCGTAGCTGCGGATCTGCCGCGAGCTGCGGCGATAACACCTTGATCGAGACCGTGCGGTCCAGCCGGGTATCTCGGGCCCGATACACCTCCCCCATGCCGCCGCTGCCAATCAGCGTCAAGATCTCATAAGCGCCGAGCCGTGTGCCGGAACCGAGGGCCAATCCGGATTGTGGTGGTGCCGCATTATACCGAGCGGACAGCCACCGCCGTGCGTGCCGGCGTCCCGCGGAGTGTGGCGATGGCCATGGTGGGCCAAAACACGGAGGCGATCTACCGCCGTTACGCTATCGTCAGCGCGGGCGATCTGCTCCGGGCCGCGCGCCAACTCGACGACGCGGCGGGCATAGTACGCACCGGAACCGACCGGGGCGCAAGTGACGATCCGGGTCTTCCTGAGGAAAATGTGGCGCGCCCGGCAGGACTCCTCCTATGAGGCCGGTTGTTGTCAAGTCCCCCGGTTTTCTTCAGCACGTAAGCACACCTCTATCGAGCCGCCGAGCAGCCCCAGCCAAGAGCGGGCCTTGCGCAGGCAGCGAGCTCGTGACGCCGAAAATCATCCAACACGCCGGGCGCGTTGGTCGTCGTGCGTCCACACGATCGAGAGCTGGCGGCTTCGTTTCGCAGGAGCCCTGGCTCCTGCGCTACTCCTATCCGTGGCGGTGCCCCGCACCGCTCACCAGAGACTGATGCGTGAAGCCTGGACACGAGCGCCCCTTCTCGAACTCGGTGTCACGTCGGTGAACCCGTCCAGCCAACCGGGCGCTCGTCCAGCTCGTGGATCGCCTAC
>DATKHR010000162.1:0-3053 GCA_035510155.1 Vicinamibacterales bacterium
TCGGATTCTGTTTCGCTGTTGGAAGGATCGCACGCCCTACAACGAGGGAAGATACATCGACGCGCTTTGTCGGCGCGGGTCGCCGCTTGTCAAACATTTTGCTTGACGGCGGAACTCAGATGTCCATGCCGCCCGCGCCAAGCGGCGCGAGGATTTCATAGGACCCGAGGCGCGTACCCGCGGTGAGTGCCATGTCTATTTCGTCGGCACGAGGCGCTTCAGCTCCTCGTCGAAATGCTGGACGACGACGATCTGCGGCGGCGCATCAGTCGGGTCGCTCGCGGCTTTCATCATCAGGAATCGCTGCCCGTCCGGAGCAATATCGTAATTGCGCTGGTAGAGGCCGACCGTGCTCGTCACATATCGGTTCTCGAGCACCTTCGCCGGTGCGCCGGCCGCCCACGCCGCCCCGCCCGCCACCGCGACACGCATTAATGCGCCCTCCGGCGCGACGTAGAATAGTCCCTGCCCTTTCGGGCCCCACACCGGCTGCGTGCCGCCACTCGTCGAGATCTGCCAATGTCCGCTGTTAACGTCCGGATACGGGCGGACGTGAATGTCAAACGCCCCTGAATCGTCGGCCTCATACGCCAACCAGCGCGCATCGGGCGACACCGTCCCATTCCGCTCGTTGAGGCGTGCTCGCACGAGCGGAAAGACCTGATGCGGGCCACCCAACCGGAGCGTCATCACATCGGCACCAGTGTCAGGGAACCATTCCGTGAACACCAGCGTATCGTCGCGCGTGATGGCTGTGGGAGCCTGAGAATTCGGACTTTCAGCCATCCGCTCGAGAGTGCCAGTGCCGTCCGACGCCAGACTGAACAGATTCTGTGGCCCCGCGCGAGACGACATGAACACGATGCGGCGGCCGTCAGACGTCCACACAGGACCCGCATCAACAGCCGATCCAGAGGTGATACGTCTCAACAACGCTGCGGAGGAGTCCCAAACCCAGATGTTGTTGTCCAGTTCGTTGACGCTCACGGCGACGCGCGTGCCATCGGGCGAGATCCTTGGATAAAAATACCGGCGAGGCGGCGCTCCAGTGGGCGTCTCCCGACCTTCGCGATCCACCCACACGAGAGTACGCTCCAGGCTACCCGCGCCGCCATTCACATAGACGAGCGTGCCGTCCCGTGCGAGCCCGGCTTCAAGCGCACCGATCGGTGACGTCAGCACGTCCGGCAGGATGGCACCCGACGGACCGACTACGCTGAGATGCGTCGCGTCGAACCCGACCGCGCGTAGAGTCCCCGCAGCCCCGTACACAAGCTGCCCGCTCGGCGCGTACTGCGAGCCGCTGCCGCCTCGCAGCACGATCGTCGACCGGCCGCTCCGCACGTCGAGGACGGCAATGGAGGCTGCGTCGAGCCCACCCGTTGCCGCCATCACCGTGTACAGGACCGCCTGACCACCCGGCAGTATTTCGGGCCACCAGTGATTGGCTTCCCCCCGCGCCCGGTCCGGGCGCGTCAGCACCGCCGGCTCGCCCCCATCGGCGCTGATACGCTGCAGTCCGGTCGTGGCGGACAGCGTCGCGAAGATGATGGTTCCGTCCGGTGCCCAGGTCGCGCCACGCTCGTTCGCATCGAGCGGCGCCACCAGCACCGCAGGTCCGCCGGTAATCGCCACCTTCTTCAATGTCTGAGGCCCGTCGAAGAAGCCCACCCACTGCCCGTCTGGCGACACGAACGGATCGCGGAGTGCCTCCCCGCGGGCGAGCGAGATCGGGCCGAGCCGATCGAGCGGGCGGACAAAAAGTGTCGTCCCGTTCGCGCCGACGTATACAATCCGCGAGCCGTCGGGTGTGATCGCGACATCGCGACCGACGCTGTTGAGGCTGAGCGCTGCTGCGCTCGGGGGCGTGATGTGCAGCCGCGAGAGCCGCGGCTTCGCAAATGTCGATCGTCCCGCGAACCAGACGATCGCGCCTGTGAGCGTTGCCGCGATGAGTGCGACGGCAGCCAGCGGGATCGCGCGGCGCCACAGCGACCTCGCGGGCATCGTTGGCGACGTCGTGGGTGTTTCCGGTGTTCCACTGGCCAGATCGCGAGTCTCGATGCGCGCGTCACCGATTGCCTGCAGTCGATCTTTCACGTCCTTGTGCAGGCAGCGGACCAGCAATCGCCGAAGACCGGGCGGAGTGCCGGGCGGAAGAAGCTGCCAATCGGGATCCGTCTTCAACACCGCCGCCAATATCGTCGACACGTCGTCGCCCTCGAACGCACGCCGCCCGGTGAGCATTTCGTACAGCACGCATCCAAACGCCCAAATGTCCGCGCGCCGGTCGACGGCCTTGCCGCGGGCCTGCTCAGGCGCCATGTACGCGGCCGTCCCGAGAATGATTCCCGCCTGCGTGGCGTGGAGCGACAGCGTCGGCGACATCGTCGCGCCCGTAACCGAGGACGCTGCGGGGTCGAACGCTTTCGCGAGGCCAAAATCCAGCACCTTCACCGTCCCGTCGGCCCGGACCTTGATATTCGCGGGCTTCAGGTCGCGATGGATGATGCCCTGCTCGTGCGCGGCTTCGAGCGCTTCGGCGATCTGCTTCGCAATTGGCAACGCTTCATCGAGCGGAAGGGGACCTTGGGCGATGCGATCCGCAAGCGTCGGCCCGTCGACCAGCTCCATCACGAGCGCCGGCGTGCCTGTGGAGTCCTCAATGCCGTAAATGTGCGCAATGGCCGGATGATTGAGCGCGGCGAGCAGGTGCGCCTCACGCTCGGATCGCGCGAGCCGCTCGCGATCGTGGGCGAGTGCGTCGGGCAGGACTTTGAGCGCGACGTCGCGCCCGAGTTTGGTGTCCCTCGCCCGATAGACCTCGCCCATCCCGCCGCTGCCCAGCAACGAGACGATTTCGTAGAAGCCGAGGCGCGAGCCCGACACCAGACTCATTTCTCGAATCTCGCCGTCCCAGTTGACGACGGCGGTGATTGGACGCGAACGGCTTTGCCGTGGCTTCTCGCCAGCCGGCCGTCGTTCGCTTGCAAAATACTCAGATTATGGGGCCAGTTGAATTCAAGCCGGCTTTGCCTTGAGCACGCCGATCT
>DATKHR010000163.1:0-3891 GCA_035510155.1 Vicinamibacterales bacterium
CGAAGATCAGCGTTGTCGATGCGCAGCAGCAGGCGGTGCTCGGCTCGCGATGTGAACATTCGATAGGGTTCGAGGCAGCCTTTCGTAATGAGGTCGTCGATCAGGATGCCGATGTACGCCTCTTCGCGTCCTAGCGTGAAACTTGCTTCCACGGGCCGTTCCCCGCCATGGGCAGGGTCACAGCTCAAAGCCGCACGTGCGGCATTTACGCCTGCCATGAGGCCTTGCGCGGCGGCCTCCTCGTATCCCGACGTGCCGTTGATCTGGCCAGCGAGAAACAGGCCGCCGATCCGCTTCGTCTCGAGCGTGCGCGTCAGCTCGGTCGGCTGGATGAAATCGTATTCGACGGCATAACCAGGGCGCAGCAGCACCGCGTCTTCGAGCCCTGGAAGCGCGTGAACCAGCTCCGTCTGCACGTCTCTCGGAAGCGACATGGAGAAGCCGTTGACGTAGATCTCGCGCGCGTCGGCGCCCTCCGGCTCGAGGAAGAGCTGATGACGCTCTTTGTCCGGAAATCGAATGATCTTGTCTTCGAGCGAAGGGCAGTAGCGTGGGCCGATGCCGCGGATTTGTCCGTTGAACAATGGCGATCGATGCACATTCGCGCGGACAAGATCGCGGACGCGATCATTTGTGTGAATGAGATGGCAGTCGATCTGGAGCCGGTCGATTGACGGCGTCAGGAACGAGAACGGAACGGGAGGAGCATCGCCTGGCTCAACCTTGAACCGCCCCTCTCTGACGTGTCGGTCAAAATCGATGCTCTCTCGATCGAGCCGCGGTGGCGTTCCCGTCTTCAAGCGCCCCCACTCGAATCCGAACGACTTGAGCGATTCAGCCAGGTCACGCGAAGGCGGCTCGCCCGCGCGCCCGGCAGCTCGCTGCTCGTTGCCCACGTGGATCAGGCCATTCAGAAAGGTACCGGTGGTGACAACGAGGGCGCGGCAGCGGCAGGTTCCGCCGCCCTCGAGTTCGAGCCCCGCAATTCGACCGCCGTTGACCAGGATGCGGCCCGCCTTCGCGAAGATCCATTCGATGCTCGGCTCCGCATCAAGCGCACGCTTGACCCACTGACCGTAGACGCGCTTGTCGGCTTGCGCACGAGGGGACCAGACCGCTGGTCCGCGGCTCCGGTTGAGCAGCTTGAATTGAAGGCCGGTGGCGTCAATCGCGCGGGCCATCAAGCCGCCAAGCGCATCGATTTCGCGCACGAGGTGCCCTTTGGCCGTTCCGCCGATCGCTGGGTTGCACGGCATGTGCGCGACCGTCTCCGGCGAAAGCGTGCAAAGCCCCACGTGAGCGCCGAGACGCGCGGCGGCATACGCGGCCTCACAGCCCGCGTGTCCTGCGCCGACCACCACGACATCGTATGTGCCGGTCACGCGAGCGACCTATTTTCCGATACAAAACCGCGAAAAAATGTGCGCCAGCAACTCGTCGGGTGCGCGCCGGCCCGTGATCTCTTCAAGCGCGCAACGCGCCTCCTGCAGATCAACCAGCACGAATTCTTCCGGCATTGCCCCGCCCTCCATCATGACGGCGCACTTCGCCCGCGCCAGCGCCTCGTGCGCCCTCGCGACGAGCGTCGCGTGCCTGACGTTGGTGATTTGCGGCTGGTCGCGCCGCGGCTCGACGTCGAGCGTCGACGCTATCGCGTTCCGGAGCGCGTTCAGTCCGGTGCCGGTCGTCGCTGAAACGCGCACGTCCGCCGCGCGGTGGATTGAGTGTCCGAGGTCGATCTTCGTTTGGACGACCAGGTGCTTCGCGCGGCCGAGCGAGGGGGGCGTCGGGTCGTCCTCGTCGATCACCATGAGGACAAGGTCGGCGACCTGCTGCGCGCCTTTCGACCGCTCCACGCCCTCTGCTTCGACGATATCTTCCGTCTCGCGCAGGCCTGCCGTGTCAACGAGCGTCACGCGCAAGCCGTGGATGTCGACGACCTCCGTCACGAGATCGCGAGTCGTGCCGGGCCGATCCGTCACGATCGCCCGCGACGCACCGACGAGCGCGTTGAAGAGGCTCGATTTGCCGACGTTCGGCCGGCCGACGATGACGACCTGCAGTCCCTCGCGCACCAGCCGGCCGCGCTGCGCGTCAGCCAGCAGCGCCGCCGTGCGATCCGTCAAGGCATCGAGCGCCCGCCGAAGGTCCCCTGGTGTCACGAAATGGTAGCCTTCATCCGGAAAATCGACCGAGGCTTCGAGCCGTGCGATGAGATCGAAGAGCGACCGATCGAGCTCGCCGATGGCGCGCGTCAACGTGCCGTCGAGTTGATCGAACGCCGCGCGGGCCTGCAGCGGAGTGACGGCATCGATGAGATCCGCGACCGCCTCGGCCTGCATCAAATCGACGCGACCGTTGACGAACGCGCGCAGCGTGAACTCGCCGGGCTCGGCGAGCCTTGCGCCGCCGGCGACCGCGCCTTCCACGATCGCGCGTAGAACGACGGGGCTGCCGTGTGCGCTGACCTCGACGACGTCATCGCCCGTGTAGGAGCGGGGAGCGGGAAAGGCCGTCACGATGACCTGATCGCGGACGCCGGTTGCGCTGGCGAATCGCGCGAGGATGGCCCGCCGCGCAGGGAGACTATCTTTAGCCCCTGTTCCTGAGTGATTGCGCTCGATCAGCCGGGCGGCGATGGCGATGGCCTCGGGGCCGCTGACGCGCACGACGCCGATGCCGCCGCGGCCCGGAGGCGTCGCTATGGCGACGATCGTGTCGTCGGGTGAGAAGAGCACGGACGGGACTCGTGGCTCGGTACTCGTTGCTCGTTACTCGAGGCTCGAAGACACTTACTTGCGCAGCGAGATCAACACGGTCTTCGAGAACGCATCGCCGACGCTCTCGGTCGTCGCGCCCGGGACTTCCGCCACAGCCATGTGCACGATTCGGCGCTCGTAGGGATTCAGAGGACCGAGTTGCTGATCCAGGCCGGTGTCTTTTGCCTTCTGCGCTAGGAACAGCGCCATCTTCCGAAGCTCGACGTCCTTCCCCTTCCGGTACTCCAGCGCGTCGACGAAGACGCGTTGTTCGGCCGGCAGACTGCGCCCGAACGACATGTCCACAATATGCTGAAGCGCTTTGAGCGGCTCGCCGCGGTGGCGCACGAGCAGCTCAGCCTCATCGCCGGCCAGATTGAGGCGCGGGCCGTCGGCGGTCTCTTCGACAATCACCGAGGCGTTGATGCCGAACGCTCGGATGACTCGATCGAGAAACTCGACGATGGGGCGTGTGGCCTGATTGGTCATAAGACAGCTAGCCCTTGACGCTTCCTTTGTCATTGGCAACGTCGGCTTTGGCGCCGCCCACTCTTTTCACACGCCGCTCCGCCGCCGGGCGGGGAGACAGAACCTTCGGGGGCCCGATGATGGAGTTCGTGATGTACTGCTGACCGATCCTCAAGAGGTTGCTGACCGTGTAGTACACCAGCGCTCCGGCCGGGAGCGTAATGAACATGACGGTCATGAAGACCGGCATGAGCTTCATCATCTTCTGCTGAGCGGGATCGGCGCCGGCCGCCGGCGTAATGAGCTGCTGCCAGAACTGTGTCAGGCCCATCAGCACGGGCGTGATGTAGTACGGGTCGCGCTGCGTCAAATCGCGGATCCACATGAACGTCGCGCCGCGCAGCTCGATAGACGTCTGCAGCATCGCCCACATCGCGAACAGGAGCGGCATCGTCAGGATGATGGGAACGCACCCGCTCGCCGGGTTGACGCCGCGCTCCTTGTAGAGCGCCATCAGTTCCTGATTCATTTTCTGCTTTTCAGGATCGGTGGCCTTGTATTTGGCGTATCGATCCTGAATCGCTTTCATCTGCGGCTGGATTTCCTGCATCTTCCGCATCGATACGATGCTCTTGTGCTGCAGGGGAAACAGAATGATTTGAAT
>DATKHR010000164.1:0-2524 GCA_035510155.1 Vicinamibacterales bacterium
TTCTTCGATTACGGCGAATACGGCGGCCTTGGCCGCGCGGTCGAGATGTGCAGCGGCCTCGGGGTGTGCCGCAAGACGCTCGACGGCACGATGTGTCCGTCGTACATGGCCACGCGCGAGGAGAAGCATTCCACGCGTGGCCGCGCGAACACGCTCCGTCTGGCAATGGCCGGCCGCCTGTCCGAAGCGGGTCTCGGGCCGGACGATCTCTTTGACGTGTTGGACCTGTGCCTCGAGTGCCGCGCGTGCAAAGCCGAGTGTCCCGTGGGCGTCGACGTCGCGCGCTTCAAGAGTGAGTTTCTGGCCGACTATTGGCAGCGAAAGGGCATGCCGCTGCGTGCACGAGCGATCGGGAACATTCACACGCTCCTGGCCTGGGGCAGCGGCATCCCTGGGCTGGCGACGGTCGTGGCGCGCAGCAGAATCGCGCGGCGGCTGGGCGAGATGGCGTTGGGCATCGATCGCCGGCGCGCGATGCCTCAGCTCGCCCGCTCGACATTTGCGCGGGAATTTGGGCGGCGGGCATCCCCGCGCCACGGGAGAGAAAAGGAGAGCCGCGGTTCGCGCGCCACCGGCGGCGATGGCCGCAGGTCCGTCGTCCTGTTCAACGACACCTTCACCAACTACTGTCATCCTGAGATCGGAATCGCCGCGGTCGAGGTGCTCGACTGCGGCGGCATCACGGCACGGCTGGTGCCTCACGCCTGTTGCGGGCGCCCCCTCATCTCACAAGGGATGCTGGACAAGGCTCGGAGATTGGCTGGACGGAACGCCGAGGCGCTGGCAGGGGCCGCGGCCGCGAGAGAGCGCATCGTCTTTCTCGAGCCAAGCTGTCTGTCGGCGGTTCGTGAGGACGCGCCGGCGTTGCTGCGCGGCGACTTACGGCGTCGGGCGCAGGCCGTCGCCAGTGCGTGCGTGTTGTTCGAAGAGCTCGTCGAGCACGAGTCGCGCACCGGCTCGATCGACCTGTCGATCCGGGAAGGGCCACGAACGATCCTGTTGCACGGCCATTGTCACCAAAAGGCGATGGGGCTCGTATCACCGGCGCGGGCATTGCTTTCCCGCCTTCCGTCCTCAACCGTCGTCGACCTCGACGCCGGATGCTGCGGGATGGCGGGATCGTTCGGCTATGCGACGGAGCACTACGACGTCTCTCGAGCGATCGGCGAACGGAAGCTCCTGCCCGCCGTCAGGGCGATGGCGCCGGACTCCGTGCTGGTCGCGTGCGGTACCTCGTGCCGCGAACAGATCGCACATTTCGCGGGCGTCACCGCGGTTCACCCCGCCGTGCTGTTGCGGTCCGTCCTGGCTGAAGGTGCACCCCGTCCATCCGCGCCACCCCAACGTGAGCCTCGATGACCCGAAATCACCTGAAGCCGACGACTGTCGTCCTCGGGCTGCTCTGTGTGATGTATCTCATCACTTACGTCGATCGCGTCAACGTCGCGACCGCCGCCAGCGACATCCGACGCGAGCTCTCGTTGACCAACACGCAGCTCGGGCTCGTCTTCTCGGCGTTCGCGTATCCGTACCTGCTGTTTCAGGTTTTTGGCGGCTGGGTCGGCGACCGGGTCGGGCCACGTCTGACGCTGTTCGTGTGCGGTCTGATTTGGGCCGGAGCGACGATCTTCACAGGCCTGGCGACGAACCTGACGACGCTGTTCCTGATTCGCGTGGTGCTTGGCGTGGGCGAGGGCGCGACGTTCCCCGTCGCAACCCGCGCGATGCAACTCTGGATGCCGCCGGCGCGCCGGGGCTTTGCGCAGGGGATCACGCACGCGTTTGCGCGGCTCGGCAATGCCATCACGCCGCCTGTCGTGGCATTGCTCATCGCGCTTGCCACCTGGCGGGGGTCGTTCGTGGCGCTGGGCTGCTGCAGTCTGGTGTGGGTGATGACGTGGGTCTGGTACTTTCGCGACGATCCAGCCGACCATAAGCACATCACGCGACAGGAGCTCGACGCGCTCCCTCAGCGAGGCGCACAAACGGCGGCGGAACGCCCTCAAGTACCGTGGATGCGTCTGGCTGTGCGCATGCTGCCGGTGACGATTGTGTACTTCTGTTACGGGTGGACGCTGTGGCTGTATCTGAGCTGGCTGCCGACGTTCTTCTTGAATGAGTACAAGCTCGACCTGCGGCAATCCGCCTTGTTCTCGTCGGCCGTCTTCTTTGCCGGCGTCGGGGGCGACCTGGTCGGCGGGACCGTCAGCGATCGCATCTTGAAGCACACGCGCGACCTGCGGCAGGCTCGGCGCAATGTCATCATGGCCGGGTTTATTGGCGCGTTCGTGTGCCTCCTGCCCATGCTTCTGACTCGCAACCTGACCACCATCACGCTGAGTCTTGGTGCGGGTTTCTTCTTCGCGGAAGTCGTCATCGGTCCGATGTGGGCGATTCCAATGGATATCGCGCCGAAATATTCCGGGACGGCGAGCGGGTTCATGAACACCGGGTCGGCGGCGGCCGCGATCCTGTCGCCGCCGGCGTTTGGTTTCATCGCGGACCTGACCGGCAACTGGCATCT
>DATKHR010000165.1:0-7854 GCA_035510155.1 Vicinamibacterales bacterium
AGGTATTCCTCCCGGTCAGCGGCTCGCTCGTTAAGCCTCCGGCGCAGACCTGGCGGCAGTACGGCCTGCTATTCGCCAAGTACTCCACAGCGGTCATCACGCCGGAACTGCTGGCCGCACTGGCCCAGGTGGAGGGCAGCGGCAACCCCGTCGCACGGACCTATTGGCGGTGGCGACCCAGTTGGAACCCATTCGAGGTGTACCGGCCGGCCTCGAGCGCAGTCGGCATGTTTCAGATCACGAACGGCACCTTCGTCGACGCGAGACGCTATTGCATCCATGACCACGTTGTCGTCGAGGACGGCCCTTGGTACGACCCGCGGTCGTGCTGGTTCAACGCGCTCTATACGCGCGTCGTGCCCGGGCATGCGGTGGAAATGACCGCCGCTTTGCTGGATCGCAATGTCGCGCGCACACTCGACCGCAACCGCATTGTCACCGCCTCGCTGCGGCAGCAGCAGGACCTCGCGGCGGTCATCCACCTGTGTGGGAGCGGGGCCGGCGACGTGTACGCGCGCAGCCGGTTCCGGCTCAAACGCGGCCAGCGATGCGGCGACCACGACGCCCGGCGCTACCTGGCAGAGGTCAACGCGCTGAAGCTTCAGTTCGCGCGGCTCGCCGCGTCAGGCTGACCGCTGGCGGGTGGTCACGGCTTGTCGCCATTTTGCGGCGATCGGGTGCGGTCATTTTCAATCGCTGCGCGTGAGGCGTAATCGCGTCAGGGGTGCGTGACGGTCACGGTCACGGTCGACGTAGTCATCAGGCTGCCAGCGTCGGAGACCTTCACACAAAAGGTGCCAGGGTTCTCCGTCGCCGACAGCTGCGGATTCCCGGCGGCAATTGCTCCAGACGTCGAGCTCGCGATCGTGCAGCTCCCGCTGCTGGACGGCCCGACGCCTAGCCCGAGCGGGCTTGTCGTCGCTGGCGATACCGATGTCAGCGTAATGGCGACACTGCCCGCCGTCGCCACGGAAAACGTGAAGACGAGCGAGCCGTTCGGTGCGAGGGTGCCGTTGAAGGTATCGGTGATCGGGGTGTCCGTCGAAGGCGTCGTTGGATTGCCGAACAGACTGCTGAGCGGATTGGAGCAGGCCGACGTTATCATCACCGATGCCGGAATCAGGAGGGACAGGAATAGCCGGTGGACCGTCATGCTTGCTCTTATCGGCGTGGGCCCGCGCGCTGATTAGGCTTGACCGATCAGCTGGTACTGGTCGGATCGCTCGGTGCCGAGTGAGCATCCGGCCAATTCTTGGAGAACTGGCCGGGGCGCTCCAGGACGTGGACACAGATGTCGGGGCCTGGTCGGCGGAGGCGATTGGCGAAAGTTCGGGCCGGATGCCGCCAGGACGTAGTCTTCAGCACCGATCGTGAATCCGTCTTGTCGCGCGAACTTTGTTTGCGCAACTCTCGTCTGAGTCGTCATGCTTCGAGGTGTGTTTCAGGATTCGCGTCAGGCGGCGCGGCTGTTTGCGAAGCAGCCTTTGTTAACGGGAGCGACGGTGCTCACGCTGACATTTGGCATCGGATTAAACGCGGGCGTCTTCACGGTGATCAACGGCTTGCTGTTCAGACCTCGCGTCGCCGCCGAGTCTGCCACGTTCGTCGAAGTTGAGGTGCAGCCGTCGCCGGTCAGTTTGCAGGACTACGACGCCTACGCGAACGCGGCGTCGCTCCGAGCGCTTGCGGCGTGGACGCCGGTTCACGCGGGCTCCGACCTGCCGCTGCTCGTCACCTGCAATTTCTTTGAAGTCTACGCGCCGGCGCATCCTCTTGTAGGCCGTGTGCTGCGGAACGACGATTGTGCCTCGCCCGACGCTACTGCCGTCGCGGTGATCGGCGAGGATCTGTGGCGGAACCGGTACGCCGCCGATCCGGGAATCGTCGGAAGGACGCTCACGTTGAGTGGCCGAAGCTTCAACATCGTCGGTGTGGTGCCACACAACTATGACGGGCAGTTGCGAGGTCCGATCTGGGTGCCGTACACGATGGCGTCCGTATTCTTCGACGGCCGTTCGATCGCGCGCGAGCGCGCGACGCCGTGGCTGCTGGGAATGACCGGACGGTTGCGTCCGGGCATTGCTCGATCGGCGGCGGCCGCGGAACTGCGCATCATAGCGAGGCGGCAGGATCAACTCGTGCCAGGTCGGGAGACGGTGCTGCGCGTCACCGATGGATCGATGATTGAAGCGCCGCTCGTCCGGGAGGTGGCGGCCTGGATGGTGCCGCTGGTGATGGGTGCGCTCGCGCTGGTGCTCCTCATCGCGTCAGTCAATGTCGCCGTGCTGATGCTGTCGCGGGCGGTAGCGCGGCGCCACGAGATGGCGGTGCGCGTGTCACTCGGCGCTAGTCGCGGGCGCCTGGCCCGCATGCTCCTGACCGAAACCGGGTTGTTGGCCTCTATGGCCGCGCCTCCGAGCGCCTACTTGGCCTATGTGGTGCCGCGGCTGTTCAAAGCGGCCATGCCGACGCTACCGTATTACCCGTTTGCGGTCGATCGTGCCGTGCTGCTCTATCTTGTGGCCGCCACCAGTCTGGCCGCGTTGATGGCGGGTGTGGCGCCCGCGATCGAGTCACTGAAACCCGACGTGGCGCCAGCCCTGCGTCCGTACGCGCGCTGGTTCGGCGTCGGCCGGTGGGAGCCGCGCGACATCTTGATCGGGGCGCAGGTCGCGATGAGCTTGGTGCTCCTCATCGGCGCTGCGCTCTTTCTCCGAGCGGAGCGGCGGCTGGTGGCGAACCCCGGTTACGAGATCGAGCACGTCCTGGCCGCCATTCTGCGCATCTCGATGCCGCCGCACACGCGGATCACGGTGGCCACGTTCTATGAACGGCTCGAAGCACGGGTGCGTGCGATGCCAGGGGTCCGGTCCACGGCATACGCGAATACCGTCGGCGGTGACGCTGCCGCGCCGACGATCGTCGTGACGTCGGAGCGCGATGGGGTTCAGACACCCGCGAGCGTGAGCGATGTCGCGCCGACCTATTTCGATACGATCAGCCTCGAGTTTGTACGCGGCGCGACGTTTCCGGACCCGGTCGACCGGATGGCAGTCGTCGTGTCCGAGTCGCTCGCGCGGTCGCTCTGGCCTACAACGGATCCACTGGGTGAGCGCCTCCAGCTCTCCACGCAAACGGAGCCGCTGACGGTGATCGGCGTGGTACGCGACGTGCCCTCGCTGCTCGGCATCCCCGCACAACGTGCGGCGTACCGACGACGCACTCCGGAGGCGATCGGCGACGCGCTCCTTGTGCGCTTCGAGGGCGAGGGGTCCCGGCTCGCGACGGCAGTTCGCGGCGCCGTTGTCGACCTGGATCCGAACGCCGTCACCGAGCCGCGCACACTCGCGGCGATCCGGCGCGAAGTCGCCGACCGCTTCCTACGGCTTATCGAGATGATTGTGTTCGTGGCGGCCGCCGCGCTGTGCCTCGCATCGATTGGCGTGTACGGAGCCGTCGCGTTTGCGATAGCGCGCCGGATGAAGGAGATTGGTATCCGCATTGCGCTTGGCGCGAATGCGCGGCATGTCACGCGCATCGTGCTGTGGACAGGCTGGCGACCGATCTCCGCCGGCCTGGCCGCGGGCACGCTCGCCACGGTGACGATTGCGCCGCCGGTTGCGGGGATGTTTCGGAACACGCCGGCGCAGATCGATCCCTTGGATCCGGTCGCGTATCTCGGCATGGCGATGGTTCTTGCGGTGGCTGGCAGCGCCGCGATGATCGGACCCTGCCGCCGTGCTAACTCCACCGACGCGACTGACGCGTTGCACCACGACTGAGTCCGGGTTGCCAGTGTGAACGAGGGCGCGGGACTAATCCTCGTCTAGGGGCAGTCCCACCCACCGCCGCGCGATTTTTCGCGGACATCGTCGCTGAGTCGAGTGGACGGACCGACCCGCACCCGCTCCTTGGCCCATCAACTGTGTGTGACTTCGCGGCGCTCCGCGAGCCGCGGAAAGAGAACCGTCGGCCCCACAGTCAGGAAGGCGCCAATCGTCGCGATGCCTGCGATTGTGCCGATTACGAAGTCCGCGGCGTCCACGAGACGGCCGCCGACGCCGTATCTGATCAGCAGGTAGAAGATGATCACGTACAACAGACTCGTGACCAGACCAGGCGAGTAGGTGTTCCGCCGAATCGTCCAATACAAGTGAAACGTGAACGCGTGGGTGACGAATCCGGCCAGCCAGACGATTGGCAGAATCACCCAATGACCGCCGAGGCTGTCAAAGAGAACGTTGCTGGCGACAATCGCGGCGATTGCCCCCGCGTTGAACCAGAAGAACATCCGCACGTGATACTGTGGCCAGAAGTTCTCGACGAGCCACTGCACGAATCCACCATTCAGAAGAGTCTCGTCGAGAATGTGCACGACGTACGAAGCGAAGAGCGACCAGAAGAGCATGTTCGGAAACGGCATCGTTGATCTCCATCCTCATCGCGAGGGTTTGTTGGTGTCGGCGTCCCCTGGGAGCGTGGCAGTTTACGATTGCACAGCCGGGGAAGACTGAGCGCCTGCGAGTCTAACCGTCGCACGCATGAGCAGACGGCCCTAGAGTTCTTGCGCCTGCAGCGGCACGGGCCCAAGGACGTGCGGGAATGCTTCAGACACGCGGGCGTCTACGGTCAACCCGAGCCGCCGGCCAACCAGTCTAACGTCCGCTCCACGATCAGAAGGGCCGCGTTCCAGTTCCATGCTTGCAGTTGACCGCGGGAGGCGAGAGTGCTATCTCTGGCGCGCTCATTCGAGGCGAACTTCGCTCCAGGCCTGAGGGGAGAGCCAAATCGGGGTGGTGTCACCCTGCAGGAGGTCACCATGAGAAGCCGTCGCTGGTCGGGGCCATTTCTTGGCATTCTTGCTGTCGCCGTGTGGATTGTTCGGTCGAGTCCGCTAACTACGTTTGCCGCAGTTGATCCGAGCTGGCCGCAGTGGGGGCAGAATGCGCAGCATACGGACACGTTGAACGTCGCCGGACAGAACTTGAACCGCATCCTCGCGAATATCGTGTACGACCCGCTGGTTCCCGATGAGACAGCGGCCAACGGAGGCGACTTGCTCGCACATTACCAGACGCCGCTGGTCGACGGAAGCGACGTTTACATGGAGTCCAAGAGCGGCACGTACACGGTCAACAGTTACGCGACGCAACAGTGGCACCAGAATAAGTTCACGTGGCAGGGATCGATTCTGACAAACGTCTGGACGTTTAATAGCGACTGGGTCGCGCCGGGGTCTGCATTCGACTTTTGGGAGCCGGTGTACCACGCCGTGCTGGCCAACGGGTTCATCTACGATCCGGGCGCCGGGGGCACTATTTTCAGGCTGAATCGTTCGGATGGCACCGTTGCTGCGCGGATCAATCCGTTCGACGAGATTGATGCCAATACTTACACGGCCTCGCCGCTGACCGCGGACGACGTGGGCAACATTTATTACAGCGTCGTGCGCATCACCGGTGGCAGCGCCAACAGCTCGAGCTTCTACGCGCGCGACGTGGTGGATTCGTGGCTGGTGAAGGTCGCGCCGGACGATTCTGTGCAAAAAATGTCCTACACGGCGATGCTGAAGTTCGCAACGATCATCGGAGACCCCGTGCCATCGGCGAACGACCTCTGCAAAGTGCAATTCTCCGACAGTCAGCTTCCCTGGCCGCCCAGCCCGGACGCAGTGCCCCCTTCGACTAAATGCGGCGGGCAGCGGGCGGCATTAAACGTCGCGCCCTCGGTTGGGCTGGACGGCACCATTTATATCGTCAGCCGGGCGCATAAAGTGTCGCGATACAACTACCTGATCGCCGTTAACGCCGACTTGAGCGCCAAATGGGCTTCATCGTTGCGTGGGCATTTGCATGATGGCTGCCACGCCGCGCCAAGTTCGGAAAGCGTGCTTCCCGTCAATGGGCAGCCCGGTGGATGCCGCATGGGCGCACCGGAAGGCGTGGATCCGGGAACGAATGAACCGGGGCCGGGCCGCGTGTTTGACGATGCGTCCTCGAGTCCGACCATTGCACCTGACGGCACCATCCTGTTCGGCGCGCTGACCTTCTACAACTATGCACAGGGACATCTGATGCGCTTCAGCCCGGATGGTCAATTCCTCGGTGCGTTCGGTTTTGGATGGGACAGTACGCCGGCGATTTACACACACGATGGCACGTATTCAGTGGTAATCAAGAACAACCACTACAGCGGAGGGTCGTATTGCAGTGTGGAAACGTTTTGCCCCAGCGACCGGACAGCGAGCAATCCCGCAAGTCCCGAGGCGTACTTTGTGACGCAGCTCAGCCCTTCCCTCACGGTCGAGTGGAGCTTCCGCAATACCAATACGCTGAGCTGCACGCGGGACGCACAAGGAAACATTAAGTGTGTGTCGAACCACCCGCACGGCTTCGAGTGGTGCGTGAATGCTCCCGTCGTCGGTAAGAATGGCGTGGTCTACGCCAACAGCGAAGATGGAAACCTGTACGCGATCAATCAGGGCGGTACTCTCAAGCAGAGAATCTTCCAGCAATTGGCGCTCGGGGCCGCCTACACACCGGCGTCGCTAGGCGGCGACGGGAAGATCTATTCGCAAAACTCCGGCCGCTTATTCGTTGTCGGCAACTGACCGCTGACCGACGCCGGTGGTCCACGCCAAAACAGTCCGATCCAGTGATCGGCGGGCAGATTGAGTAAGTGAACGTGAGGGCCGGGAACCAAGGTGGGGCGCTTCGCAATGTGGATTTTTTGAAATCGTCGAGGGATTCAGCGCTCTGAAGTACGCTGGACAAGCGCCGAGACGTTCTCACAGCGTGATGACTCTCGGCGCGTTCTTTTCTTCGACAGGTAGCTCGAGCAGCGTGCCCAGTTCTGCCCCGACGGCCGGTCCCGCTCCCTCATCGGTCCGCGCGACTAGGACGTCGGGCGTTCCGTCTCTCCCCGCGAGCCACACCAGCTCGTGCGGCCCACCGGATGGCGCGTCGACGTTGATAGAGCCGCTCATGAACTCCACCCGCACGGCGGAGAACCGTTCGCGAGCGTACTCCCCGCTCGGTCCGGGAAGCGGAATGCCGAAAAGCGCATTCGGGTCGATCTCGACACGATCCGCGTATAACGTGCCGCGCGAGCCGCTCTGGAAACGGAGGAACAGACGCGTGAAGCCGAACACGATCGCCTCCAAGACGACCACACCGAGCGCCGCTAGCCAGTCGCCCGTGAACAACTTGAGGGCGATGCCGATCACCAGCACAGCGTTCAAAGCGAACGCACCCTTGAGGATGGTGTGCCAGACGCTTGCTGTGTCAAAGCGATGCGGGAATGTGATCGTCACGGGTTTCGCGCCTTCGATCACTGGAGAAAGTCGGACCGACATCACCTCGCAATGACGACGAGCAGGATGATCGCCAGAAGAATGATGATGATCGCCGTGGTCGTGAGCGTTACGCTCGAATCCCCGCCGACGAGTTCTTGATTGACGCGGCGGGCCGCGGACGCCGCCTGTTCGAGATCGGCGCCGTGCATGGTGTCGACTGCGGCGTTGACTCGATCAAGATCGACGCCCATCGTGACGGCAACATTTCGGACCTCTGGACGCCCGAGCGCCTCGTGTACGGCGGCGCGATCACCGGCCTCTGCGATAGTGTTCTGCGTCATCGTCGCCGTCAGTTGATCGGGATTGACGATGTGCTGTTGGGCGGCCTGCACCGAAGCGGCGGCAGGAAGAACCATCAGCGCGAGAACGAAGAGCGTGCGAGCGGTTTTCATTGGCCCCCCCTTGGTCTATCGGTGGTTGCTCGACCAGCGTTGAGTAGGCGCTGGCAGTTCTTCCCACAACTGCCCGTGGCTTTGTTTTCTTGCGGACAGTGCGGCCGG